>DATLDP010000024.1:0-15107 GCA_035525825.1 Candidatus Limnocylindria bacterium
TCGTGCTCGAGGAACCAGACCGCGGCGTCCGCGGGCTTCTCGAGGTGCTCGTCTGTCTGGTGCTGGTCATCGGTTCGGCCGTGACCGGGGTGGAGCGTGTTCAAGAAGTCGAGCGCCGACTCCAGATCGATGCCGTGCGAGTGCTCGGCGGGAACGATGTTTGGCATGTCGCTAACCACTCTACAGCGCTTGACAGGTTACGCGCAAGGCCCTAGAGTTCACCTAGTAACCAGAGAGAACCTCAGAAGGGGTTACGGACTAGCTCGGAGGTGCCGGATGGCTCCCATCATCGCCATCGTCCTGTCGATGGGAATCCTGACCGCCCTCGGCTTCGCAGCGGCACTGTGGGGGACGGATTCACGACCGTCGTACGGGGACGACCACGCCCGCTAGGCGGGTCCAGGCCAATAAGCCCCCAACGAACCTCGGAATCGGAGATCAACCCACCATGAACGCACTCGCACCGTACATCGCGGCGCTCCACCAGCAGAACCTCCTCGAGGAGGCCGAGCTCGGCCGCCGGGCCAGGCTCCTCACCCCGGGTGAGCCGAACGTCTCGGCGATCCGACGGAACCTCGGTGGTGGCGCTCGCCGGCTCGGCAACGCCTTCGCCTCGGCAGCCCGATCGCTCGATCCGAGCATCGAGGCCGCCCGCGCGGAGCGGAACGCCCACCGCTCGACCGAAGTCGGCGTCGGACGTGCCCTCGCCTGCTGATTCGGCAAATTGACCGCTCGGCTGGCTGGACGATCTCGTATCGTCCGAGGCCATGACCGAGACCACGACGCCCGGACCTCGATCACCGCGAGGTCTCGCCGCAACCTCCTGGGGCTCCGGCCGCCTCGACCTCTTCTGGGTCGACGACGACCGGGCCCTTTGGCATTCCGCGTGGATCTCCGGCGCCTGGGCGGAGGCCGAGTCGCTGGGCGGGACGCTCGCGTCCGGGCCCACGGTCGTCGCCTGGGGGGAGGGCGAGATGGAGGTCTTCGCCGTCATGGACGACGGCGAGCTCTGGAACCGCTACTGGGATCGGACGTACTGGCATGGCTGGGAGACGCTGGGCGGCGAGCTGGATCCCGCGTCCACGCCGGCCGCCTCCTCGTGGGGCCCCGAGCGGCTGGACGTCTACGCGCGCGGCGTGGACGGGAAGACGTGGCATCGCTGGTGGGACGGCGCGCAGTGGGTGCCTTGGGAGGCGCTCCAGGCGGCCGACATAAGCCGCAGATAAGCGGACGTCTGTAGGTTTCGCGCAGACGTCCGGTCCGACGAAGTGCCCCGACGGACCGGACGTTGACCTTCCGGCCCGCCGAGTCGCCCGTCGACTACCGCCGAGCAGCTGGACGAGCCGCCCGCCGAGATCACCTGCACCGCCCGCCCACACCCTGCCGGACGAGGCGCTCGTGGATTCCTCGACCCCAGCCTGGCGCGTGTTCGACGCGCCCTCCACTGTCGATGGCGGATCACCGGGCGCGCCGGGCACGGGTGGCGGCAACGCGCCTCGGTCCCATGCGTTGCTCGATCTCCGACTTGCGATCGCCGGCGTGGTCGGCGCGATCGCGATCGGTGGGCTTGCCGTCGTGCTGCTCCTGGCGGGCGGCGGTGGGTCGGTGGTGCAGGGGCCGGGCGTCGCCGTCGGGAGCCCGGATCCTGGGGATCAGGTCGCGTTCGGCGGCGGTGAGGTCGTGGTCGACGTCGCCGGCGCGGTCGCGAAACCCGGGATCTATCACCTTGGCACGGGAGCGAGGGTCGGCGATGCCATCGATGCCGCGGGGGGCTTCGGGCCACGCGTGGATGTCGAGCGAGTGGGCCTGGAGCTCAATCTGGCAGCCGCGGTCACGGACGGCCAGCAGATTCGCGTGCCCTCGCGAGACGATCCCGCTCCGGCCGGGGGCGGGCAGGGCGGTGGCGCGTCCGGGGGCGGCGGATCGAGGTCGGACGGCGGCCTGGTCAACCTGAACAGCGCCAGCGAGTCGGAGCTCGACACGCTGCCCGGCATCGGGCCGGTGACGGCCGGGAAGATCATCGAGGCGCGAGCGTCGGCGCCCTTCAAGACGGTGGAGGAGCTTCGCGAGCGCGGTCTCGTCGGCGAGAAGACGTTCGAGAGCCTGAAGGTGCTGGTCACGGTCGGCTGAGGATCGGGACGGACACGTCCGATGCCGCGGGCGGCGTGGGTCGCGCTCGGTGCGACGGCCGGTGCGCTGTCGTTGGCGACCGCGCCGCCCCGCGTCACGATCTCGGTCGCGGGACTTGCGATTGCGGCCGGGCTGCTGGCCCGCATCCTCGCGGGACCGGCCGGCCGAAGCCCGTCGATTGGCCAGTTCGCACTTCGACTCACGCTGCTGGGCCTCGGTGCGGTCGCCATCGGGCTCCGGGCGGTCGCGGGCGCGGGCGAGACCGTCACGCCGATCGCGATTCCCTCGGGAGCTGGGCCATGGGTCGGCACCGTGCAGTCGATCGGACCGGAGCGCGCCGGGTCGCGGCCCGCCGTCGTCCTCATCTCGGGGCCACCGGTCTTCCTGGTCGCGGCGACGTTGCCCGGGTTCCCGCCCGTGGTACCGAGCGACCGAGTCGAGCTCGAGGGCCGGATCCAGCCGCCACCCGAGGACGACTACGGCGAGTACCTGGCCCGGATCGGTGCCATCGGGACGCTCCGGGCGGATTCGGTCGAGCTCCTGCCGGCCACGCAGTCGATCGCGGCGTTCCTCGAGAGCCTGCGGCGCGGCGCGTCCGATGGCCTCGACCGGACCATGGCCGAGCCGGAGGCCGGCCTCGCGGCAGGCGTGCTGATCGGACTGCGCGACCGGGTTGACCGCGATCTCGCGAAGGACTTCACCACCGCGGGAGCAAGCCACGTGGTGGCGATCTCGGGCTGGAACATCGCCATCGTTGCGTCGACGCTCGCCGCCGTCGCCGGTGGCATCGGGCGGCGCCGGCGCTCCATCTTGACCATCGTCGCGATCGTCGCCTACGTGGCCTTCGTCGGGCCGTCGTCCTCGGTTGTACGAGCTGGCGTGATGGCCGGCGTGGCGCTGCTCGCCCGGGAGCTCGGACGGCCGGGCACCGCGGCGAGCGCGCTCGCCTGGGCCGTCTCGATCCTGCTGCTGCTGGATCCCGCGACGGTCGACGACCCCGGCTTCCGGCTGTCGGTCCTCGCGACCGCCGGGATCCTGGCCTGGGGCACGTCGATGAGCGCGCGCCTCGCCGGGATGGAGCCGGGTCGCCTGCGGCACTTCTTCGCGGAGACCCTCGGCGTGTCACTCGCAGCCCAGGCGGCGACCACGCCCATCGTGCTGCTCGACTTCGGCCGGCTTTCGCTGGTCGCGCCGCTCGTGAACCTCGTGGTGGTGCCGCTCGTGCCGGCGGCGATGGCGTTCGGCGCGCTTGCCCTCGGCGTGGGCGTCCTGGTGGGGGCGGGAGTGCCGGCCGCGATCGGCGCCGTCGTCGGGCTGCCGGCGTGGGCGCTCTATGCCGCCATGGTGGCCGCGGTGCGGCTCGGCGCGGGGCTGCCGCTCGCCAGCCTCGAGCTCACCGCGCCCTGGGATCTGGCTGCGGCGGTCATCTCCGCGATCCTGATCTACGGCATCGCCTGGTGGCGTGGTCGGATCGGCCGGGCGTTCGGTCGAGGCGAATCAACCACGCGGTCAGCGGCGCGGCGCAGCCCGAAGGCAGCCACCGCCGGCAAGACGGCGACCTCACCGCTTCACTCGCGGCCAATCAAGGTCGTCGCGTTGGCGCTGGCGTGGGCGACCCTCGGCCTGGTCGTGGTCCTCGCCCATCGACCAGACGGCGCGGCACGCGTGATCGTCCTCGATGTCGGGCAGGGTGACGCCATCCTGGTGGAGAGCGGGCGCGGCAGCCGGATGCTCGTGGATGGCGGCGCGGAGCCGGGGCGGCTGCTAGCCGTGCTCGGGGAGCGGCTCGCGCCGTGGGACCGCCGGATCGATGCCATCGTCCTGACGCATCCCCACGAGGACCACGTCGCCGGGCTCGCGCGGCTGCTCGAGCGGTTCGAGGTGGGGCGCGTGTACGAGCCCGGGATGCTCGGGCCGGGCCCCGGGTATCGCGCCTGGGAGGAGCTGCTCGGCTCCGGAGGCCCGCCACGAGGCCGACTCTCGACGGGCGATCGCCTGACCATCGACGAGATCCGCTTCCGCGTCCTCTGGCCGGATGCGAACCGCGTGCCGCGCGAGCCCTCCGATTCGGGCACCGGAATCAACAACGTCTCGATCGTGCTGCTCGGTGAGATCGGATCGCACCGCTTCCTGCTCGCCGGCGACATCGAGGAGGACATCGACCCGATCCTGCTCCCGCGCGGGCTTCCGACGGTCGACCTGTTGAAGGTCGCCCACCACGGCTCGAAGACCGCATCGACCGAGCCGTTCCTCGAGGCGGTCCGCCCGGAGGTCGCGGTTGCGTCCGCGGGGACCGGCAATCCCTACGGCCACCCGGCGCCGTCGACGATCCAGCGGCTCGAGGCAATCACGGATCGGACGTATCGGACCGACCGTGACGGCACAGTGGAGGTCGTGTTCGATGGCCCGTCGATGCGAGTCCACGCCAGCGGCGGCCGGCCCGCGCCGCCCGAGAAGCCGAGGCCGACGCCCAGGCCGATCGCCGCCTCGAGGGGCGCCGGCGTGGTCAATGCCGCAGCGGTGATCCCGTCGCGGGTCATCCCCTTTCCTTGCGCGGTCCCCGTGGCTCCGAACACCCTCTCACCCTTGCCGCGGGCTGCTTGGCGACCGCCGGTGACGGAGGCGCCCGGTCCGGCTGGCGTCGCGCTGGGGGGCCGAGCAGCTGCCGCCCTTGCCCGGCTCGAGCCGCTCCCCTACCCGCGTCTGTCCGAGGTGATCACCGGTGACGAGCTGGCCCTTCGATACCATCGACCCGATGGCGATGTCCCGCGGCCCGGCCACCGAATCGAGCCGCGGAACGGCGCCCCTGGCGTATCTCTGGGGCGACGACGCGTATGGCCTCGATGCCGCGCTCGATGCCTTCCGGAACGATGCGAACCGCTTCCCCGACGGCGCGCCGGAGCGCTGGCGGCCCGACGAGCGCGCCGACCCCGCCCGCCTCCTCGGTGAGATTCGGGAGCGACTGGCAACCGGCTCGATGTTTGGTGCCGGAAGCGTCGCGATCCTGCGCGGCGTCGGCGTGCTGACCCGGAGCTCGGAAGGCAAGAAGGCGTTCCTCGAGACCCTCGCCAACGTGGCCCCCGGCAACGGCCTGGCGATCGTCGACGAGACGCGGTCCACCGACCGCGAGCCGTCGAGCAAGGTCGCGTCGGAGGCCATCCGCGAGTACGGTGGCGCGATCGTCCAGGTGCGGGCGCCGCGCGAAGCCGGCCTCTCGGACTGGATCGCGGCTCGCGCGCGCGAGCGCGAGATCGCCATGGGACCCGGTGCAGCGAAGGGGCTCGCAACGCGGGTCGGCGGCTACGTCCGCGAGGGCGACGTCGATCGCCAGCAGCAGGGCCGCACCGCGGTCATGCACCTCGAGAAGCTCGCGCTGCTCCGAATCGACGCCAGCCCCGTAACCGTCGAGGACGTCCAGGCGCTCGTGCCGGAGGTCGTCCCGGGCTCGATGTGGGCGTTTGTCGACGCGGTGGCGATGCGCCAGCGCTCCCGCGCCCTCGAGCTCCTGGAGCGGCTGATCGAGACCGAGCCCGCGCCGGTGCTGCTTGCGGTGCTCCATCGCCGGATCCGCGAGCTGATCGAGGCCCAGGACCGCCTGGAGCGCGGCGAGGTCCCGGGGTCCCTCGTTCGGTCGATGCGCCTCGTGCCGTTCCGCGCGGACACCCTCATCCGTCAGGCGCGAGGCTGGACCGGGCCGGAGCTCGATGGCGCGCTCGAGGGCCTGGTGGAGCTGGACGCGCAGGTCAAGGGCGTCGGCGGCCGCCGCTCGACGGAGGCGCGCGATCGCCTCGGGTTCGATCTCTGGATCACCGATCGGGTCGCCACGGGCTGACCCGGAACCGCACCGCCTCAGGCGGCGGCGGTCACATCGACCAGGCGCGCTCCTGGAGCACGAGGTCCGACTCGATCGCGAAGGTGCAGCGACCGCTGCCGAGGTCGAGCAGCTGGATGAGGTCGGGATCGATGTAGAGCTGGTGGCAGTCGGAGCACAGCCCGCCCGGGATGCCGAAGCACAGCCGCTCGCTCTGGTCGGGCAGGCGGAAGGTCGCATCGAACCGGGTGCTGATCAGCAGCCGGGTGCAGGCGGGACATCGGTCGCGGCCGGTTGACATGCCGGGATCGTGCGGCCACCCCGATCAGCCCAACATGACCCGCAGGTACCGGGACCACCCCGTACGCCCGCCGATCCAACCGATCGGCAAGGGTCCCTTACTGGACGCGAAGGATCGTCTTGGCCTCTGCCCAGTGGCGCTCGAGGGAGTAGTAGTCGCGCTCGGGCGGGGTGAAGACGTGGACGATGACCGAGCCGAAGTCGACCAGGACCCAGTGCGACGCCGCGGTGCCCTCGCGCCCGTAGGCGTGGACCTTCTCGTCCCGCATCCCCGAGATGACGCCATCGGCGATCGCGTCCAGCTGGCGCTCGGAGCCGCCGGAGGCGATGACGAAGTAGTCCGCGACGCTCGTGAGCCCGGTCAGGTCGAGCAGCACGATGTCCGCAGCCTTCTTGTCCTCGATGAGCTCGACGATCTTCCGCGCGAGGTCGAGCGCGGGCATCTCCTCGGGCACGGCGACGTCCGCGCCCTTCTTCGGGCGCGCGGGCGCGACGCGAGTCGGCAAGCCCTTCGGATTCCTGGCGGGTTCGGTCACGTCGATGCGGTCCTCCGGTTGGTGTAGAGCCCATGGTCCGCGATCCAGGCCTCGACGGCTCGCGGCACGAGATAGCGGATCGATCGGCCGGCGACCACGCGAGCGCGAATCGCGGTGGACGACAGCCCAAGGCGCGGTCCTTCGAGGTAGGTGACGCGCGCTTCGCGACCTGGGAAGACCCTCGAGAGCCATGCCGGGTCCGGCGGAGGGTATCCCTCCCGCGGCACGACCGCCATCGACGCGGCCTCGAAGAGCCGCTCCGGTTCGTGCCAGGTCGGCAGCTCGGCGAAGGTCTCCGCGGAGAGGATGAGCGTCAGCTCCGGGCTGGGCCACTCCTCGGCGCCGTCGCTCTCGGCGCGGGCGAGCGCCTCGAGCGTGTCGACCGTGTAGGACGGCCCCGTCCGATCGATCTCGATCCGGCTGAGCTCGAACGCCCGGTTGTCGGCGATCGCCAGCTCGACCATCGCGAGCCGGTGCTCGACGTTGGTCACCTCGTCGGCGCGCTTGTGCGGCGGCTGACCGGCGGGCACGAACAGGACGGTCTCGAGCTCCAGCGCTTCGCGGGCCTCCTCGGCGATCGCGAGATGTCCGACGTGGATGGGATCGAAGGTCCCGCCCATGACCCCGATTCGCGTCACTTGCGAGCCGCCCAGGGCTCGGCCTCCCATTCGAGCTCGACGCTGCCGACGAGCACCGTGTCGCCGGCCTTGATCCCCGCCCGGCGGAGCTCGGCGTCGGCACCGGAGCGGACGAGGTCTCGCTGGAACCGTTCGGCCGATTCCTCGATCTCGAAGTTGGTCTGCGACGCCATCCGCTCGATCTTGCGACCGATCACCCGGAAGACGTCCTCCGACTCCTGTCGCACGCTGACGCGATCGGGGGAGGCGTCCAGCCGATGGACCACGACACCCGAGGGATCCGGTGGCGAATCCAGCTCATCGAACCCCGGCAGGAGGTCCGCCAGGGCTGCCTTGAACTCCTTGACCCCGTCGCCGGTGGCGGCGGAGATCGCGACCGCGAGGAGACCGTCTCGCTCCCGTGCCTTCCGGAACGCGGGCCAGGCATCGGCGGCGCCCGGCAGGTCGATCTTGTTGAACGCGATGAGCATCGGCTTCTCGAGCAACGCCGGATCGTGCGCCTCCAGCTCGTCCCGGATCACCGTGAACGACCACTCCGGATCGCGGTCCGCGCCGTCCACCACGTGGACCAGCACCCGCGTCCGCTCGACGTGGCGCAGGAACGCATGGCCCAGTCCGGCCCCGGCGCTCGCCCCTTCGATCAGGCCCGGCACGTCGGCGACCGTGGGGCGTCGATTGTCGCGCCCATCGCGGCCCGGGTCGAGGTCCATGACGCCGAGATTCGGCTCCAGGGTGGTGAACGGGTAGTCGGCGATCTTGGGCGTGGCCGCGGTCACGGCCGCAAGGATCGTGGATTTCCCGGCATTCGGCAGCCCCACGAGGCCAACGTCCGCGATCAGCCGCAGCTCCAGGCGGACCCAGCGCTCCTCGCCGGGCTCACCCTTCTGGGCATGCCGCGGCGCCTGGTGGGTTGACGTGGCAAAGTGGACGTTGCCGAGGCCACCCCGGCCACCGCGGGCGACCATCGCCTGCTGGCCCATCGCCACGAGGTCGGCGAGGATCTCGCCGGTCGTGTCGTCGTAGACGGCCGTCCCCGGGGGGACGTCGAGGATCAGGTCGTCGCCGGCCTTGCCGTGGCGGTTCGCGCGCTGCCCGCCGCCACCGACCTCCGCGCGGAAGTGGTGCTTGTACTGGAAGTCGCGCAGGGTCGTCTGTCCGGCGTCGACGCGAAGGTACACGGACGCGCCGCGGCCGCCGTCACCACCGTCAGGGCCGCCGCGAGGCACGTGGGCCTCACGCCGGAAGGTCGAGGCGCCCGCGCCGCCATCGCCGGCGCGCAGGAAGACCTTGACTCGATCGAGGAACATTCGCCGCCATCATCGCACGCCGCCGTCGCCGATCCGCCAACCCGGCGGATCGCTCGATCAGTAGTAGCGGAGCGCGTTGACCCGATACGACCCCGACTTCCACGGGTAGCCCACCCAGACCTCGAAGTGGTCGTGCGGGCCGGTCGCCCAGCCGCTGGACCCGACCCGTCCGATGCGCTGGCCCTTCGCCACGGACTGGCCCGTGGACACGAGGACCGAGGACATGTGGTGGTGGCCGCTGTAGATGCCGTTGCCGTGGTAGATCCAGACCTGGTAGCCGCCGCCGTTGCTCTTCCAGCCGGCGAAGACCACCTCGCCCGCCCGGGGCGAGACGATCGAGCTGCCGTAGTCGGCGGCGACGTCGACGCCGTAGTGACCGTAGTGGAAGTACTGGCTGACGTAGCCACTCGGGACGGGCCACGCCCACGAGCCGCTGGTCGGGACGAACCCGCCGCCACCGCCGCCACTGCGGGGCTTGGGGGTCGGCTTGGGCGTGGGCTCCGGCGTGGGCATCGGATCGCCCTTGGCGCCCGGAATGAGCAGGACCTGGCCGACGATCAGGTTGGGGTCGTCCAGCTGGTTGGACTGGATAATGTCCTCGAGCTCGACCTTGTTCGCCGCGGCGATCGATTCGAGGGTGTCACCCGCCTCGACGGTGGCGACGAGGCCGGAGACCGGCGGGATCGTCAGCTCCCGCCCGGCCTTGAGCTCCTTCTGGTCCTCGAGGGTCAGGTCATTGGCCCACCAGACGGTCATCATCGAGACGCCGAAGCGATTGGCGATGGCGGTGAGAGTGTCGCCGTCCTTGACGGTGTAGTGCTGGAGCATCCCGGCGGAGGTCTTGACGCTGGTGTCGACCGCGACGGGCTTGTAGAGCGTGCCGTCGTCGACGGGGATGCCGGCGGCCGCGAGCTCCTCATCGGCTGCCGGGCCATCGAACTCCTCGAAGCCGTTCGCGCCACCACCGACGGCGAGTCGCGGGGCGGCGGCATCATCCAGGGCGGCGACCTGGTTCGCGCCGACGGGCGCGGCGCCCGGGGCGAGGCTCACGCCGGCCGCGAGAACGACGATCATCGCGATCGCGATCGGGAGCGCCCGATCCGACGTCATCCGGATGACCATGTGCCGGCGATAGAGGCGGCG
This sequence comes from Candidatus Limnocylindria bacterium, assembly GCA_035525825.1. Classification (GTDB taxonomy): domain Bacteria; phylum Chloroflexota; class Limnocylindria; order Limnocylindrales; family CSP1-4; genus UBA5189. The sequence continues at coordinate 9,866 of DATLDP010000024.1, forward strand.
GCGGGCAGAAGGGCGCTTGCGGGTGGTAGCGCGTCCGGTCGCGGCCCTGGCAAGGGGCGCCGGGGTCGCGGCGGCTGCGTCGGCGGGCGCCGCGGGCTTCGTGAAGGCCGCCGGGCCGGTGCGGCCGGGCGCGTGCCCGAGGGCCATCGCCGCCTCACGCTCCATGCGCGCGTGGCGCTCGGCTCGGGCGTGATGCTCGGCGCGCGCGATGGCGCGCGGGGTCGCGGTCATGTGATCGGCGAGCCTGCGCGCGACGATGATCGCGCGGCGATGTGCGCGTCGCACGGTCGCGGGTGGTGTCGGACTGGTCGCGGTGCGATCAGGCCCGTTCGAGCGATCTCGTGCGATTCCACGCACGACGCCGCCCACGGCGTTCAGCAATACGTTCTCCTGGCGGGACGGTCCGTGCGCGGCGGAACGCGCGGGGTGCGTGGGTCAGGACCGTCGGCGGGTCGCGATCTTGAGCTGGGGTTCTCTTTCGCGGCCGAGCCCACTCCTCCGCAGGCTGCGACGTTGCAGGGACCTTACCACGGCCTGCGGAAGTGCTGCAAACCGACCTCGTTTCGATCGCCCTGGTCGAACCGGTGATGCCGCACGGGTGGGTTACGTGCGGAGGCGTCAGGTTGGCGTGGCCGCGGCCGCGCACCGTGGTCCGTGGTCCGTGGTCCGTGGTCCGTGTCGGGGGTCAGCACGCCGCGGGACGGGTGGCTCGGGCGGACTGTTCATCCACCTGCTGTTGAACTGCATCAACGACGGCCGAACGTAGCAGGCGTCGACGGGTTGGCCCCTTCAGGGCATGTCTCGGGGCGTTCATCCCCACAACGTGGGATCCAGGGGAAGTTCTGGCGGACGACGTCGTCACCGAGGCGCTTCGTTCGTCCTGAATGAAATTGGACCGAAGGTCGATCGATATCGGCTCGGCGCGGCCCGAGGGCGGGCGGCTCCCGCGCGAGTCGTCCCCTGGCTGGAGCAGTCCCGTCACCTAGTCCTGGGGCGACGCTTCGCCAGCCCTGAGGCCGCGTCAGTGGCGTGGCTGAGCGTGAGGAGTCGACAGGAATCCGTCAGCCAGTCGCCCTACGCATCTTTGGCGAGAAAGCGTCGCCGAATAGCCGTGTGAGGACTAGGTGTGGTGACCGAAAACGTTGTTGACAAACGAGAGCCCCGCGACACGGTGTGAGGTGTTGAGTACCCACATCGGTCGGAGGCTCTCGTGGCACATCCTAGAGCGCGTCTCAGCGTCTTCAGTCGACAGCTGCTGATCAAGCGGGTCTTGGTCGACGGCTGGCCAGTGGCCACCGTGTCCGAGCAGCTGGGTATCAGCCGGGCGACCGGCTACAAGTGGGTCCGTCGGTACCGGGCGGACGGTCTGCCAGGGCTCGAGGACCGCAGCTCGCGACCCCGTCGATCGCCACGGCGTTCGTCCGAGGAGGTCACGGCGACGATCATCCGGGCACGTGCCCGGCGACGCTATGGCCCGGCCCGCCTGGCCCCGCTCACGGGCCATCCGCGCTCGACGATCTACGGGATCCTTCGGCGAGCCGGCCTCAACCGCCTGCGCGACACCGACCGGGTGACCGGTGCCCCGGGCGCTACGTGGCCTGCCATCCGGGTGCGCTCGTCCACCAGGATCACAAGAAGCTCGGCCGGGTGCCTGACGGCGGTGGCTGGCGCGTCCTCGGGCGCGGGGTGGCGTCCCAGGATCGCCGTGTTCGGGGCAACGACCACCTCGAAGTGTTCGTCGACGACGCCAGCCGCTACGCCGTCGTCGTGCCCGTCGCCGACGAGCGTGGCGAGAGCGCCGCGTGGGCGGTCGAGCTGGCGATCGCTCGGTTCGCGGAGGTCGGGGTCCACATCGAGCGGATGCTCACCGACAACGGCGCGAGCTATCGCAGCCACGCCTACCGCGACACGCTCGCTCGGTTCGATATCCGCCACAAGCGCACCCGCCCGTTCCATCCCCAGACCAACGGCAAGGCCGAGCGCTTCATCCAGACCTTGATCAACGAGTGGGCCTATGCCCGGCCCTACCGGTCGAACGCACGCCGCCTACGGGCGCTGCCTCGATTCGTCGCCTTCTACAATCACGGACGTCCGCACACCGCGATCGGCGGTCTCGTGCCCCGGGTCGCTGTCAACAACGTCCCCGAACATCACAACTAGATGGCGGGAAAACCCACGGCCGGCGTGCCTCCGCGGCCTCGGGGCCTCGGGGCTTCGCGGCGAAAAGGGCTAGGAGTCGAGGCTCTTCGTCAGGCCGGCGAGGAACTGGGCGTTGGTGTCCGTCTTGGCGAGGCGGTTGAGCAGCAGCTCGATGCCCTCGTTGGTTCCGACGGCGGAGAGCATTCGGCGCATCGTCCAGACCATCTTGAGCGTGCCCTCCTCGAGGAGCAGCTCCTCGCGCCGGGTGCCGGATCGCATGACGTCGATCGAGGGGAAGATCCGCTTCTCGGCGAGCTTCCGGTCGAGGATGAGCTCCGAGTTGCCGGTGCCCTTGAACTCCTCGTAGATCACGTCGTCCATGCGCGACCCGGTGTCGACGAGGCACGTGCCGATGATCGTCAGCGAGCCGCCCTCCTCGATCTTCCGCGCGGCGCCGAAGAAGCGCTTCGGGGGATAAAGGGCGATCGGATCGATGCCGCCCGACAGGGTCCGGCCCGACGGCGGGAGCGCCAGGTTGTAGGCGCGCGCGAGGCGGGTGATCGAGTCGAGGAGGATGACCACGTCGCGGCCGGTCTCGACCTGGCGCTTCGCGATCTCCAGGGCCATCTCGGCCACGTGGGTGTGATTCTCGGTGGGCTCGTCGAAGGTGGAGGAGATGACCTCGCCCTTCACGCTCCGGCGCATGTCCGTGACTTCCTCCGGCCGCTCGCCGATGAGCGCGACCATCAGGAGGATGTCCGGATAGTTCGCGGTGATCCCATTGGCCATCGCCTTGAGGAGCATCGTCTTGCCGGCCTTCGGCGGGCTGACGATGAGCGCGCGCTGGCCCTTCCCGATCGGGTTGACCAGGTTGATCATCCGCTGGCTCAGGTTCTTGGGGTCGCTCTCCATGTTGATCAGCTCGTCCGGGTGGACGGGCGTCAGGTCGTTGAAGACCGGCCGACGGCGAGCCGTCTCGATGTCCACGCCGTTGACGGAGTCGACCCGGAGGAGGCCCCAGTACTTCTCCTGCTCGCGTGGGGCGCGAACGGCGCCGGCGACGCGATCGCCGATCCGAAGGCCGAAGCGGCGGACCTGGCTGGAGCTGACGTAGACATCCTCGAGGCTCGGCAGGAGGCCATGCCGGCGCATGAAGCCGTAGCCCTCGTCGACGACGTCGAGGATGCCGGTTGCGTAGTCGAGGCCGGCGCGCTCCGTCTGGCGTTGGAGGATCGCGTCGACGAGGTCGTCCTTGCGATTCTCTGCCGCGGTCTCCAGCTCGAGCTCCCGCCCGACCTGCTTGAGCTCGGCGACGCTCATCTCGCGGAGGTCGACGACATCGAGGTCGTTGCGCTCGCGCGCGGCCTCGAGCTCCTGCGCCTCGTCGTACTCGGTCACCGGGGCCCGGCCACCGCCGCCGCCCATGGGGCCGGTTCGACGGCGGGGGCGGCGTTGGGTGCGCATGGTTCGCTGGTCTTGGCCTGGCATCGGGCTAGGGTTCACCTACTGGGGGAAGTTTGGGCTTGGTTGGGCTCGATGGAGCTTGGGTCCATGGAGTTCGGGCTCGTGGGCGCCGAGGAAGTGTGATTCCGGGCTCGCCCACGACAGCACGGGTCCGCGCGCGGACCGGGGTGGGGATGCAGGAATTCTAGGGCCGCAATTTCGGCGCGTCAATCAATGCTCGCGCGGGTGGCTACGATCTGTCGCCATGTCGACGGACGACGCCCTCCGGACCGCCACCGCGATCCGGCCAATCGAGGCGGCCGACCTCGAGGCGGCCGGCCGGCTGCTGGCCGATCGCCATCGGCGGCATCGCCTCGCCGAGCCGCTCCTGGACCCGCGATACGAGGATCCGGCCGAGGCGATGGGCGAGATCCAGCAGTTGCTCGGCGGCGACGGCGCCGGTGGCTGGATCGCGACCCGGGACGGCGACGTGACGGGCTTCGTCGTCGGAATCTCGAAGGACGAGAAGACCTGGGGCCGCAACGTCTGGGTGGAGCCGGCTGGGCACGCTGCCGCGGATGGGGCGACCATCCGCGCGCTCTACGCCGTGGGGGCGGACGCCTGGGCGCAGGAGGAGCGGTTCAACCACCACGTCCTCGTGCCCGCCTCCGATGCGGCCCTGGTCGACGCCTGGTTCACGCTCGATTTCGGACAGCAGCACCTGCATGCCGTGCGCGAGGCGCCGCCGGCGTCGTTCGGGGTGGCGCCGCGGGCAGAGCTGATCGTCCGGCGAGCGACCGCGGATGACCTGCCCGCCCTCGCCGAGCTGGAGCTCGTGCTCCCGAACCATATGCGCGGCGCTCCGGTGTTCTCGCGGCTGCCGATCCAGGCGATCGAGGAGATCCTCGAGGAGCTTCGGGCGGACTGGGACGATCCCAAGTACACGATCTTCGTCGCGGAGCACGAGAACAGGGTCGTCGGCGACGCCATCGCCCTGGACGTCCAAGGCTCGTCAGGGAACTCGAGCCTCATCCGGCCGGCCCACGCCGGCTTCCTCGGCTACGCGGCGGTCCTGCCGTCAGCGCGCGGGCTGGGTGTTGGGCGCGCGGTCGGCGAGGCCGTCCTGGCGTGGTCACGCGACGCGGGCTACGAGGCGGTCACCACGGACTGGCGCTCCACCAACATCGAGGCCGATCGCGCCTGGCGCAGCCTCGGCTTCCGGCCCACGTTCCGTCGCCTGCACCGCGCCATCACGTAGGTCGTGCGGCAAGCAAGTTCAGCCGTCAGCGGGCCTGGATGCTCCACGGGTGAGCAAGATCGGGGCTAGATGGGGCCGCGGGAGGTCGCCAAAGAGTTCGCCGCGACTCGCGACCCCGACTTCGTGCACGGCCGAGTTCGCCAGCCCTGCCGGCAGCGTGTGCAACCCGCGCTCCGGGCGCCGAGATTCGCGATTGGAGGCGAATTAACGCCGGATTTGCTCACCTGTGGAGCATCGAAGCGGTGAAGGTCGGCGCGGGCGCGCTGGCTCGGCCGGGGGGCGGCCGGTCGGCGCGGCGCGCTGGCTTGGCGCGGGCGCTGGCCGGGTCAGCCGGCTTTGGGGCCCTCGGACTTCTTGTCGCCGCTCGCCGCGCTCTCGTTCGCGATGGCGCGGGCGGTCTCC
>DATLDP010000096.1:0-7078 GCA_035525825.1 Candidatus Limnocylindria bacterium
CTGCGCGCCCATCTCCACGCAGGATGGACAGACCGTCTCGGGCTCGGGCAGGTCGGCCATGGCCGTGGCGAAGTGGGGACAGGGCAGGCTCATCGACTCGGGCTCACGTGGGGAATGCTCACCTGGCAAGCGTAGCGGTCGACTGGCGGAGAGGGTGGGATTCGAACCCACGGGGCTTGCGCCCGCCTGTTTTCAAGACAGGACCGTTCAACCGCTCCGGCACCTCTCCGCGGAGGAGGATACCGGGTGCCGGCGTCGGGTCAGCCGGCGGTCGAGGCGATGACGTCTCGGCCCAGGTACGGCCGAAGACCGTCGGGCACGACGATCGAGCCGTCGGGTTGCTGGTACGTCTCGATGATGGCCGCAACGGTCCGCGCCAACGCCAGTCCTGAGCCGTTGAGGGTATGGACGAGCTCGGCCTTGGCGCCGGGCTCGGGGCGGTAGCGGATCGCCATCCGGCGGGACTGGAAGTCGCCGAAGTTCGAGCACGAGCTCACCTCGAGCCAGCGCTCGACGCCCGGCGCCCAGACCTCGAGGTCGTACTTGCGCCGCTGGGTGAAGCCCATCTCGCCCGTCGACATCAGGAGCACGCGATATGCGAGCCCCAGCCGCTGGAGGAGGTCCTCGGCGCGCCCGGTCATCCACTCGAGGGCCTCGCACGACGCGTCGGGCTTCTCGAAGAGGACCATCTCGACCTTGTCGAACTGGTGGACCCGCAGGATCCCGCGGGTGTCCTTGCCGGCGGCGCCGGCCTCGCGACGGAAGCACGGCGTGTACGCGGCGTAGTGGATCGGGAGCTCGGCGGCTTCCAGGATCTCGTCGCGGTGGAGGTTCGTGACCGGGACCTCGGCGGTCGGGACGAGGTACAGCTCGTCGCGGGTCACGACGTACATCTGGTCTTCCTTGTCCGGGATCTGCCCGGTCCCGCGCGCCGACGCGGCGTTCACGACGACCGGTGGCCAGATCTCGGTGAAGCCGTTCTCGCGGGTGTGGATGTCGAGGAAGTAGGAGATCAGGGCGCGCTCCAGCGCGGCACCGGCGCCCTTGTAGACCGGGAAGCCCGAGCCGGCGATCTTCGCGCCGCGGGGCAGGTCGATGATGTCCAGGGTCTCCGCGATCTCCCAGTGGGGCTTGCGCTGCCACGTGCCGGCGCCGGCCTTCGCATCCGCGCCGACTTCGCCCTCGAGCGGCACGTCCCGCGGGAGCTGCTCGCCCCAGGTCCGGATGGTGACGTTGGCCTCCTCGCCACCCACGGGCACGTCGTCCTCGGCGGGGTTCGGGATGCGGAGCAGGAGGTCCTCGACGCGGATCTCCACGGTCGCGAGCTCGGCCTCGATCTCCGTGAGCCGCCCACCGATCTCGATGGAGCGGGCTCGAAGCGCGGCGACCTCCGGCCCATCCGGCTTGGCGCCGGCCTTGATCGACTGCCCGATCGATTTCGACGCGTTGTTACGCTCGCCCCTGAGGCCATCTGCCTCGCCCTGGAGCTCGCGTCGCCGGGCGTCGGCGGCGAGAGCCGCGTCCACGAGAGACGGGTCCTCGCGCTTGTCGACGGCGCCCTTCCGGATCGCGTCCGCGTCCTCGCGCAGCCGCTGCAGCCCGACGCTCACGCCTCGCTCACCTTCATGCGGGCAGTGTGCCGCCGCCTGCAGCCTCGCGCAGCCGAGCAACGACGAACGCGCGATCCAGGCTGGCCAGCAGCCAACCGGCGCGTGGGCCGTTCGGGCGGCCCAGGAAGGCGAGGTACAGCGCCTGGAATGCTCGACCGGCCGGCAGGCCGCCCGCGGTTGCGGTCTCGAAGATCGCGTTCTGCCACTCGTCGCCGGATCGTGCCGCCGTGTCCTCCGCGAGGGTCGCCAGGAACGCCCGCTGCTCCGCGTCCAGACCGGCGGCAGCGTCCGGCAGCGAGTCCTGCACGCGCATTCGGGCGCGGTCGGGCGCGTAGTCGTCCAGCCACGCCTGGGCGGCGGCGACCCGCTCATCGAGGATCGCGGTCTCGCGGTCCGAGAGGGCACCTCCCTTCTCGGTTGCCATGAGCGCCGGGATATCGGCGCCGGGGACCTGGAGCAGGAAGGCCAGATGGGAGAAGGTCGGGCGGAAGGCAGCAGCCTCGGCGTCGACATCGGCCTCGGCGTGGCGCAACGCGTAGCGGAAGATCGAGGCGAAGCCCGGTGGCAGCTCGCCCTTGACATCGCGCCCCGCGACGGCGGCGCCCAGTCGATCGAACTCGTCGAACAGGCGCGGCACGGCGTCCGTGCCCTCGGGCTCGAAGTCGATCGCCGTGTTCGGGCGGGACCGGATCATCAGCGTCCGGAGCGGCTCTGGCGGGAGGACCGCGACGATCCGATGGGCGGCGCTCCCGCGCCCCTTCGAGGTGGACATCTTCTTGCCGCCGACGTTGAGGAACTCGTACGGGACGTTGATCGGCGGCTCGCGCTCGAAGACCTCGCGCGCGATCGCGTCCGAGCGGTCACGGGAGCCGCCCGCTGTCGCGAGATCCTTGCCGCACGGCTCGATCGTCACCCCGAAGAGCGACCACTGCGCCGCCCACTCGAGGTTCCACGGCAGCTTCGCCCGTCCGCCGAACGGCGCGATCCAGCCACTGTGGCCGCAGCCTCGCGCCCACGTGACCAGCCCCGCACGGCACTCGTAGAACACCCGCTCGCCATCCCACTTCGTGACGATCGTGGTCCCGACCTTGCCGCAGCGCTCGCAGATCACGAGCACCGGATGCCACGTATCCGGGTGCTGGACGTTGGAGACGCGGCGGTACAGGTCGCGGACCACGTGGGCGCGGTCCAGCGCGGTCCGGATGAAGCCGTCCAACTGCCCGGTCGGATAGATGTCGCTCATCCAGTAGTAGCGATCCGGCTTCACGCCAAGGTCCGCGAACAGGTCGATGAAGACCTGGGCGTGGTGGCGCGCGTACGACGCGTGGCCGTCCTCGACCTGGTCGGGGATGTGGGCGAGCGGCCGGCCCATCGCGGCCTCGATCGCGTCCGGCGTCAGGAGCGCCTGGGCGTCCATGGCGTCGAGGTCATCGATGCCGTACAGGAGCGTCGTCTCGTGGCCGGCGGCGCGCAGCGCGCGGGTGATGACGTCGAGGATGATCGGCCCGCGCAGGCTCCCGACATGGACCGTCCCGGACGGTGTCTTCGAGTCGTTGACGACCTGCGGCCCGGAGACTCTCGCCGCCAGTTCATCAGCCCATTCCATGGGTCGGCAACCTCAGGTGTGGCTCGCTACTCGCTCTCCGAAGGCCGAGGCGACGCCCCGCCAGCCATCGGCCTGAGGATTCCGCCTATGAGATGGAGACGATCTTGTAGGCGATGTCGCCCGCGGGCACCTGAACCGTGACGTTCTCGCCCTTCTTCTTGCCGAGGAGGGCGCGCCCGACCGGGCTCTCGTTCGAGATGCGGCCCTCGGTGGGCTTCGCCTCGGTGGAGCCGACGATCGTGAACGACTGGCTGCCGTCCGGGCCGGTGACCTTGACGGTCGAGCCGATCTGGACGTGGTCGTTGGAGTGGTGCTCGTCGATCAGGGTGGCGTTCTTGATGAGCGCCTCCAGGGTCTGGATGCGGCCCTCGAGGAACGCCTGCTCGTTCTTGGCGTCCTCGTACTCGGCGTTCTCCGTGAGGTCGCCGTGCTCCTTGGCGTCGTGGATGCGCTGGGCGATCTCGGGACGGCGAATCGAGACCATCTCCTCCAGCTCGTGGCGGAGCTTGTCCAGACCGTCCTTGGAGATGTAGGTGGGCTTGTCGTTCACGTTCGTTCTCGCCCCCGGAATAAAGGAAGAACCCCAGCCCCGCGTGGTCATTCGAGCGGGCTGGAGTCCGGGTTGGCGACGTAGGCTACCGCGCGCCCGGAGGGGTGTCAAAAGCGCCGGCCGCCGCTTGCGGCCCGTTTCGTGCCGCGTTCCTCGCACGCCGCCGCCGCCGCGGGCTCAATGGCGCCCGGCGAGCCCCATCAGGCGGTCCCGGAGGCGGCGCAGGGAGCTCTTGTCGCCGGTGGCCACGAACACCGTGTCGTCGCCCGCGATCGAACCGATGATCTCCGGCCAGCGGGTCCGATCCAACGCCGCCGCGACCGCGTGCGCGGAGCCGGGCAGGGTCTTGATGACGAGGAGGAGGTCGGCAATCCGGAACTCCACGGGGACGTCTGCGAGGAGGCGGCGGAGGCGGTCCTCGCCGGACACGTCGGCGTCGCGGAGGCGCGGCGGGAGCACGTAGGCGGCGCGGCCCTCGCGGTGGCCCTTGCCGAGCCCGAGCTCGGCGACGTCGCGGCTGATCGTTGCCTGGGTCGCCCGGAAGCCGCGCTCGCGGAGGGCGGCGGCGAGCTCCTGCTGGGTCCGGATCGGACGCTGCTCGACCAGGTCGCGGATTGCGCGCTGGCGAAGCTGCTTCATCACCTCCATGCGATCAACGATCCCACACTCAGCCGACCGGCCGGTCCCACAACCCCAGCCAGGCGACGAGGACGAGGGCGGCGAGCGCGAGCCGGTACGCGACGAAGATCCCGACGCCGTGGGAGCGCAGGTAGCGCATGAGGATCGCGATCGCCACCAGCCCGGCGCCCAGCGCCGCGAGCATTCCGGCGAGCAGCGGGACGATCGGGAGATCGACGCCGGCCTCGCCCGAGATGATCTTCCGGATCTCCCAGAGGCCGGCTCCCGCCGTGATGGGCGTCGCCATGAGGAAGGCGAAGCGCGCGGCGGCCTCGCGGTCCAGGCCGGCGAAGAGGCCAGCCGAGATGGACATCCCGGAGCGGCTCACGCCGGGGATCAGCGCCAGTGCCTGCGCGACGCCGATGCCGATGGCAGCGCCGAACCCGAGGCTCTCGAGGCGACGCGTCCGCGCCCCGATGCCGTCCGCCAGCCACAGCACGACCGCGCCGACGACGAGCGTCATGGCGACGAGGCGGGGCTCGCGGAAGGCCGTCTCGATGAGGTCGTTCAGGAGCACGCCGACGATGACTGCCGGGACGGTCGATGCGGCGAGCAGCCACGCGAGCCGCCGATCTGGATCGACGGCGCCGGATCGGTCACGGAACGAGCGGTCCCGGAGCGCGGCCAGGCCCGCCGGGATCAGGCGGACCCAGTCGCGGGCGAAGTAGATGAGCAATGCGAGCAGCGTCGCCACGTGGAGCATCACGCTGAACGCGAGGCTCTCGATGAACGGATCGTGCCAGCCCAGCAGGGCCGGCACGACGATGAGGTGCCCGGAGCTCGAGACCGGCAGGAACTCGGTGAGCCCCTGCACGATCCCCAGGACGATGGCCTGGACAAGCTGCTCGTCCACTCAGGCGCCTCGGGCCGGCATCGGCGCGCTGGATCGGCCAGCGGTCCATCGGCCGCTCGAGCGGGCCCGTGTGGCCGGCTTCGACCCCATGTTCCGCGGAATGGCGCAGGCGCCGATCGAAATGACGAAGGAGCGGCCGAGATCAGCCGCTCCTTCGTTCAATGGCGCTTCTGGCGTTCCAGGCACCCCACCGTCGCCTCGCTTCGGTTGGCCGCCTAGCGGATGAAGAGCGGCGCCAGGACCAGCGTGATGGTCGCCAGCAGCTTCACGAGGACGTGCAGGGACGGGCCGGCGGTGTCCTTGAAGGGATCGCCGACGGTATCGCCGACGACGGCTGCGGCGTGGGCATCGGAGCCCTTGCCGAGGACGTTGCCGTCCGCGTCCTTGAGGTTGCCCGACTCGATGTACTTCTTGGCGTTGTCCCACGCGCCGCCGCCGTTGTTGAGGACGGTGGCGAGCATGACGCCCGCGATCGTGCCGACCATCAGCATGCCGGCGACCGCTTCGGCGCCGAGCAGCAGGCCAACCACGATCGGCGTGGCGACGGCCACGACGCCCGGGGCGATCATCTCGCGAAGGGCCGCGCGGGTCGTGATGTCGACGACGCGGGCGTAGTCCGGTCGCTGGCTGTAGTCCATGATCCCGGGCATCTCCCGGAACTGGCGCCGGACCTCGACGATGATCGACTGGGCCGTCTTGCCGACCGCGCGGATCGCGAGGGAGCTGAAGAAGTACACGAGCATCGCGCCGATCAGGGCGGCGATGAAGACGTTGACGTTGGCGAGGTTCACCGAGCTCAGCAGGGCCGCGCCCGGGACCTCGGCGAGGATCCGCCGCGCCTGGATCAGGTTGACCTTGTCGATGTAGGCGGAGAACAGCAGGAACGCGGCGAGCGACGCCGAGGCGATCGCGTAGCCCTTGGTGAGGGCCTTCGTCGTGTTGCCCACGGCGTCGAGGCGGTCCGTGATCTCACGAGCGCCGGCCTCCGCGCGGCTGAACTCGGCGATGCCGCCCGCGTTGTCGGTGATGGGTCCGAAGGTGTCCATCGCGAGGATGTAGGCCGTGGTCATGAGCATCGCCATCGTGGCGACGGCCGTCCCGAAGATCCCGCCGACGTCCTTGCCATCGGCGTTCGTGATGCCCGCCATCGACCCGAGCCAGTGGCTCGCGAAGAGGGCGATGCCGATCGTGATCGCCGTCACGAAGGTGGTCTCGTAGCCGACCGCGGTGCCGGAGATGATGTTCGTGGCCGGGCCGGTCTTCGAGGCCTCGGCGATCTCGCGGACTGGCCGGTATGAGCCCGCCGTGTAGAACTGGGTGATGTAGACGAACGCGACGCTGGTCGCGAGCCCGACGACGCCGGCGCCGAAGAAGTACATCCACACGGGGATGCCGGACGGCGCGTTGCCGTTGGTCTGCAGCATCACGTTGGTGGTCAGCAGCAGCGCAACCACGGACAGGATCGTCGTGACCCAGTAGCCGCGGTTGAGCATGTTCATCGGATCTTCGGTCTCTTTGCCGCGGACGAAGAAGATCGCGACGATCGTCGACAGGAGCCCGACCGCCCGGACGACGAGCGGGAAGAAGATCCATGCGGCCGGGTTCGGCCACCCGGCAGCCTCGGCGATCGTGAAGACGCCAACGCCGAGGATCATCGCGCCGATGTTCTCGGCTGCCGTCGACTCGAAGAGGTCCGCGCCTCGGCCGGCGCAGTCGCCGACGTTGTCGCCGACGAGGTCCGCGACGACGCCCGCGTTGCGCGGATCGTCCTCGGGGATGCC
>DATLDP010000049.1:0-14652 GCA_035525825.1 Candidatus Limnocylindria bacterium
GGCGGGAGCGGCTATTCCCGCGAGACCGGCATCGAGCGCCTCATGCGCGACGCCAAGGGCGCCCAGATCTACGAGGGCACCAACCAGATCCACCGCCTGATCGTCGCGGACGCGGTCCTCGGGCGGTCGAAGGTGGGCGCGTGAGGTTCGGTCGCCGGCGTTACACCGGGCGTGGGGGCATCGTCTGACCGCCCGAATGACCGCTCGACGCGCCGCGCCCGCCATGATCTCGCTGCTCCTCGCCGCCTGCGGGAGCACGACCCCAACCAGGCCGATCACGACGGCCACCGCGACACTCCCGGTCATCACCCTGGCACCGACCGCAACGCCCGCCGCCACCGAGGTGCCGGCGACCTGCCGGCCCCAGGACGCGAACACGACCGCGACCCTCGACATCCGGACGACCGCGGGCCTGCAGGCGCTCGAGCTCGGCCCCATCGACGAGCTGGCGACGCTGCCGCCCGCACCGACTGCAGGCGCGCCGAGGCCGACGGCGGATCCCGACCTCTTCGTGGAGGCCACGCTCCTAGGTGCGACCGACATCGACGTCGGGATCTCGATCGACTCCACCTTCGAGGGCGATCTCGGGATGATCACGGCGCTCACGGCGGAGTTCGTGCCGATTGGCGCCGCAGTGGCGGTCCAGGTGGAGGTCGAGATCGATCGCGGCGCCGTCACGATCCGGCTCCCCGACATGGATGCCACCGGATCACTCCGGGCGACCGCCTCGTGGACGACGAGCTGCGGCACCGGCGAGGGGGCAGGCGCCATCACGGTCACGTTGCTCGACTCGAGCGTCGCCGCGGGCTGCCCCACGACCTCGGACGGGCTCCTGGCGCAGGTCATGGCGCTCCAGGCCACGAAGGTCGCGTACGACACCCTCCAGGTGCCGATCGGAGCGTACGGGTGGAGCGGACGCTGGGTCCCGGGCGAGGCAGTCGACGACTTTCCGCAATTCTCGGGCTGGGATCGCGACGCCGCGCTGGTGGTCGCGCCTCGCGCCTCCATCGCGCTACGTGAGTCGACCGAGGACCTCTCGCTCCTCTCCGTACGGGCCGGGATCTACCTGCGCGCCGAGGTGGAGGCGTACATCGAGCCGGGCTCCAGCACGGAGCTCAACGTGTTCGACGTACAGCGGCGAAGCGCGGGCCCGCTCGGCCGGATCGGCATCCCTGCGCCGCTCGAGCCCGGCCGCTATGTCTTCGAGGTCCAGGGCGACGCCCAGACGGCGTGCCTCAACCTCGACACCTACCAGGTCATCTCGGTCGAGGTCCGCTGAGGGCATCGGGTGTAGCCTCGGCGCCCCGCCGGAGGACACCATGCTGACTGACGCCCCGTACCACCCGAGCCTCGCCGTCACCGACCTCGCGAAGTCGAGGACCTGGTATGCGGACAAGGTCGGCTGGGAGCCCACCGTCGAGCCGCCGGGCACCCTCGTCTACGAGGTCGCGCCGACGTCGGCCTTCACCCTCTACGAATCGGAGTTCGCCGGGACCGCGAAGAACACCGTCATGAACTGGGTGGTCGAGGACGTCCAGGCGGAGGTGGCTCGACTGCGCGAGAACGGCGTCGAGTTCGAAAATTACGACTTCGGCGAGTACAAGACGGTCGACGGGATCATGGGCAACGACGAGTACGGCTACAACGCCTGGTGCAAGGACCCGGACGGCAACATCGTCGGCGTGATCTCACCCGCTCCGAACAGCGGCGATCACGGGCCCGCCATCGCGGGGATGATCGCCACGGTGGACCTCGATCGCGCCGTCGCGTGGTTCCGGGACAAGCTCGGCTTCGAGCCGGCGTTCGTCTACGAGGGCGTCGTCGCGAACTACAAATCGGGCGATACGGCCTTCAGCGTGTACAAGACCGAGTTCGCCGGGACCGCGAAGAACACCGTCGGGGTGTGGCGGCTCAGCGGGATCCGCGACGAGGTCGCGCGCCTTCGCGGCAACGGCGTGGAGTTCCTTCAGTACGACTTCGGCGATGAGGGCAAGACGGTCGGCGGGATCATCTCCGACGCCCAGGGCGACGTGAACGCCTGGTTCGCCGATGGCGACGGCAACATCTTCGCGATCGCGGAGGACCGCTAGCCGGTTTCCGCCAGCGGGCCCCGGACGGGGCCGGTGTAGATTCGACGCGTGATTTCCAACGGCTCCGGGCCCAACGGCCACGTCTACATCGTCAGCGCGGCGCGCACGCCGATCGGCAAGTTCGGTGGAGTGTTCTCGAACACGCCGGCGATCCAGCTCGGGGCGACCGCCATCGCCGCGGCCGTCGAGCGCGGGCTCCCGCCCGACTCGACCGTCGACGAGGTCTTCATGGGCCAGGTGCTCCAGGCGGGCGTCGGCCAGGCCTCGGCGCGGCGTGCGGGGCTGCTCGCCGGCCTGCCGGAGACCACCCCCGCGACCACGATCAACCGGGTCTGTGGCTCGGGGCTGAAGTCGATCATGCTCGCCGGCGCCTCGATCAAGGCCGGCGACGGCGACGTCTACGTCGCGGGCGGCATGGAGAACATGAACCTCGCCCCGTACATGATCCCGAAGGCGAGATTCGGACAGCGCCTGGGCCATGGCCAGCTGCTGGACGCGGTGCTCACCGACGGCCTGTGGTGCTCGGTCGAGGACTGCCACATGGGCACCCACGCCGAGCGCGTCGCGATCCACGACGACGTGACCCGCGAAGCCCAGGATGCCTTCGCGCTCACAAGTCACCAGCGCGCCGTCGCCGCGCAGGACGAGGGCCGCTTCGACGACGAGATGGCGCCTGTCACGGTCGCCGGTCCGAAGGGCCAGGAGACGGTCGTGAGCGTGGACGAGAGCCCCCGCCGGGATACCTCCGCGGAGGCGCTCGCCCGCCTGAAGCCGGTCTTCGACCTGCCGACCGGCGAGGACCGCGGCGACGCCACGAACGGCACGGTCACCGCGGGCAATGCGCCCGGGATCACCGACGGGGCCGCGGCAACGGTCGTGGCCAGCGAGCGGGCAGTCGAGAAGCTCGGCCTCAAGCCCATGGCGAAGCTGATCGGGTATGCGCAGGCCGAAGTCGCGCCGAAGTGGCTGTTCCTCGCCCCCGTCCAGGGCGTGAAGGCGCTGCTCGAGAAGACCGGGATGGAGATCTCCGACTTCGACCTGATCGAGATCAACGAGGCCTTCGCCGCGCAGACGCTCGCGGACGGCAACGAGCTCGGGTTCGACTGGGACAGGGTCAACGTCAACGGCGGCGCGATCGCCCTCGGGCATCCGATCGGCGCGTCCGGGGCGCGCATCGTCGCGACGCTCCTCCACGAGCTCCGCCGGCGCCAGGGCAAGTACGGCCTCGCGACCCTCTGCCTCGGTGGCGGCGGCTCCGTCGCGGCCGCCTTCGAGCGCGTCTAGGCAGTCGTGGCGCGGCCCGCGCGGGGGAGCGGCGGCGTGAAGGTCGCGGTGATGGGCGCCGGCGCGGTGGGCTCGTATCTGGGTGCGTGTCTCGCGAGCGCCGGCGCGGAGGTCCACCTGGTTGCCCGCGGCTCGCACCTCGCGGCGCTCCGCGAGCGTGGGTTGACGATCGTCACGCCCGAGGGCGAGCAGACCCAACACGACGTGAGCGCCACGGATGATCCTGCCTCGATCGGGCCGGTCGACGTGATCCTGTTCCTGGTGAAGTCCTACGACACGCACGCGGCCGCCGCGAGCCTTCCCCCGCTGATCGGGGAGGGGACCGGGGTCCTGTCGCTCCAGAACGGCGTCGACAACGAAGCGCGAATCGCTTCGGTCGTCGGCGCGGACCACGTGCTCGGCGGATCTGCCTACATCTTGTCGGCGATCGAGTCGCCGGGGGTGGTGCGCAGCAACAAGGCTCGGATCGTGCTCGGCGAGCTGGAGCCGGGACCGCCCAGCGAGCGCGTCAACGCCTTCGTGGAGCTGGCGCGAGCCGGCGGCGTGGACGCCCACGCCTCGGACGACGTCCGACGGGTGAAATGGGAGAAGTACGTGCTCCTCGTCGCGTTCTCCGCGATGACCGCGACGACCCAACTCACGGTCGGCGACATCCGCGGCTCCGAGGCGGCGTCGGCGATGCTCCGCTCGATCATGGACGAGGCCTGGAAGGTCGGCCGCGCGCTCGGGGTGCCGCTCGCGGATGACCTCGTCGATCGCCAGCATGCCCTCGTTCTCGCGCAGCGTGACGACGAGGGCACGTCGCTGCGCCACGACCTCCTCATCGGCCATCGAATGGAGCTGGAGACGCTCCAGGGCGCGCTGCGTCGAATGGGCCGCGAGACCGGCATCCCGACCCCGTGGACCGACGCCGCCTACGCGATCCTCCAGCCGTGGGCCAATCGCAATGAGGCCGCTTCCGCTTCGTAGGTCGCGCGTCGGGGTCAGCCGCCCGTGTTCGACTCGACCTGCACGGGTCCGCATGCGAACCACAGGCTTGGGATCGGCCCCGCGCCACCCATCCCCCCGCCGATCGAGACCCGATCGTGCTCGCGCGCGACGACCACGCCTTTCTCGTTCAGGAGGACGACGGAGGCCACCTCCATCCGAGCGCTGTAGCCGAACGGCCACTCGACCGGCGTGATCTCCACGTCGCTCGTCCCGATCCCGAGCCCGGTCTGCGGATGACGTTCGAGCGAGCCCGACATGAGGGCGTCCATGCAGGCGTCCGGCTCGGCCTGGGCGGTCCTGAGTGAAGCGGGCAACGTGGCCGCGCCGCATGCCGTGGTGGCGAACGCCAGACCGAGCAGGAGGCCGATGGCGCGTGCTCCGAGATTGAACGGCATCGAGTGACCTCGGTAGTGAGCAGAGCGTTGCATCAGGCGCCAGACGCCGGAGGGCGCCGATCGGTGCCGGACAGAGAGACAGGGTTCGACGCGGGACTATCCTGCGCGACATGACCGACATCCTCGAGAAGGCCGCGTCCGCCCTGCCGGGCGCGCCGAAGACCCATCAGCTGTTCATCGCGGGCGAATGGGTCGATTCCGTCTCCGGGCGGACATTCGAAAGCTTGAATCCCGCGGACCGCCGGGACGTGATCGGGCGCTTCCAGGCGGGCACCGCCGCGGACGCGGCGATGGCGATCCGCGCCGCCGAGATGGCCTTCCCGCGCTGGCGAGCTACCCCGGCGCCGAAGCGCGGCGAGATCCTGTACCGCTTCGCCGAGCTCATGGCCCAGCACAAGGAGCGCCTGTCGCGGGCGATGACGCGCGAGATGGGCAAGGTCCTCGCGGAGGCCCGTGGCGACGTCCAGGAAGGCATCGACATCGCCTACCTGATGGCCGGCGAGGGCCGCCGGATGTTCGGTGACACGGTGCCGAGCGAGCTGCCGGACAAGTGGGCGATGTCCATCCGCCAGCCCATCGGCGTCGCCGGGATCATCACGCCCTGGAACTTCCCGATCGCGATTCCCTGCTGGAAGATGATGCCGGCGCTCGTGACCGGCAACACCGTGGTCTTCAAGCCGGCGACGGACACGCCACACTGCGCGACGCTCGTCGTGGAGCTGATGGCGGAGGCGGGCTTCCCGGCCGGCGTGGTCAACATGGTGACTGGCTCCGGCGGCGAGGTCGGCGATGCGATCGTCGAGTCGCCGGACGTGCCGGTCATCTCGTTCACGGGGTCCTCCGCGACTGGGAAGTCCATCGCGGAGCGGGCCGCGCGACGGCTCAAGCGGGTCTCGCTGGAGCTCGGCGGCAAGAACGCGGTGGTGGTCCTGGCGGACGCGGACCTCGACCTGGCGACGGACGGGATCCTGTGGTCCGCGTTCGGGACGACGGGCCAGCGCTGCACTGCCTGCTCGCGGGTGATCGTCGACGAGGCGGTCGTCGAGCCGCTGCTCCAGAAGCTCGAGACACGGGCCCGGAAGCTGCGCCTCGGCCCGGGGCTCGAGGACTCGACCGATGTCGGCCCGCTCATCAACCCGGCGGCGGTCCAGAAGGTCTCGTCGTACATCGATGTCGGGCGTTCCGAGGGCGAGCTGATCCTCGGCGGCTCGCGCGCGACCGAGGGCGACCTCCAGCACGGCAACTTCTTCTCGCCCACGATCTTCAAGGGCGTCATGCCGATGGCGCGGGTCGCGCAGGAAGAGATCTTCGGACCCGTGCTCTCGGTCATCCCGGTTGATAATTACCATGGCGCCGTGACGGCCCTCAACCAGACCCGGTACGGGCTGTCGTCGTCGATCTTCACCCGCGACGCGAACACCGCGTTCCGGGCGATGCGCGACTTCGAGACGGGCATCGTCTACGTCAACGCGGGCACCACCGGCGCCGAGACCCATCTCCCGTTCGGTGGCTGGAAGGAGACCGGCAACGGCCACCGCGAGGCCGGGCACGCCGCCCTCGATTCCTACACGGAGTGGAAGTCAATCTACGTCGACTTCTCCGGCCGGCTCCAGCGCGCCCAGATCGACAACCAGGAGCAGCTCTGACATGACGTCCCAGGATCGAGGCGCGCGGCTCCCGCCGAACTGGTCTTGGACGGCCACGCCCGAGCGATGGTAGTACCCATGGTTTGTCCGACCTGCGGTGCGGAGAACGTCGCCGGATCCAAGTTTTGCAACGAGTGCGGCGGGGCGCTCCCTGCGGGCTGCCCGAGCTGCGGCGCAACCAACAAGCCCGGAGCCCGGTTCTGCAACGAGTGCGGCACGGCCTTGGGAGATGAGGTCGCGGCGCTAGCCGGCCGCGTGGCGACAGCCGGGACAGCCGCCGTGGGGCCCGTTGCCGAGCGACGCCTGGTGACAGTCCTGTTTGCGGACATCGTCGGTTTCACGCCGTTCGCGGAGAAGCGCGACGCGGAGGAGGTCCGCGACACGCTCTCCCGCTATTTCGACATGTGCAGCGAGATCGTCGCGCGCTACGGCGGTGCGGTCGAGAAGTTCATCGGTGACGCGGTCATGGCCCTGTGGGGCGCTCCGACGGCGCATGAGGACGATGCGGAGCGCGCAGTGCGGGCCGCGCTGGAGCTGGTCGCAACAGTGCCGACGCTGGGGAGCGGCGTCCAAGCCCGCGCCGGCTTGCTCACCGGGGAGGCTGCCGTGACCCTGGGCGCGACGAACCAGGGGATGGTTGCGGGCGACCTCGTCAACTCAGCCGCGCGGCTGCAATCGGTCGCGTCCCCAGGGTCGGTTCTCGTCGGCGAGGCGACGATGCGGGCGACGAGCCGCGCGATCCTCTACGACGAGGCCGGCGAGCACCTCCTGAAGGGCAAGGAGCTCCCCGTCAAGGCGTGGCGCCCGACGCGCGTCGTGGCCGAGCGCGGGGGGCGCAACCGGTTCGATGCACTCGAGGCGCCCTTTGTCGGTCGCACGGACGAGTTGCGCCTGCTCAAGGACCTGTTCCACGCCACCGGCCGCGAGAAGCGGATACGACTCGTGTCCGTCACCGGGCCAGCCGGCATCGGGAAATCGCGCCTGGCGTGGGAATTCCTGAAGTACGTCGACGGCCTCGTTGAGGACACGTACTGGCACGACGGCCGCTCGCCTGCGTATGGGGAGGGCATCACGTTCTGGGCGCTGGCCGAGATGATTCGCTCCCGATGCGGCCTGGTGGAGACCGACGATGAGTCGATCACCCGCGCGAAGGTCGGCGAGACGGTCAGACGCTTTGTCAGCGACGCGGACGAGGCGGACTGGATCGAGCGCGCTTTGCTGACGCTGTTCGGCCTCGACTCGGGCATGGCAGCAGACCAGCTCTTCGGGGCCTGGCGAACGTTTTTCGAGCGCATCGCAGCGGTCGGCAACGTGGCACTCGTTTTCGAGGATCTCCACCACGCCGACTCGGGCCTGCTCGACTTCATCGACCACATGCTCGAGTGGAGTCGCGGGCTGCCGATCTACATCATCACCTTGTCCCGGCCCGAGCTGCTCGAGCGCCGGCCGGACTGGGGCGCCGGGAAGCGCAGCTTCACCTCGATCTATCCCGAGCCGCTCTCGATTTCCGAGATGCGCGAGCTGCTCGCGGGACTTGTCCCCGGCCTGCCCGACGCAGCCGTCGCGGCCATCGTCGGCCGTGCGGAAGGCATTCCGCTGTACGCCGTGGAAACGGTTCGCAACCTCGTCGCCGATGGCCGCCTCAAGGTTTCCGAAGGCATCTATGAGCCGGTTGGGGATTTAACGTCGCTGGCGGTACCGGAAACCCTGACGGCGCTCATCTCGTCGCGCCTCGACGCGCTGGATCCGGCCGACCGATCGCTTCTGCACGACGCGGCGGTCCTCGGGCAGTCCTTCACGCTCGAGGCGCTTGCCGCAGTGTCGCGCACGGCAGCTGGTGATCTCGAGCAACGCCTGGCGGTGCTGATGCGCCGCGAGCTGCTCTCCCGACACCTGGACAGCCGCTCCGCCGAGGCGGGCCAGTACGCCTTCGTTCAAGCGCTCATCCGGGAGGTCGCGTACAACACGCTCTCGAAGAAGGACCGAAAGGTCCGTCATCTCGCCGCGGCGCGCTTCTTCGAGCGACTCGACAACGACGAGCTCGCGAGCGCTCGGGCAGGGCACTACCTCGCGGCGTACGACAACGCCGCGGAGGGCGCCGAGGCCGAGGCACTCGCAGCCCAGGCGCGGGTCGCGCTCAAGGCCGCGGCGGAGCGAGCCGCGGCGCTGGGCGCCTATGACCAGACGGTGGCCTTCCTGCAGCAGGCGCTCAGCGCCACGAGCGACCTCGGCGACCGCGCCGGGCTGCTCGAGTGGGCAAGCGATGCGGCGGGGATCGCGTCACGGCACGATGTCGCGATTGACCTGGCGCGACAGGCGATCAGTGCCCACCAGGAGACCGGCGACAGGCTGGGCGCCGCGCGCACCACCAGCCGCCTCGGCTGGACGCTGCTTCATGCGCGCCGCGACCGCGAAGCGCTCGAGCTGCTCGAAACCGCACTGGTCGCATTCGCCGATGTGGGAGACGACGAGGTGCTCGCGTACCTCAAGACCAGCCTGGCGCGCGCCTACGGGCAGTTCGAAGAGCACGCCAGAGCGCTTGTTCTGGCGGATGAGGCACTTGATTTCGCCGAGCACGGCAATCATCCGGCCCTGGTCGCGCGCGGACTGGTCATCAAGGGCGCGATCATGGGTGCGTTGGGCCGGCTGCGCGAGTCGGTCGGGCTCTTGCGCGCAGGGGAAGAGCTCGCACGTGAACAGAACCTGACGGAGCAGGTCCTGGGCGCGCTCGTCCTGCGGGGATACGTCCTGGGCGAGGTGGACAACATCCAGGCACGGGATTGCTATCTCAGCGGTCTCGCCATGGCGCGTCGGGCGGGCCATCGAACGCTCACCCATCAATTCATCAACAACATCGGGTACACCAGCTTCCTGACCGGCGAATGGGACGCTGGGATGGCGCTGATGGACGAGGTTCTGGGCGAGGACCTTGACACCGCAACGCGCATCTGGGTGTTGAGCAACTCGTTGATCATCAAGGTCTCGCGCGGAGATCCGGTGGCCGAGTCGTTGGCCGAACTCGACCGGCTCAGCGACCTGGTCGACGACCGCCAGGTATCCGAGGCCCCCGAGGACACCCGCGCGAACTTTGCACAGGCGGAGGGGCGCCTCGAGGACGCCCAGCGCCATTGGCTCACCATCGCCGTCCGGCCCAATCAGGCGCCGGCGTCCTATTACCAGGCCGCGAGACCTGCGCTGTGGTCTGGCGACGTCGAGTCCGTGCGCCGCTACTTCGATGCGATCGAGAAGACCGGCGTCCACGGTCCAGTCGTCGAAGCGCGGCGACAGAACCTGCGCGCTGCGATCGCTGCGCTCGAGGGACGGTCGCGGGAGGCGTTGTCCATGTACCAGGCGGCGCTCGGCAGCTGGCGTGACCTCAAGGTCGTTTGGGAGGAGGCCCTGACCGGCATCGACATGGCCACGGTGCTCGACATCTCGGAGGTCGACGTTCAGGCGGCGATCAAGTCGACCCGCGAGATCCTGACGCGGCTCGAAGCCAAGCCATACCTCGAGCGGCTCGAGCTGACGCTTGCGCGGCGTGAAGGGGCACCGCCTGGCGCGAGCGTGCGTCAGGCTGAAACGACGGTTGCCGAACCGGCCTAGCGGCGCTCTCCAGTCCGGTCCCGCGCGGATCGAACTCCGATGCGCAGGCGATCTCGTCGTCTGCACCGAACCGTGGTCGGGTGCCAAGCCGCGACGCTGACTGAGGCGCGCAGCGGCTGCAGGGGTACCCTCTGCGGCCATGCCTGCAGAGTTCATCTACACGACGTACAAGCTGGGCCGGCACTACCCGCCGGACCGAACGGTGCTCGAGGACATCTCGATCTCGTTCTACCCGGGCGCCAAGATCGGCGTCATCGGGTCGAACGGCGCCGGCAAGTCGAGCCTCCTCCGGATCATGGCCGGACTCGACGACGGATTCGTCGGCGACGCTCGGCTGACCCCGGGCTTTAGCGTGGGCTACCTGGCGCAGGAGCCGCAGCTGGACCCGGCCAAGGACGTCAAGGGCAACGTCCTCGACGGCGTCCGGCCCATCCAGGACCTGATCGACCAGTACAACGCCGTGATGGCCAGGTGGTCCGAGCCGGACGCCGACTACGAGGCCGTCGGTGCGGAGCAGTCGGCGCTCGAGGACCGGATTAACGCGGTCGGAGCGTGGGACCTGGAGCGGAACGTCGACATCGCCATGGACGCCCTTCGCTGCCCGCCCGACGATGCTGACATCGCAACGCTCTCCGGCGGCGAGAAGCGGCGGGTTGCCCTGTGCCGCCTCCTCCTCGAGCATCCCGACCTGCTCCTGCTCGACGAGCCGACCAACCACCTCGATGCCGAGTCCGTCGAGTGGCTCGAGCGCTTCCTGCAGGAGTACGCGGGCACGGTCGTCGCGATCACCCACGATCGCTATTTCCTCGACAACGTCGCCCAGTGGATCCTGGAGCTGGATCGCGGGCGCGGGATCCCGTTCAGCGGCAACTACACCGGCTGGCTCGAGCAGAAGCTCGCCCGGATGGCTACCGAGCAGAAGACCGAGGACGCCCGGGCCCGCACACTGGCCCGAGAGCTCGACTGGGTGCGGCTATCGCCCCGCGCCCGCCAGGCGAAGGGCAAGGCGCGCCTCACCGCGTATGAGCAGCTGCTCGACGAGGCATCGAACGACAAGGGCGGCGCGCGCGAGCTCGAGATCGTGATCCCGCCCGGACCCCGCCTCGGCGACCAGGTCATCGAGGTCGAGCACCTCCGCAAGGGCTTCGGCGACCGGCTGCTGATCGAGGACCTGACCTTCACGCTGCCGCGCTCGGGGATCGTCGGCATCATCGGCCCCAACGGCGCGGGCAAGACGACCCTCTTCCGGATGCTGGTCGGGGAGGAGCCGTTGGATGGCGGCACGATCACCATCGGTGACACCGTCGCGATGAGCTATGTCGATCAGAGTCGCGACGCACTGGACCCGGCCAAGACGGTGTTCCAGGAGATCACGCAGGGCGTGGAGATCGTCAAATCGGGCAGCCGGGAGATCCCGGCGCGGGCCTACGTCTCGTCGTTCAACTTTCGGGGCACGGATCAGCAGAAGGCGGTCGGGACGCTGTCGGGCGGGGAGCGGAACCGCGTCCACCTTGCCAAGCTGCTCCAGTCGAACGGCAATGTTTTGCTCCTCGACGAGCCGACGAACGACCTCGACGTCGACACGCTCCGCGCCCTCGAGGCCGGGCTCGAATCGTTCCCGGGCTGCGTCGTCGTCATCAGCCACGATCGGTGGTTCCTGGACCGGATCGCGACGCACATCCTCGCCTTCGAGGGCGACAGCCAGGTTCGCTTCTTCGAGGGCAACGTCAGCGACTACGAGGCGTTCCGGCACAAGGAGCTGGGCACCGCCGCCGATCAGCCGCATCGAATCCGCTACAAGCGCCTCGCCAGCTGACCGCGCCCGGCGGGGCCGCCGGACGGCTGGCTACCCATCGTTCGCGTCCTCGTCGACCGCGTCGTCGTGGTGATCGCGTCCAGCCCCGTGGCCGTGATCCGCTCCGTGGCCGCGTCCAGGCCCGCTGAAATCGTCGACCTGGGTGGCGGATTCGCCTGGGTCGGTCGGCGTCTCGTCCGGAACCGCGGAGGAAGGGCGATACGCCGTGCTGGACTGCGCATCGCCTGACTGGTCCTCCCTCCCGGGATTCACCGTGTTCGGGTCGACGTCCGGGGCCAGGATGGCTGGCGCCTCAACTGGCTTCAGGGGCTCGTCGATGTCGGGGCTGCCGCCCTGGCCGACCCAGTCGTATCCCGTCATGGCACCGACGGCGGTGAGGCGCCCGGTTGGCTCCGCATCCTGGCCATCGCCGCCCGGATTGACGGTCGTGCTGCCGCCCTGGGGCCCAAGCCGATCCACACTGCCGCCCACGTGGCCGGTCACGCCCGTCAGGACATCCGTCCCGGAAACGCTGCCGAGCAAGGAGCCACCCACCGTGCCCCCGCCCGCGCGGGTGCCATCGGGGTCGTCCGCGGTCCGGTAGCCCGCATCCGCCCCGGATCCGGACGCTCCGCTGGAGTTCGTCCCGAAGACCTCGTCCACCCAGACCGTGACGTCGTTGGCGGTGAGGCCGGTCGTCACGAGCGGATCGTTGTCGTCGCTCCGCGACTCGGGCCGGTTCCAATCCTCGTCCGAGATCCGTGCGCCTGTTGAATCGAAGTGATCGACGTTGACCTGGACGTGATCCTTGGTGTGGGTGACGGTCGTGTTGCCCGTTGCCCGATCGGTGTAGGTCTCGGTGGACCACGTCGTCGTCCCGCGCTCTCCCGTCTCGGGGTCGTAGGTCCGGGCGGTGTGGTCGACCGTCGCCGAGGTGCCGATCACCCGGCCGTTCGCGTCGCGCCATTTCGCGTTGTTGGTCTGCGTGGAGATCGAGTCGTAGCTGATCTCTGCGTCCATCAGGTCCGATCGATCGATGTCGCCACCGCCGGTCGACGGTCCCGCCAGCGACAGGTCCCCGAGCTCGAGCCCGGCCGATGCGACGATTCCGGAGAGGTCCCGCAGCCCGAGCAGGCTGGCGCGGTCATCACCGACGCCGAGCATCGAGGCGTCCCTTTCGAGGATGCCGTCGAGCTGGCCCTCGTGCACGTCGAGCACCGAGCCGATCGTGGCACCCGATTCCAGGGCAGCTTCGCGGCCCGCGCTCGAGGCGAGCTCCGGCGTCGGCGCGGTCGCCGTCTCGCCTGCCTCCGCTGGGTCGTTCGCGGCCGCCGCCGCTTCCGCGGCGGCTCGGGCCGCCGTCGCTGCAGCTGCTGCCGCCGCAGCCGCTGCCACGGGATCGATGGTCGTCATGTCGGCACCTCATCCGACGGCTGCACGGCGCAGCTCGTTCGTCTGCCGCGAAGACTCCGCCGGCTCCGTTCCCATCGCGTTCCCGGGCGGGAACGGCTCGGGAACGCCGATGGACGAGAGTTCGGCTCAACGACGCGAAGGAGAGCGAGTCTTGGCCTACACCCTGGGGATCGACCTCGGCACCAGCTACACCGCAGCTGCGGTCGCGTGGCCGGAGGGGCGTGTCGAGATGGCCCAGCTCGGGGCCCGGACCGCGGCGATTCCGTCACTGCTCGTGGTTCGCGCGGATGGCGAGCTGCTCGTGGGCGAGGCCGCGGAGCGCCGGGCGCTCATGGAGCCGTCGAGGACGGCGCGCGAGTTCAAGCGGCGCCTCGGGGACCCGGTGCCCCTGATCCTCGGCGGGACGCCGTTCGGTCCGGACGCCCTGCTCGCGGCCCTCCTTCGAGCGGTCGTGGCCCAGGTCACGCTGGAGCGCGGGGCGCCGCCTGCGCACGTCGTGGTCGCGCATCCGGCCTCGTACGGTCCCTACAAGGTCGACCTGCTGCAGCAGGTGGTTCGGCAGGCCGGCCTCGCCTCCGCCGGCCTCGTCACCGAGCCGGTCGCAGCCGCGATCGACTACGCGAGCCAGGAGCACGTCGCAACCGGCACGACGATCGCGGTCTACGACTTCGGGGGTGGAACGTTCGACGCCACCATCCTGCGGAAGACCGCGGGGGGATTCGAGGCGCTGGGGACTCCCGAGGGGCTGGAACGGCTGGGTGGCGCCGACGTGGACGAAGCCGTCTTCCGGCACGTCGTCGACGTCGTCGGGGCGCCGTTCGCGACCCTGGACGCCTCCGACCCAGCGGTCATGAGTGCCATCGCCCGCCTCAGAGAGGAGTGCCGGCGTGCCAAGGAGGCGCTGTCGACGGACAGCGACACGGTCATCCCGGTCTTCCTGCCGGGCTTCCAGACGGAGGTCCGCCTGACGCGAGCGGAGCTGGAGCAGATGATCGAGCCGCGCATCGCCGAGACGATCGCGGCCCTCGCCCGCGCGGCCGCGAGCGCGAACGTGCCGTTGGCACAGCTGGACCGCATCCTGCTGGTGGGCGGGACATCGCGGATCCCACGGATCGCCGAGCGCGTCCGGACCGCGACGGGTCGTCCGGTGACCGTCGACGCTCATCCCAAGCACGGGGTGGCCCTGGGTGCGGCGCGCGTGGCGCTCGCGGTGCTCCAGGACGCGACGAAGCCCTCGATGACCACCCCGTCCGAGGGTGGCCCGGCGGACCTGGAAGAGAGCGGTCCGGCGGCGCCGACCAGCGCGGGCCTTCCCGTTGCCGACGCCGAGCCGGAGCCGGTTCACGGATCTCGTTCCGCGACGCCGGCCGGGATCGCGCCGCGGCGCGGCAACGGCGTCCGGCGCAGCGGCGCGCGGAGCGGGCGGGCGCCAGCCA
>DATLDP010000068.1:0-32449 GCA_035525825.1 Candidatus Limnocylindria bacterium
GACGTTGAAGACGTCCGGGTGGGCCTTCTCGATCTCGTCGAGCAGCACCACCTGGTACGGCCGCCGACGAACCGCCTCGGTCAGCTGGCCGCCCTCGTCGTAGCCGACGTAGCCGGGCGGGGCCCCGATGAGCCGCGAGACTGCGAACTTCTCCATGTACTCGCTCATGTCGATGCGGGTCATGGCGTGCTCGTCGTCGAACATGAACGCGGCGAGGGCGCGGGCCAGCTCGGTCTTGCCGACGCCCGTCGGGCCCAGGAACAGGAAGGAGCCGATGGGCCGGCGCGGGTCCTTGAGCCCGGCCCGGGCGCGCCGAACCGCGTCGGACACGGCCTCGATCGCCTCCTCCTGGCCGACCACGCGATCGTGGAGCCGCTCCTCCATCTGGACGAGCTTCTGGAGCTCGCCCTCCATGAGGCGCGTGACGGGGATGCCGGTCCACTTCGAGACGATGTCCGCGATCTCGTCCGCGGTGACCTCTTCCTTGAGGAGCGAGTTCGGACCCTGGAGCGCGGCGATTGCCGCGTCCTGCTGGGCCAGCCGCTCGGTGAGCTCGCGCTGGGTGCCGTATTTGAGCTCCGCGGCTCGCTCGTAGTTGGCCTCGCGCTCGGCCTGCTCGATCTGGACCTGGAGGCCCTCGAGCTCCGACTTGGTCGCGCGGATCGCCTGGATGGCCGACTTCTCGGCCTCCCAGCGCTGCTTCATGGCGCCGGCTTCCTCGCCGATCTCCGCGAGCTCGTGCTCCAGCGCCTGGAGACGCGCCTTGGAGGCGTCGTCGGCCTCCTTGCGGAGGGCCTCGCGCTCGATCTCGAGCTGGATCCGACGACGCTCGAGCTCGTCCAGCTCGATCGGCATCGAGTCGATCTCCATCCGGATGCGCGACGCCGACTCGTCCACGAGGTCGATCGCCTTGTCCGGCAGGAACCGCTCGGTGATGTAGCGGTCCGACAGGGTCGCCGCGGCGACGAGCGCGGAATCGGTGATCCGGACGCCGTGGTGGACCTCGTAGCGCTCGCGGAGCCCGCGCAGGATCGAGATCGTCTCCTCGACGCTCGGCTGGTCCACGTAGACCTGCTGGAAGCGCCGCTCCAGCGCGGCGTCCTTCTCGACGTGCTTGCGGTACTCGTCGAGGGTCGTCGCCCCGATCGTGTGGAGCTCGCCTCGGGCAAGCATCGGCTTCAGGAGGTTGGAGGCGTCCATGGCGCCCTCGGCCGCGCCCGCGCCGACGACGGTGTGGAGCTCGTCGATGAACAGGATGATCCCGCCGTTCGAGTCCTTGATCTCCTTCAAGACGGCCTTCAGGCGCTCCTCGAACTCGCCCCGGAACTTGGCGCCGGCGATCAGCGCACCGAGATCCAGCGCGACGACCTTCTTGTCCTTGAGCGATTCCGGGACGTCGCCGCGGACGATCCGCTGCGCGAGGCCCTCGACGATCGCGGTCTTGCCGACGCCGGGCTCACCGATGAGCACCGGGTTGTTCTTGGTCCGGCGGCTGAGAACCTGCATGACCCGGCGGACCTCGTCGTCGCGGCCGATGACGGGATCGAGCTTGCCCGCGCGGGCTTCCGCGGTCAGATCGCGGCCGTACTTCTCCAGGGCCTGGTAGGTGCCCTCCGGGTTCGGGGAGGTGACCCGCTGGCCGCCGCGGACGCTCTGGAGCGCGGTGAGGAGCTGCTCCTTCCCGCCGCCGTGGCGCTCGAGGAGCTTCTGGCCCTCGCCGCCGACCTCGGCGACGCCGAGGAGCAGGTGCTCGGTGGAGACGTACTCGTCGCCGAGGCGGCGTGCCTCTTCCTGCGCCCGGTCGACCACGCGCTTCGTGCGCGGGTCCAGTGCGAGCGAGCCACCCTGGATCCGGGCGCGCTTGGCGAGGATCCCGGAGAGCTCGTTGCGGAACTCGGGCAGGTCAACGCCGAGCCGGCGGAGCGTCTCGGCGGGCACGCCGTCATCCGGCTCGACGAGCGCGGACAGGACGTGCTCGACGTCGAGCACGGGGCTCTGGAGCCGCTCCGCGAGCTGCTGGGCGTGGACGATGGCCTCCTGGGCCTTCTCGGTGAATCGATCCAGTTGCATCGGGCTACTCGGTTCTCTGCTGGGCGGGCTCGGCCCGTGGGTCGGGTTGGTCGATGAGGTCGAAGAGCTTCTTCGCGGTGGTTCGCGCCTTGTCGGACAGCTCCGTCGGGAGCGTCAGGCGGACCTTGACAAAGAGGTCCCCGGCGCCCTCGCCCTTGAAGCGCGGCATGCCCTGGCCCTTGAGGCGGAACGTCCGGCCGGTCTGCGTTCCCTCGGGGATCTTGAGCAGCACGCCGCCCTTGAGGGTGGAGACGCGAATCTCGCTCCCGAGCAAAGCCTCCTGGAGCGTGACCGGCACCTCGCGCTCGAGGTCGTCGCCCCGGCGGGTGAAGATCGGATGGGGCTTGAGACGCGGGAGCACGATCAGGTCGCGACCCGCCGGACCCTTGCCGGTGAGGCGGATCCGGTTGCCCGTGCCCGCACCGCGCGGGATCGTGACCTCCAGCCGGCGTCCCTCGATCTCGACGATCCGGCTGGTGCCATGGAAGGACTCCTCGAGCGAGAGCTCGGCGGTCACCTCGATCGGCTCGGGCTTGCGTGGCGCCGCAGCGGGCGCGCCCCCTCGGTGCGCGCCATTCGCGCCCACGGCCGCGCCGCTCATCCCCATGCGGGCGAGCAGCTCGTCGATCGATTCCGCGCCGCCGGCGGCGCCACGGGTCGCACCGGATGTGCCGCGACCGCCGCGCCCGAAGAGCTCGGGCTCGCCCGCCGCGGCGTTCTCGTCGCCGAACATCATCCGGAAGAAGTCGGAGAAGCCGCCGGCATCGCCGCTGGTCCGGAACTCGTAGCGGATTCCGCCCGGCCCCGTGCCACCCGCGCGGCCGCCGCTGCCCCCGGCGAACCCGAAGCCGGCGAACGGGCTCCCGGGTCCGAAGGGGTTGCCCGAAGGCCCGCCCGCCGCCGCGCCGGCGCGGGCATAGGCCTCCCAGTCACGACCGAACTGGTCGTACTTGGTTCGCTTGCCGGGGTCGGACAGGACCGCGTTCGCCTCGTTGATCTCCTTGAACCGCCGCTCGGCGCTCTTGTCGCCGGCGTGCTTGTCCGGATGGTTCTCGCGGGCAAGCTTCCGAAAGGCCTTCTTGATCTCGGCCTGGGTCGCGGTCCTCGGCACGCCGAGGGTCTTGTAGTAGTCCTGGAACTCCGGCTGGCTCGCCATACGAATCCTCGGGACGATGGCTAGCGGAGCGTCGCCTCGGCCCTCGGAGAGCGCGCCAGCGCGCGCACTTCGTGACCGCGGCGGCGCGCGCCTTCAGCCATCGTCTTGAGCCCCTTGACCACCACGGTGGGCTGGTCAGGCGGGAAGTTGGGGCGCCGCATCGGCGTCTCCGTCTCGGGCTCCTTGTCGGGCTGCGTGTCGCGAACCGGGGTCTTGGGCGCCACCGGCAGCGGCTTGGGGCGCCGCCGGAGAGCCACCTCGAGGACCTGGTCCATCGACTCGACCGCAACGAGCTTGAGGGTCTTGCGGATCTCCTCGGGGATGTCCCGGAGGTCCTTCTCGTTCTTCTTCGGGAACATGACGACCTTGGCTCCGGCGAGGTGGGCGGCGAGCATCTTGCTCTTGAGCCCACCGATCGGCAGCACCCGGCCCCGGAGCGTGATCTCGCCCGTCATGGCGAGGTCCTTGCGGACCGGGATGCCGGTGAACGCCGAGACCATCGCGGTGGCCATCGTGATGCCGGCCGAGGGGCCGTCCTTCGGGATGCCGCCCGCGGGCACGTGGATGTGCAGCGTCTGCTTCTCGAAGGTCTCTCGCGGGATCCCGAGCTCCGAGGCGTGGGACCGGATCCACGACAGGCCGGCTCGCGCTGACTCGCGCATCACCTCGCCCAGCTGGCCGGTGAGGATGAAGTCCTCCTTGCCTTCCATCTGGGTGACCTCGATCGCGACCACGTCGCCACCGACCTCGGTGACGACGAGGCCCGTCGCCGAGCCGATCTGGTCCTCGGGCTCCAGCTCGCCGTACTCGAACCGCGGTGGGCCGAGGTACTCGAGCAGCTTCTTCTTGTCGATGGTCGTCTTGGCCTTGCGGCCCTCGGCGACGGTCCGCGCGACCTTGCGCATGACGTTCGCGATCTCGCGCTCGAGGTTGCGGACGCCGGCCTCGTGGGTATAGGCCTGCACGAGCTCGGTCATCGCCTCGTCGGAGAAGGCGACGTGCTTGGCCTTGAGGCCGTGGTTCTCCATCTGCTTGGGGATGAGGAACCGCTTCCCGATCTCGACCTTCTCGCGCTGGGTGTAGCCCGGGACCTGGATGATCTCCATCCGGTCGCGGAGGGCCATCGGGATGGGGTCGACGAGGTTGCCCGTCGCGACGAACAGCACCTTGCTGAGATCGAACGGCACCTCCAGGTAGTTGTCCTGGAAGCTGTTGTTCTGCTCCGGGTCGAGGACCTCGAGCAGGGCCGACGACGGATCGCCTCGGAAGTCCATGCCGACCTTGTCGATCTCGTCGAGCATGAAGACCGGGTTGTTCGTGCCGGCGGTCTTGACGTTCTGGATGATCCGGCCCGGAAGCGCGCCGATGTAGGTGCGCCGGTGGCCGCGGATCTCCGCCTCGTCGTGGATGCCGCCCAGGCTCATCCGGACGAACTTGCGGCCCATCGCCCGCGCGATCGACTTGCCGAGCGACGTCTTGCCGACGCCGGGTGGGCCGACGAGCGCCAGGATCGGGCTGCGGATCGTGTCCGCGAGCACGCGCACAGCCAGGTACTCGAGGATCCGCTCCTTGACCTTCTCGAGGCCGAAGTGGTCCTCGTCCAGGATCCTGGCGGCTTCCTTGATGTCGTGGAGATCATCCGTGGTGACGTTCCACGGCAGGCTCACGAGCCAGTCCACGTACGTCCGAATGACGCCGACCTCCGGCGAGGCGGACGGGATCCGGCTCATCCGGTCGACTTCCTTGAGCGCGCGGGCCTTGACCTCGTCCGGCATGCCGGCGGCCTCGACCTTCTCGCGGAGCTCGTTGACGTCGGCCTGCTGGGGGTCCTCCTCGTTCAGCTCGCGCTGGATGGCCTTCATCTGCTCGCGGAGGATGTATTCCCGCTGGGTCTTGTCCATCTCGGACTTGACCTCGGACTGGATCCGGCCCTTGAGCTCGTGGACCTCGATCTGGTGGGCAAGGAAGGCCGAGGCGATCTTCAGCCGCTCGGCGACGTCGATCGTCTCGAGGAGCTCCTGGCGCTGCTCCGTGGTCATGTCCGGCGAGTAGGCCGTCATGTCCGCGAGGAGCCCGGGCTCGGTGATGTTGCGGGCCGCGACGGCCGCCTCGGGCGGCACGGGGGCGCCGACCTGGACGTACTGCTCGACCTGGGCCTGGACCGAGCGCATCAACGCCTGGACCTCGACGTCCGTGGATGGGCCCTCAGTCAGCTCCTCGACCCGTGCCCGGATGAAGGGCTCGGTCTGGGCGAAGCCGTGGAGGCGCATGCGCCCCTGGCCCTGGATGATGGCCCGGACGGTCCCGTCCTGGAGCTGGACGACCTGGGCGATCTTCGCGACCGTGCCCACGACGTACAGCTGGGCCGGGTCGGTGATGTCCTCCTGGTCCGCCTGGCGCTGGGTTACCAGCGCGATGCGGCCGCCCTCGGCCACGGCGGCGTTGAGGGCAGCGACGCTCTTGTCGCGGCCGACCTGCAGCGGGACGATCATCTCGGGGAAGATCACCGTCTCTCGCAGTGCGACGAGCGGCAGTTCCGTGATGGTGATGGTGCGCTCGTCGTCCGGGTTGGACGCCTTCTTCGGCATCAGGTCTCCTAAGGTCCTTGTTGGCTGGTGCTACGACTTGGCGGCCGCGGTGGCCGCTGCTGCTGGTGGGGTGGGGGAGGCGCCGGCGGGCTGCTCGCCCGTCGCCGCCTCCGAATAGAGGCGCTCCAGGATCCGGGTGCCGAGTCGTTCCTCGAGCTCGAACAGGATCCGCACGCCGGCGAGATTGACGCCGAGGTTCTGGGTCAGGTGACGGATCCACGTGACCCGCCTGACGTCGTTCTCGGAATACAGCCGAATGTTGGTCGGCGTCCGCTTCGGGCAGATGAGCCCCTCTTCCTCGTAGATCCGCAGGGTTCGCGGATGCACGCTGACGATGCTCGCCGCCACGCTGATCACGTAGACGGGTCGCTCCGGGTCTCGGTCTGGTCGGCGGTACGTCATCTCCGGTTCGTCTTGCTCAGGCCCGGAGCTCGGCAGACTCGTCGCTTCGCGCATCGGTCTGATCACGCCGTTCGGGCGTCCGCTCGGCCTTGCCGGTGGTGATCGGCGAGATCTTGATCTGACGGGGCTTCAGCTGTTCCGCCTTTGGGATCTCGAGCCGCAGGATGCCGTGCTCGAAGGTGGCGGTCGCCTTGTCGGGCTCCAGGCCCTGGGGCAGGCTGACCGTTCGGCTGAAGCTCCCGCGGCGAATCTCCTGGAGGACATAGCTGCCCTCTTCGGCCTTTCGCTCTTCGGCGGTCTTGCCGGTGATGGTCACGATGTTGTCCTCGACGGTGATGTCGACGTCCTCGGGCTTGGTGCCCGGCAGGGCAGCCTCGATGGTCACTCGATCGGAATCGGCCGTCACGTCCAGCGGCAGCGCCGGCCCATCGGGGCCGCCGGCAAGCCAGCGGAACGGGCGCACCTCGTCGTCGAAGAAGCGGTCCACCGCCTGGCGCATCGTCAGCATGTCGCGGATCGGCGATGGACGGCGCACGATCGTCATCTCGCACCCCTCCATGTGAGTTGGGTTTTCCGGCCGGTTCACCGGCTCGGTGCCGGCTCCTTCGCCGACATCTCTGCATGCTAGAAACCTACCAACGATGTTGTCAAGCCTCTGGTCGGTTTCGATTTCTGCATTCTCACCAGCCGTGCGCCCGAAGCCGCGAGATCGCTGTGACGAGGGATGGCTGGCCATGCGGACTGCGCGCGAGGCCAGATGAACGACCATGCACCCTGCCCAACCCCATCCGCAACACGAGGTGCTTCGTGAGCGATCCGGTCATCATCAACAACCGCGACGGCGGAAACAACGGCCTGCTGCTCGGGATCGTCCTGACGATCGTCGTCCTGGCCGGTGCCTGGTACTTCATCTTCGGCCCCGGGAGCGCCGGCTCCGGAGGGAATGGCGGCGGCAACGGCGGTGGTGGCGGCGGCGCCCAGCCGACGATCGCCCTGCCCGAGGGGACCTAGCCCCAGCCGACCCAACCATCAGAGGTTCGAACGGCCCGCCGACCGGCGGGCCGTTTCCATGCCCGGTCGCTTCGCTGAACGGCGCGGCCCGTGCACGAGAAGGGCGCGGGCCCGTGCATCGGATGTTCGATGCGACCGTTGGCGTCGCTGGATTCACGCCCCGAGGGCGCCGCCGAAGATCAGATGTTCAGTCGGACCGGCGAACGGTGCCACACGGCGCTGCTCCGACCATCGGAGCCGTCCCGCCGGTCGGATCGTGCGTCAGATGTTCGGTCGTCCGACGCGCGACCCCGCGATGCGACCCCGCCGCGCTCCCACGCCGCTCAGGCCTCCTCCGGAACCCCGATCAGCTGCTCGTGGAGCATCCGCTCGCAATCCGCCTTCCCGATCGCGATGACCTTGTCGCCCTCCTCGAGGACGGTGTCGGAGCGGAGCGGGGACGCCACCCCGCCGCGGACGATCGCGAACAGCGAGCACTCGGCGGGGATGTCGAGCTCACCCGGCGATCGCCCGACGGCCGGCGAATCTGCCTGGAGGACCGCCTCGATGATCTCGAGGTCGTTGTCGAGCTCCGCGAGGTGCAGGAGCTCGTGGACCGGGATGTCCTGCTCGATCGCGCCGAGGGCCATCCGGGTGGGGCTGATGATCTCGTCGACGCCCAGGTGGCGAAACAGCTGCTCGTTCTTGGGGTTGTTGACCCGGGCGATCGTCTTCGGGACGTCGAAGTGGTGCTTGGCCATCTGGCAGATCACGAGGTTGTCCTCGTCGTCACCGGTCACTGCGGCGACGATGTCCGCCCGGTTCGACCCGGCCTCGCCGAGGTACTTGCCCTCGCAGCCGTCGTTGGGCACGACGATCGAGCCGAGCTCGTCGACGATCTGGGCCGCGCGCGTTCGATCCTTCTCCATCAGGACGACCTCGTGGCCGCCCTCGATCAGCTCCTTGGTGAGGTAGTAGCCGACCTTCCCGCCTCCGACCACCAGCACGAACATCGGTCAGCCCTCCCGGGTGGCGGCGGGCGCCGGCGCGTTGACCGGCTGGGCGCCGAGTCGCGGCGCCGCTGCCCCGCTGGAGCGCGGGCGGCCGCGGCGTCGCCCCTCGCCGTTGGCGCCGTCGTCATCGTGGACATGCGGCACGGGTGCGATCACCGACGGCATGCCGGTGGGGCCCATGCCCATGAACGCCAGGATCGCGTCGGAGAGCATCGTGGTCCGGCAGACGGTCGCGATCCCGAGCTCGGCGTAGGCCGCCGCGCGGACCGGGTCGTTGATCTTGGCGACCGCCCTGCCCACCGCGAGCTTCTCCATCGCCACCTGGGCCGCCATGACGTTGCGGTTGTCCCCTTCGGTCAGCGCGAGGAGCACGTCGGCTCCCTCGACCCCGGCCTTCTTGAGGACGTCCTCGTCCGTGCCGTCGCCTCGAATCGCCTGGCCCTTGAACTCGCCGGAGAGCCGGTCGAAGGCGCGTGTCGCGGTGTCGATGATCAGGACATCGTGGCCGGCGTTGTCGAACGCCTCGGCAAGGGCCGCGCCGACCCGGCCGCAGCCGACGATGACGAGCTTCACCGCGCCTCCTTCCGGCCACTGGCCTGCGTACGCGCTTCGACTGCCGGGACCGCCGGTTCGGCCGGGATGGGCTCTCGGACCACCCAGACCTCGCAGGGTGCGTGCTGGAGCACGTAGGGAATGGTGCGCCCGATGACGAAATCACCACCGAATCGCTTGCGATATGGCAATCCCACCACCAGGAGGTCCGCCTCGCGCTCCGTGGCCTCGTCGACCAGGGCCGCGCCGACCTCGCGCGCCTGGAGCAGCACCGGTTCGAGGCGAGACTTGAGCGCCTCCGCGGTGAGCTCGGCGTGATCGAGGATCTGCTGGGCTTCGTCGGAGCGGGAGGCGATGTCGGCATCGAGGGGCATGGACCAGCCGACCTCGACGACGTGGACGCCCACGAGCTCGGCCTTGGAGGAACGGCCGTGGTCGGCCGCGAGGGTGACGATGCGATCGTCCGACGAGTCACCGGCCAGCGCGAGGATGGCGCGCCGGAAGGCGCCGGAATGCGGTTCGGTCACCTGGTTTGGGCTGCCTCGCGACGGAGCTGGGTCATCGGGCCGGCGGTCTGCCGGAGCGGCATCGCCGTCCGGGCCACGATAGCACCGGCACGCTCCGCGACGATCCCGCCATGGTCGCGCGACGCTCACGCGACGCCCGCCGGCGCGGCCTCTCAAAGGCCGACGGCAAGCCTCGCGGCCAGCGACGCGGGGAGGCCCGCCTCGCGCATCGCCTGCTGGACGGCCCTGATGTCGTAGGGCACCCGCCGCCACGAGACCGTGCCCGCCTCGGGATCGAGGATCAGGTAGGACGCGTCCCGATCGCCGTCACGCGGCTGGCCGACACTGCCGGGATTCACGAGGGCGCGCCTGCCGTCGAGTGACAGGCTGGTCCCGGGCCGGCCCCGGACGACCTCGATCCCGTCGCCGTCCTCGACGAACGCGATCGGCACGTGGGTGTGGCCATGGAGCCCGATCGCGACGGCCAGCTGGGCAAGGTTCGCCCGGGCCACGTCGACCGACGTCACGTACTCCCAGATCGGCTCGCGGTGGCTGCCGTGGACGAGCTCCGACGCTCCCTCAGTCCGGCGCTCCGGCTGCGCGGCGAGCCACTCCAGGGCCGATTCGCCGATCGCTCCGCGGGTCCATTCCATGGCCCGCTTCGCGTCGGGGTTGAACCAGTCGATCTCATCGCCGCCGCAGGCCGCCGCATCGTGGTTCCCGCGGACTCCGATTGCGCCGGCATCCCGCAGCCGCTCCACCACGCCATCGGGATCCGGCCCGTAGCCGACGACGTCGCCGAGGTGCCAGACGGCGTCCACGTCTCCCGCATCCGCCAGCACCGCCTCGAGGGCAGGCACGTTCGAATGGATGTCCGACAGGACGGCGATCCGCATGGGTGGATGAGCCTAACAGGGGTCTGGCGCGCGTCGGAGGCGGTGCTCGAAGCACCACTGGCCCCCCTCCCGAGGTCCGCGGGTGCCTGGAGCGCCGCCTCCGGCGTCGACGTTCATCGCGGCCTGGGTGTCGGTCTGGCGTGCCTCGATCGGTTCGCGGTGGCGTTTCCGCCGACCCCTCCCGAACCACGCTCCCCGGAGATTCCCCGGCGCGGATGCCGGATGTTGCCCCGGGTCGCCGGGCCAGTCAACCCGGTTATCCACCGAAGTGGAATCGGCGGCGCGCTTCGTGGACAAGTTGACCGCCGACCCAGCTCGGCGTGGATGGGAGGCCCCGGAACGGCTCGCGCCGCCGCCGGGCTCCTAGGTTCTCGTGCTGCTGCGCACCGGTCGACCGAGCGTTCGCCGGACGACGTCCACGACCTCCTCGACATAGCGATCCGCGTCGCCATGCTTCGCGGCGGTTCGGACACAACCGGTCACATGGTCCTCGAGGACCAGCACCGCCAGCGAATCGACCGCCGCCCGCAGCGCGCTGGTTTGCTGGAGGATGTCCACGCAGTATTCCTCGCGCTCGATCATCCGGCTGATGCCGCGAACCTGGCCCTCGATTCGGGCGAGGCGCCGGACGAGCTGGGCCTTGTCGCGACTGTAGCTGTGGCGGAAATGCTCGCCGTCGTCGACGGATGGCGGCGTCGCCGCTGAACGGGTTGTCTCGCTGGGCGTCACGGCCCGGATGATACCCCCGGGGGGTATCTGCGACAACCGGAGCTCGCCGCGGCGGTCCCGTCGCCGAGCGGCTACACTCACCGATGGATGGATCCGCTGGACCACCTCCTGGCGCTCCCCGACGGGCTGCGATGCTCCGTCTGCGACGAGCGCGTCCCCTCCGAACGGGTTCGCCTGCTCGCCTGGCGCGACGACCTAGCCTTCCTCCAGATCGATTGCGACGGCTGTCTCAGCACGAGCCTGGGGTTCTCGGTGGCCGGCCGAACCGAGGTTGCGGGTGCACCACCGCCGCCACCGCCGATCAGCTCCGATGACGTCCTCGACATGCACCAGCTGCTCTCGACCTGGCGCGGCGACCTGAACGGGCTCCTCTCCGGGAGCGCCCGCGGCCGCGCCGAATCGAGCCGGTGATCGCCGGGAGCCTGGAGGCGACAGGAACGCCTCAACCCAACGGCATGCAGGACGGGGCCGATTCCGCCGTGCCCGCTGACCTGGCGGGGCCACCGCCGGGCCCCGCGGCCGCGGAGGCGTTCGCGAGCTTGGTGGACGCGACCCGCTTCGCCCACGCGAGCGAGGCCGAGATGGCCCGGATCCTCGACTTCTACCAGGTCCGCTGGGACTACGAGCCGACGACCTTCCCGATCCTGTGGAACCTCGATGGCGAGGTCATCGAGAGCTTTGCCCCGGACTTCTACCTCCCGGACCTCGAGCTGTTCCTCGAGATGACGACGCTCAAGCAGCGCCTCGTCAGGAAGAAGAACCGCAAGCTCCGGCGGCTCCGGGAGCTGTACCCGGACATCCGGATCAAGCTGTTCTACGCCCGCGACTTCCGGGCGATGATGCTCAAGTACGGTCGGCTCGGGCTGGCCGAATCCCTGTCGGGGACGCTCGGCCAGGTCGTGCCGGTGCGCGCCGGGGCGGCGGAGCTCATCGAGCCCAACGGCACCGAGGACCTCGAGGGAACACGCGACCAGGATGCCTCGGTCGTCGGACTTGACGCCGCGCCCTCGCCAGAGCCGGTTGCTCCTCCTCGCAGCGCCAGGACCCACCAGCCGGCCATTCCCCGCGCGACGCCCCGCTCGCGCGCCGGTCGCCGCCGCCGTGCCGTCACCGTCAGCCAGTCCGGGGCCGAACGGGAGGCGGACGCGTGAGGATGGTGGTGGATCAGCGAGCCGACATCGGCGAGATCCTGCTGACGGAGGACCAGATCCAGGGCAAGGTCGCCGAGCTTGGCGCCCTGATCAGCAACGACCTGGCCGGGCGGCAGCTGACCCTCGTCAGCGTGCTCAAGGGATCGCTGCCGTTCATGGCGGACCTGATGCGGGCCATCTCGCTGCCCGTCCGGATCGACCTGATGGAGGTCTCCTCGTACGGCGGGGCGACCACCGAGTCCTCCGGCCTGGTCCGGATCCTGAAGGACCTGTCCTCGAGCATCGAGGGCGAGGACGTCCTGATCGTGGAGGACATCATCGACACCGGCCTGACGCTGAACTACCTCGTCCGGTACCTGAAGGGCAAGAACCCGGCCTCGCTCCGGATCTGCACCCTTCTCGACAAGCCGGCGCGCAGGCTCGTCGACATCGAGGTCGACTACACGGGCTTCACGATCCCGGACCAGTTCGTGGTGGGCTATGGCCTCGACTACAGCGAGCTGTACCGGAACCTCCGGTTCGTCGGCGTGCTCAAGCCCGAGGTGTACAGCCAGGGGTGACCCGGCTGGTCGTGAGATGACGATGCACAGACGCCCGGTCGGGCGAACCCGCCTGCTCGCCGCCATCGGGGGGCTCGTGACTCTCGCGGGCTGCTTCCTGCCGTGGTGGACCCGCGGCGGCGGCGAGGGCCTGCCGGTCCTGAGCGGGACCGCCTTCGAGGGCATGGGCATCCTCGTGTTCGCGGCGGCGATCGCCACCCTCGCCTTGGTCACGCTGCCGTACGCCTCGGAGCGGCCGGTGACCGCGGATCGCTGGAGCAGCTACGCGCTCATCGCCGCGGCCGGCTGGATCGGCTTCGTCTACCGGATCGTGGAGCTCGCCTCGAGCAACGCCTTCGAGCTCGGCGAGCCGACGGACATCGTCACCCGGATCCCGGGCCTGTGGCTGGCCGGGATCGGCCTGGCAATCCTGGCGCGAGCCACCTACGAGATGCTCCACGAGCCGCGCCTGCGCTGAGCTCAAGCGCCCCCGCGGGCCGCGAGGCTACGGGACGTTCGGGCTGATCCACGCCGAGGGGATGTAGTTGTCCGGGGCGCCCCGGCTCCCCACCGCCACCAGTCGATCGCCCCAGGCCACCATCGCCTCCGGCTCCGCCTGCCCCAGCGCCGCCTGGAGGGGACCCGGGACCCAGCTGTAGCCCGTCGTCGAGAGCCAGCTCGTGCCGGTGCCGTACTGGACACCCACGAAGTTGCCGATCGCGACGTAGCCCGAGGGCGTGACGAGGACGTCCGTCATCCGGACCTTCTCGTTGAAATGGAGGCGCGACGTCTCCTCCGGGGCCCGGCCCCACGCCACCCCGTCCTCGGAGGCCCACACGACGGCCTCGCGCTCGTCGAGGTCAGAGCCGACGGCCAGGTAGCCATCCTCCGTCGCCACGACCGCGACGGCCAGCCCGCTCCCGAGCGCCTCGTCGTTAATCCGCCGCCAGGTCACGCCGTCGTTCGAGCGGAGGGCCACCGTGCCGGTGCCGCGCTGGCCATCGCCGAGCCGGCCGAGGGCCAGGAAGCTGCGGCTGCCGCTGCGGAGGACCGCCGCGATCTCGGCGCCAGCGAATGCGTCGTCGTCCGGCCCCGCCTTCCACTCGCGCCCATCCGAGGACGACCAGAACCGCGCGTGGCGCTCCAGCAGCTCCGGACCCGCGGAGCCGCCCGCCAGGAATCCGTCCGGACCCGCGATGACCACGGTCATTCGCTCCGCGACGGCCTCGCCACCGGCACCGGTGTGGCCCGCGACCCTGGCCCGCTCCCATGTCGAGCCATCCGCCGAGGTCCAGGCGGCCGCCGCGCTCCCGACCCGCCCCACGGCCACGAACCCGCCGCCGGGCGCCGCGACGACCGAGACGGCGAACGATCCGGGCGCGGCATCGATCTGGTGGAGCGCCCACGTCCGGCTGTCGGAGGAGATCCAGGAATCGGCCGTCCACTCGCCGTGGATCGCGGTGTAGCCGACCGCCACCAACCGGTCACCGCCAACGGCGACGTCGTTCAGGATCGACTGCCCGGGGAAGTTGCCGGGGTGACCGGGCGTGTTCGGACCCGTCGGTGCGGTCGGCAGGTTGGACGGGAACGAGAACGCCTCCTCCGGCCGCTCCACGTCCTCGACGAGGCCCCACGTGAGCCCAAAGGCGGGCTCCGAGGTGGGTGCGAGGATCGGGTCGTCGGACGCGCCGGCGCCGGCGCTGGTGGGATCCGGCGATGGGCTCGCGGGCGCGGGCCCGCAGGCGGCCACCACCGCGAGCAGCACAAAGGCGAGGGCGCGCG
The DNA here is from genome assembly GCA_035525825.1 of Candidatus Limnocylindria bacterium. Taxonomy (GTDB): domain Bacteria; phylum Chloroflexota; class Limnocylindria; order Limnocylindrales; family CSP1-4; genus UBA5189. The sequence goes on from DATLDP010000068.1 coordinate 14,375, forward strand.
GCCGGTGCATTGAGCGGCGAGTATCACCGCGGCTGAGCGGCGCCGCAAACCCCTCGGTTCGCGCGGCGGCGCGCGGCGCGGCTGGTCGGGCTAGGGCAGCGGCTAGTCCTCGCCGAGGTAGGCCTTGCGGACCGTCTCGTTCTGGCGGAGGTCCTCCGCGGTCCCCGACAGCACGACCTCGCCCGTCTGGAGGACATAGCCGCGATTGGCGATCGAAAGCGCCTGGAGCGCGTTCTGCTCCACGAGCAGGACCGTCGTGCCCTGGGCGTTGATCTCCTTGATCGTCTGGAAGACCTGCTGGACGAGGATCGGCGCCAGGCCGAGGGACGGCTCGTCGAGGAGGAGCATTCGCGGCTCGGACATGAGCGCCCGCCCGATGGCGAGCATCTGCTGCTCGCCGCCCGAGAGCGTCCCGCCGAGCTGCCCGGTGCGCTCCTTGAGGCGTGGGAACAGCGTGAAGACCCGCTCGATGTCGGGGCCGATGTCGGCCTTGGGCCGGCTGAACGCGCCCATCTGGAGGTTCTCGAGGACGGTCAGCCGGGAGAAGATCCGGCGGCCCTCCGGGGCATGGCCGATACCCCGCTCCACGAGCTCGTGGGCCGCGACCTTGGTGATGTCGTCGCCCTCGAACATCACGGTGCCTTCTCGGGCGTGGAGCATCCCGCTGATCGTCTTGAGGGTCGTGGTCTTGCCGGCGCCGTTTGCCCCGATCAGCGTCACGACCTCGCCCTGGTGGACCTCGAGCGTGATCCCCCGGAGCGCGTGGATCTGGCCGTAGAACGTGTGGGCGTTGTCCATCGCCAGCATCGGCTGCCCGCCGTTGGAGGCGCTCTTCATCGACTCGGTCGTCGCGGTGGTCATACGGGTGGTGCTCCGAGATATGCCTCGATGACCTTCGGGTTGTGTCGAACCTCGTCCGGTGTCCCTTCGGCGATGCGCTCGCCATGGTCGAGGACCGTGACGCGGTCGCTGATGCCCATAACCACGCGCATGTCGTGCTCGATGAGCAGCACCGTCAGGCCGAGCTCGCTCCGGAGCCGCCCGATGAGCTTCGTGAGATCCGCCGTTTCGCGCGGGTTCATGCCGGCGGTCGGCTCGTCGAGGAGCAGGAGCTTGGGATCCGACGCGAGCGCGCGGGCGATCTCGAGCCGACGCTGGTCGCCGTACGGCAGGTTCTTGGCCACCACCGAGCCCTGGCCCTTCAGGCCGACGAGCTTGAGGAGCTCCGCCGCCTTCTCGCGGGAGACCCGCTCCTCCGTGCGGTCCTTTGGGGTCGAGAGCAGCGCGTCGATCCAGGTCGCCTTGAGGCGGCAGTGCATGCCGACGAGCACGTTGTCCTCGGCGGTCATGTTCTGGAAGAGCCGGATGTTCTGGAACGTTCGGCCGAGCCCGGCCACGACCATGTCGTTTGGACGGGCGCTCTTGAAGATCCCGAAGCGGGTCAGGAACCGGACGTAGGCGGGCGACTTCGAGACGCCGATGACCATGTTCAGCATCAGCGCCAGAATCGTCAGCAGGAGGCCGAGGGCGATGATGCCGCCCTGGGCGATCTTGAGCTCGTTCAGCAGGAACGTCGTGAGGCCGATGATCGCGGCCGGGATGATCCAGAGGACCGGCTCCAGCCACGCGCGCCGAGGCCGGGCGATCATCGGCGTCCCGCGGAAGTCGATCTCGCCCGCGGACGGGTCGTAGATCCCCGCGATGATGTTGAAGAACGTGGTCTTGCCGGCGCCGTTGGGGCCGATCAGGCTGACGATCGAGTTCTCGGGGATCGTGAAGTCAACGTCATGGACCGCGACGAGGCCGCCGAAGCGCTTCGTGACCTTCTTTGCCGCGAGGACCTGGCCGTCGCCAGCGGTCGGCGTCATCGTCCCAGCTCCGACGGGCCGCCGGCCATGTCCTCGGCTCCCGGGGCCCCGCCGACCGAGCCGACGAGCGCCGGGGCGTCATCACCGAGGTCCTCCTCGGCGTGCAGCTCGGCGCGGCGGGTTCGGCTCGGGAAGAGGCCCTCGGGTCGCTTCAGCATCATGATGACGAGGGCGATGCCGAAGAGCAGGTACTGGTATTCGACGAAGTTGATCCGGGCGATGTCCACGTGGAGCGGCCCGATGTCGAAGATCGGCAGGAGCCCGGCGTTGTGGAGGGTCTCCGCAATGCCGCTGAGCTGCTTGAGCACCACGGACTGGATCATGAAGACGATGAACGCCCCGGCGGCGACGCCCCAGATGTTGCCCATGCCGCCCACGATGACCATCGCCAGGACCGTGAACGAGACCGTGAAGTAGAACTGGTCCGGCGAGACGATCGTGAGCTTCGAGGCGTTGAAGACGCCCGCGAAGCCCGACGTGGTCGCTCCCAGGGCGAAGGCGAGGAGCTTCGTGACGACCGTGTTGATGCCGTTGGCCGAGGCGGCCAGCTCATCCTCGCGGATCGCCATCCAGGCTCTCCCGATCCGGGAATCGTGGAGCCGATAGAGCAGCATCATCGCCACGGTCACGATCAGCATCATCACGATCATGTAGTTGAACGCGGTGAGCGGGCTGAACTCCCCGAAGATGGGCAGCGGCTCCGGCCGGTAGATGCCGGAGATGCCGTTGGTGCCGCGGGTGTATGGGTCGAGGTTCAGGAACACGATCGGCACGATCTCGCCGAAGCCGAGGGTCATGATCGCGAGGTAGTCGCCGCGCAGCCGGAGGGTCGGGGCGCCGAGGGCGATGCCGAAGACCGCCGCGACCAGCGCGCCGACGAACAGCATCGGGAAGAACGGCAGGTCCTGCTGCGAGAACGGCGAGTTGCTGTAGGCATAGGTGTAGGCGCCGATGGCGAAGAACGCGGCGTACCCGAGGTCCAGCAGGCCCGCGAGGCCGACCACGACGTTGAGGCCCATCGCCAGGAGGACGAACACGCCCGCATTCGCGAACGCGTCGTACCACGGGTTGGCGCCCTGGATCGCGCTCAGCGGCGGGATCCGGGGGAGGAAGATCAGCAGCACTGCTGCGATCGCCATCGTGATCAGGATCGTGGTGGAGCGGTGGTTGTCCGCGAAGGTTCGCATCCGGTCCCGGTAGGCCTTGAGGCCCGAGGACTTCTGCCACTGCGCGACTGGCTTCGCGGTCATGCTCGATCACCAAGCTGCTGGCCGAGGATGCCGGTCGGCCGGAAGATGAGGACGAAGGTCAGTACCAGGAACACCAGGAACTCCGACCAGCGCGAGTAGCCCAGCGATGAGGCGAAGTTCTCGATGAAGCCGATGATGAAGCCGCCGAGCGCGGCGCCGTTGATGTTGCCGATGCCACCGAGGACCGCCGAGGTGAACGCCTTGAGGCCGGCGTTGAAGCCGAGGTCCTGGCGAACGTAGCCGAAGCGCAGGCCCCACACGACGCCCGCAGCGCCGGCGAGGGCGCCGCCCAGGGCGAACGTCAGGGCGATGGTCTGGTTGAGGTCGACGCCCATGAGCTGCGCGGCCTGCTGGTCCTGGGCGGTTGCCCGCATCGCCCGACCGAGGCGCGTCTTGCTCACGAACAGGTTCAACGCCAGCATCAGCGTGATGGCGAGCCCGAAGATGAAGATGGACAGCACCGAGACGGATGCCTGTCCGACCGGGATCTGCCACGTCAGCGGGAAGACCTGGGGCGCGCCCCGGTCGCCCGAGCCGACGAGGACGAGCGCCGCGTTCTGGAGGATGAAGGACACGCCAACCGCCGTGATGAGCGGGGCGAGCCTGGATGAGTGCCGGAACGGGCGGTAGAAGATCCGCTCGATCGAGAGGTTCAGGAAGCCCGTCGCCGGCATCACGAGCGCGAGCGACACGGCCAGGATCAGGACCAGGAACGGGACGTTGGTGACGGCGCCGGTCTGTCCGAACAGCACGAGCGTGACGCCCAGGCCCAGGAATGCGCCGACCATGAACACGTCGCCGTGGGCAAAGTTGATGAGCTCGATGATCCCGTAGACCATCGTGTAGCCAAGCGCGATCAGGGCGTAGATGGCGCCGATCGACAGGGCGTTGATGGTCTGCTGGATCGCCACGCCGAAGGCCCGATCGGCGGGCAGGGCGCCGGTCCCGAGCAGCCACGTCTGCTGCAGCGCGAGATACAGGAGCAGGTCATAGATGACGATGGATCCGACGCCGAAGGCGAGGATGCGCAGGCCACGGCCAAAGGCGCCCCGCTTCGGAACGGCGACGGTGGTGGTCAAGAGTCCTTCCTCACGGCCTCGGGGTTGGCTGAGGTTGGGGATGTGAGAAGGCCGGGGACCATTGCCGGTCCCCGGCCCTCTCGCTACGTCTGACTACTTCGCGGCGTAGTCGACCTGGTTCTCGAACTTCCAGTCCTTCGCGGTCGCGTCGTACGAGTAGATCGAGACGATCTTCTGGCTCGTATCGCCGTCGGCGTTGAAGGTGATGTCGCCCTGAATGGTCTTGTACGTGTGCGTCGTGTCCACCATGGCAACACGGACCGCCTCGCGGAGGGCCGCCATGCCGGATGGGTTGGTCGCACCGGCCCGGCCGAGCGCGTCCAGCAGGACCTGGGCACAGGCGAAGCCCTGGGCCGCGTAGCCCGTGGCGTCGATCCCGTACTTGGCCTTGTAGTCCGTGTCGAACTTGGCCTTCCCGTCGAACGTCCCGATGCCCGCAAGCGTGGCGTAGGAGTTCTTGGCGTCGGCGCCGGCGAGGTTCAGGAACGAGTCCGGCGTCGTGCCAGAGCCGTCCTGGATGCCGTCGGGGCCGACGTACGGGACGTCACCGAGGCCGACCTGAACGGCGGCCTTGAGGATCCGGGCGCCGCCGGTGGCCGTGACGCCACCGAAGTAGATCGCCTCGGGGTTGCCGGACTTCGCCGCGGTCATGATCGTGACGTAGTCCTGGGTGGTCTTCGGAGCGCCGTCGTGCTTGGTGACGGTGCCACCGCGCTTCTTGAAGTCAGCCTCGAACGCATCGGCGACGCCCTTCCCGAAGGTCTCGGTGTCGTCGATGATGTAGACGGACTTCTTGCCGAGCGTCTCGTAGATGTACTGCGAGGCCGCCGGGCCCTGCACGTCGTCCGTGGTGACCACGCGAACGTAGTTGTTCGGCTTGGTCCGGATCTGCGCGGCCGGAGCACCCTTGGTGAGGTCCGGGTTGGTGTTCGCGGGCGAGCACTGCGCCAGGCTGCCGGCGTTCGAGATCGGGATCTGCGCAAGGGCGACGCTGGAGTTCAGCGGGCCGATGACGCCGACGACCGCCTCGACGGCGACGAGCTGGCTCATGTTGTTGGCGCCCGTCTGGGCGTCGTGCGCGCCGTTGAGCGCGTCATCCTTGATGACGGACTGCGGAATCTCGATCTTGTAGCCGCCAGCCGTGCTGTTGGCCTGCTCAACGGCGAGCTTGATGCCGTTGATGATCGGGTCCGACGCCGCCTTCTCACTGCCCTGCTGGGGCAGCTCGATGGCGAAGTTCACGGTGCCCTTGGTCGCGCCGCCACCACCGCTGGCCGCCGGCGTGTTGCTGCACGCGGAAAACGCCAGCGCGGCGACTGCCGCAAGCACACCCAGTGTTCTGAGCTTCATCCAGTCTCCTCCTCGAAATGATCGCCCGGTGCCGGGTCGATCCCCGGTCGAGCTGCCTGCCTCCTCCAAAGCCGGTCCCCGGACCCGGCGGTCGTTGCCCGTCTCCGATGGTCTCTCCGGCGGTGCCTCGACTCGGCGTCGAAGCATCGGGAGGGACGCTGGTACGGTGCACGCGACAGCCGCAGATCGCGAAGCGACTTCGAACGGCGCGCAGGTAGCCGCCGAAGCGATAGCGTATGATAGGGGTCGGCGCACCGATTGCAAGGCCGATCGTTCGCGACCCGGGATGACTTCAGGCGCACTTCATGCGTCACTCCCGTGCGGTCCGCGAGCCCGGCGGTCTGGTCGGCCACGGTCGCGACGATCGCAAATTCGAGTAGGCGCCTCCGACTACAAGGGGAGCACCCCGGCGCGTGGAGTACAGGGTCCGAGCGGCCCGGATCACCGACATCGAGGCATTTGTCGCACTCAGCGGCGATCGCCTGGCTGACGGCGCGTCCGGAGCGCTGGCTCCCGCGGACGTCCTTCGCCAGCTCGTGTTCCTCCCTCACGCCACCGTCCTGGTTGCCGAGAGCAAGCGGGACATCGTGGGGGGCGCCGTGCTCGCGATCCGACCGTCGGTTCGCGCTGGGGGCTACGTCGGGACCATCGACCTGCTCGTCGTCGATCCGACGGGCGAACCGGACGCCGTGAGCGACAGCCTCATCGAGGAGTGCCTCAGATCGGCGGGGAACAAGGGATGTGCGTCGGTCGAGGCGCCGCAGCCGGACGATCCGGCAGAACACCCGCGCTGGGAGCGCCAGGGCTTCGTGGACGAGCAGCCGGTTCTCCGGCGGATCGTCGACCCGGCCGGGCGACGGCGCTGATCCGGACCCGCGCCGACTTCCGGCGCGTGACGGTCCGATAGAGGAATAGGAGACAGGGTGGGCAAGAACGTCGCCGTCTTCGTAGACGTGGCGAACATCTTCTACGCGGCCAAGGCGGCCGGCGTGGACATCGACTACGTCACGCTGCTGAAGGCGTCGAGCGCCGGACGGGACCTCGTGCGCGCGTACGCGTACACGGGCCTTGACCCGGACAACGACAACCAGCGGAACTTCCACGACTTCCTGCGCCGCCACGGCTACAAGGTCGTCAGCAAGGACATCCGCAAGTACGGCGACGGCAAGGTCAAGGCGAACCTCGACATCGAGCTCGTCGTCGACATGATGAAGACCGCCCGGAACCTGGACATCGCGATCGTGGTGTCGGGCGACGGCGACTTCGCCCCGGCCATCCGGGCCGTCCAGGAGCAGGGCGTCCGCGTCGAGGTCGTGAGCTTCCGCGGCAACACCTCGTCCGACCTCATGGACGTCGCGGACCAGTTCACGGACATCACCCAGATCGCCAAGGTGGAGAAGGGCTCGTCCCGCTCCGGCCGGCGCGTGTCCGAGGACGATCTCGATCTCTCGATGACGGAGGTCCCGGACAAGCAGTCCGAGGGCACCGGCGATCGGAGCCGGGGCCGTGGCCGGACCCGTCGCACCCCGATCGCAGCCACCGCCGCCACCATTCCGCCGAGCCGTGGCCGGAGCCGCATCGCCGCGGTCGCCGTGGCGCCGGAGGATGCCGGCGAAGGCTCGCTCGTGGTGCTGCCGGGGGAGAAGCTGTCCCGTGCCGCCACGGCGCGGCCGGCTGCCGCGCCGATCGAGGCGCCGTTCCTCGACGATGAGGAGCTCGATGGCGTGGGCTCGGACCTCGGGTCCGGCGAGCCGCTGTCCACCGAGACGGGCGACGAGGCCGCGATGGACGAGGCCCGACGCCGCCGACGCCGCCGTGGCGGACGTGGTCGCGGCCGTGGCCGCGCCCGGGAGGACGGCACCTACGCCGAGGGCGACGAGGCGCCCGCGGCGCCGATCGCAGCCGGCCCAGCCGGCCCAGTTGGCGCAGCCGGAGACCAGGATCTCGCCGACGAAGACGAGGACGTGGAGGCGCCCGCGCCCGTGAGACGAGCCGCATCCGCGTTCGGGTCGGTGTGGGACTCGCAGATCGGGATCCAGGCCAGCGGTCGCGGCACGCCCGTGATCGATGACGAGGACCTCGATGAGCCCGCCGTGCCCGAGTACCTCCTGACCGAGCGTCGCCAGCGCGACGCCAACCGTGGTGGCCAGCGCGGTGGCGCAGGCCGGGGACGTGGCGGCGCCTATGCCGCGGCGCTCGACCGCGAGCGGTTCGGTGGTGGCCGCGGCAGCACGCCGTCGCGGTTCGCCGAGCCCGCACCGCGGCGCGAAGGCGGCTACGGCCGTCCCGACCGCGGCCCCGAGCGAGGCCCCGAGCGAGGCGGCCGCATGGACCGCGATCGCAACGATCGCGGTGACCGCGCCAACTTCCGGCCGGTCCCCCGACCGGCGCCCCGCACCTCGGGCGATGAGCCCTGGAGCGAGGTCCCGCCGGAGATCGAGGCGATGCTCCGAGCCCAGCAGAGCTCGCGTCCGGCGGCTCCGCCGCCGCCGCCGGTTGGAGATGACGCCTCGGCGTTCGCCGAATCGGCCGCTCCTGAGGTCGCTCCCGCGCCCGCGCGACGAGGTCGCCGCACGGCGGCAGCGTCCACGGCTACGGAGGCGCCGATGAGCGATGCCGGCGAGGCATCGACGGAGGCGGCACCCGCAACCCGGACGCGCCGGACCCGTGCAACATCGACGGCCGCCACCCCGGACGCGATGGCCTCCGAGGCCGCCGCAACCGAGGCGCCCGCTGCCCCGAAGCGCACGCGGACGACGTCCACCGCGACGAAGTCGACGACGACCCGAGCCCGGGCCGCGAAGACGGAGCCCGCGGCCGTCACCGACGCCGATGCCGACGCGGCAGCGGCGCCCGCGCCCAAGCGGCGGACGTCCCGAGCCAAGGCCGAGCCCGCCGCCTGACGCGGCGGGCCGCTGCCGGCCGATGACGAGCACCGCGGTCCAGACCAGCGCCGGGGGCACCTTCCGGACGCGCGGCCAGCCAGCCGCGCTCGATGCCATTGCGGGGATGCTCCGCGGTGGGATGCCGCATGCCCTGCTGCTCATCGGCCCGACCGGCGTCGGCAAGACGACGCTGGCCGACGACATCGCCGCGGGCCTCCTGTGCCGGTTCGACGATCCCGCCGTCCGGCCGTGCGGCGCGTGCCGCGCGTGCCGGGCGCTCGCGCACGGGAACCACCCCGACCTGCATCGCCTCGGGCCGACGGGCGCCGGCGCCGTGATCCCGATCGGCGGTCGCGAGGAGCGCGGCGTCCGCGACCTGGTTCGAGACCTCTCCCTCATGCCGGTCGAGGGCGGAGCCCGGGTGGCGATCATCACCGCCGCCGATCGGATGACCGAGGACGCCCAGTCGGCCTTCCTCAAGACCCTCGAAGAGCCACCCGCGGGGACCGTCCTGATCCTCACGGCGGCCGACGAGGAGCGACTCCTGCCGACGATCCGGTCCCGGACCGTCCGGATCCGGCTCGGTTCCGTGGCCCGGCCCGCGGTCGAGGCCGTCCTCGTCGACGGCGGGCTGGCGGACGCGGCGCTCGCGGCGCGGCTGGCTCGCCTTGCCTCCGGCCGGCCGGGTGACGCCGTGGCCCTCGCTCGAGCCCCCGAAGCCGTGACGATCCGGGCCGAGGTCGGGCGAACGCTCCTGGACCTGGCCACCGCCACGCGAACGGATCGGCTGCGAGTTGCCAAGGACCTGCTGGCGCGGACCGGCGCGCTCCTCGCGGTGCTCCGCGTTGCCAGCGGGGCGGAGGGGGTCGTCGCGCCGCGCGCAACCCGAGGTCGCGGCAAGGGCCGCGCCGCGAGCGCCGCCGTGGCCGGCACCGCACCGGCGGGTCCCGGCGTGGGCTCGAGCGATGCCTCCTCCGACGAGGGCGACCCGGCAGCGCCGGATCTCGCCGCGGGAGGGCCCGCCGCTCGGGTCCCTGCCGCGGAGCGCCGCGCGGCGGCCCTCGCCCTCGTGGCGATCTGGCGGGACGTCGCCCGCGACCTCGCGCTCGTCCGGCTGGGCCAGTCCGCCGACGTCCGCCAGCTCGAGCTCCTGGACGACCTGGAGACGACCGCCGGGCGGCTGCCCGAGGCGTTCGCCGTCCGCCAGCTCCGCCGCCTGGACCTCGCGGGCGAGCGACTCGAGGGCAACGTCAGCCCGGAGCTGGTGATCGACGCCCTGGCAATCGGCTGGTCTCGGTGACTGACCATCGACGCCTGGAGGCCGTCGTTCATGGGCGGGTCCAGGGCGTCGGGTTCCGGGTCTTCGTCCTTCGCGAGGCGCGCGGCCTCGGACTCCAGGGCTGGGTCGCGAACGAATCCCACGCCCGAGTCCGGTGTGTCGCCGAGGGCCCCAAGGCCGATCTCGATCGCCTCCTCGAGCGGCTTCGCGCGGGTCCGCCGGCCGCCAGCGTGGATCGCGTCGACGCGTCGTGGTCCGGGGCCGGCGGCGGTCACCACGGCTTCGAGATCCGCCCCGGCTGGCACGGCGGCGACTGAGGGCGGCCCTCCATCCCGGATTCCTGCTGGGACCCGCTGGTACGAGCGGCCACTAGGCAACCCCCGGCTCCGACCGCACCCTGTCCCTCGTGGAGCGTCTGCCCGTGTCCGAGCTCATGCCAGGGGCGTATCGAGCCGTCCTCGACGCCGTCGCCGAGCTCGAGCGTCGCGGGCGTCGCCGCGAGGCCGCCGCGATCCGCGCGGAGGCGACCAAGGTCTACTCGACCGCGTGGAGTGCCGGCGCCTATCACCGCCTGCGAACCCTCCAGGCCCGGGTGGCCCGAATCGCTGCCCGCCACCCCTCCGGCTCCGACGCCGTCCTGAAATCACGCTCGCGACCGGTCGACCTGGGCCACCGCATCGCCTGAACTCGGAGATGCCGGGCGCCCTCCGGAACCATCGGGGCTAGGCTGCGGCCGTGCACTCCGAGAGGGCCGCGTGAACCAGGCTTCAGCAGCGTCACCGGCGGCTGCCTTCACGCTCGATCCGGGACTGACGGGCCAGGACGCGCGCCCCGTCGACGGCGTCGACAACGGCTACCTCGCCGGCTACCGGGTGCGCTTCGACGAGGCCGGCCCTGAGGGCGCGATGCGCACGGCGACCCTCCTGCGCTACGCCCAGGACATCGCCTGGCGCCACTCCGAGCACCTCGGCTTCGATCGCGACTGGTACGCCTCCCGGGGGCTCGGGTGGGTGGTCCGGGGCGTCCGGCTGGAGCTGGACCAGCCGGTCCCGATGGGCCACACCCTTCGGGTCACGACGGCCGTCGTCGGGCATCGGCGGATCTGGGCTCGAAGGATGGTCGAGGTGCGGCTCTCGCATGGGGGCCTGGCGGCGAGGGTCACCACGGACTGGGTTCTCCTCGATGGCCGCGGCCGGGTCGTCCGGATCCCGGTCGACTTCGGCGTGGCGTTCGTGAACCCCGAGGTGAAGGACGACATCCTCCGCGTGCCCGCGCCCCAGGGACCACCGGCGGCGTCGCTGTCGGTCGCGGTCCGGCCGCGCGACCTCGATCCGCTCCACCACGTGAACAACGCGGTGTACGTCGACTGGCTCGAGGAGGCGCTCCTGGCTGCGGGCTGGCCCGCCACGGGCCGGCGGACGGTTCGGCTCGAGTACCTCGCGTCCGCGGCGAGTGGTGACGAAATCGACGTCGACCTGTTCGGCGGCGCGATGGCCTGGTCAGCGCGGATTCGACGAGCGGACGGCGCTGACCTCCTGCGTGCGTCGGGGACGACGACCTCGTCCTGAGAGGCGTTTGTCTCGGCTCGCGCCCGCGCTCGTGGGGCTCCGCACCCTTTCGGCTGGCAACCTTTCAGAGGCCACGCGAGTGACGGAGGTGAGCCATGGCCGAGATCAGAACCGTGATTGCCGTGACCGGCGAGGACGATCGGTTCGAGCCGGTGCGTCGGGCGGCGATCGATCGCGCCCTAGCGGAGCGGGCGACGCTGATCCTGTACGACATCGACAGCCCGATCAGCCTGCTGGAGGACGCGACGCCATCGGGCTGGTCCGCAGAGGGCACGAAGGAAGATGCCGCCGACCGGCTCGCCCCCGAGGAGCTGGAGGCTTCGGGCCACCATGCCATCGCTCGGCAGGTCGCCGATGCGCGTGGCCAGGGTGTCGACGCGTGGGGCTGGCTGCCTTCCGGCAAGGGCCGGGACCCGCTGATCGAGTACGCCGCGAAGCTGCCCGGTGCCCGAATCCTGGTTCCTGCCGGTGACGACGAGCTCGACGTCAGCGAGCTGCCGGAGGCGGAGGCCGTGCCCGGGACGACGCGCTGAAGAAGGGGGACGCGCTGAAGAAGGCGACCGATGCCCGCGAGCCGGCCTGACCTTTCGGGGCTGGCGCGAGGGCGCGATCCGGCGGATGATCCCGCCATGCCCAACCTGATCGTCGAGCAGTACCTCGCCCGGACGCCGCGCTCGGCCGCGATGTTTGACCGGGCGACCGCGTCGCTCCCCGGCGGCTCCACGCGAACGACGATCTTCAACGCGCCGTACCCGCCGTACATGGTCCGGGGCGAGGGCCTGCGGACGTGGGACCTCGACGGCAACGAGTACCGGGACTTCCTCGGCAACTACACGTCGCTCATCCTCGGCCACGCCCATCCCGAGGTGGTCGCCGCGGTCGAGGCCCAGGTCAGGCGGGGATCGGCGTTCGCGGCGCCGACGGAGGCCGAGATCGAGCTGGCGGAGGTCATTCGCCACCGGCTGCCCTCGATCGAGCGGATCCGCTTTACCAACTCCGGCACCGAGGCGACCATGTTCGCCATCCGGGCCGCTCGGGCCTTCACCGGCCGACCGCTCCTCGCCAAGTTCGAGGGCGCGTACCACGGCACCCACGACACGGCCCTGGCCGGCTCGCCCGGCGTCGCGGCGGCGACGTCCGAGCTCGTCCTCGAGCTGCCCTGGGGCGATCCCGAGGGCGTGGAGCGGATGCTCGCCGGCCGTGAGCGAGACGTCGCCGCGATCATCATCGAGCCGGTCCAGGGGGCGGGTGGCGTCCGGGCCGCCGAGCCCGAGTTCCTGCGATTCCTTCGGGAGCTCTGCGAGCGGCATGAGGCCCTGCTGATCTTCGACGAGGTGATCGCCTTCCGCGTCGGCCCGAATGGGGCGCAGGGCCGCCTCGGGGGCGTGCGACCGGACCTCACCACGCTCGGCAAGATCATCGGTGGCGGCTACCCGTCGGGCGCATTCGGCGGCCGCACGGAGATCATGGACCTGTTCGATGCCCGCCGCCCCGGCGCGATGGTCCACGGCGGCACGTTCAACGGCAATCCGGTCGCCGCCGCGGCGGGCCTCGCCACCCTTCGGCACCTGACGGCGGAACGCTACGCCGCGCTGGAGGTCGCCGGCGACCGGCTCCGCGCGAATCTCGCTTCCGCGTTCGCGCGCGAGGGCCTGGACGCCCGGGTCGGCGGCCTCGCCTCGATCTTCCAGGTCTTCCCGGGCGCATCGCTGGTGCCACCGGACGAGCTCACGCCCCAGTCGGCGCTGTTCGTCGGCCTCCTGGTCGACGGGTTCCATCTCGCCCCTCGCGGGATGGGCGCCCTGTCCACGGTGGCCATGGACGCCGACATCGATGACCTGGCGGCCGCGATCCTCGCTCGCCTCGGCTCGATGCAGGCCGTCACCGCCGGCTGAGGGTCGACTGGGCGACGGTTGACGACGAGCTCCACGCCTAATTCGCGGATCGCCAGCGCGAGACGCAGGTGTCGGTGTACGGCCGGCGGCTGTGGGAGGTGATGGCCCCCTTCTGGCCGACTGGCGAAACCAACCCGGATTCGACCGACACGATGCGCGAGTTCGCCAGGGCGTGGAACGCGACGCCGAAGGTCGTCTTCTCGCGGACCCTCGAGTCGATCGAGCACGGCGCCCGGCTGGTTCGCGGCGACGTCGGCGAGATCCTAGCCAGGCTCAAGGACGAGTTCGACGGCGACATCGAGGTCGGCGGGCCGACGCTTGCGGCGCAGGCGATCGAAGCCGGGCTCGTGGACAAGCTCCAGCTCGTCGTCCACCCGGTCGTCCTCGGTGCAGGGAGGCCCTACTTCCCGCCCACCGGACCGCGGCTCGCGCTCCGCCTGACCGAATCGCACGCGTTCACCTCCGGCGCGACGTACCTCGGTTACGAGGTCGTCCGATGACGGACCCTGCCGCTTCGATCGCGATCACGCCGGTCCACGTTGCGGACCTGCACGCAGAGGGCGAGACGATGCCGGTGTACGTGCACGTACTCGATCACCCGGCCGGGCGCGTGCTGGTCGACACCGGCATGACCGAGCTGCACCCGCTCGTGGCCGACATGGATCCCCGCCTCTACCCGCTGAGTGAGCAGGACTTCGACCTCGCCGGCATCGACATCGTCGTCAACACCCACCTGCATTTCGACCACTGCGGCGGCAACCGCCTCTTCACCGGCAAACCGATCTACGTCCAGGTCCGGGAGCTCGACGACGCGCGGACCCAGGACGACTACACGATCCGTGACTGGGTCGACCCGCCGGGCGTGCAGTACGTACCGGTGGACGGCGAGCTCGAGCTGCTGCCCGGCATCCGGCTCCTGCCGGCGCCCGGCCATACGCCCGGGACGCAGGTGGTCGTCGTCGGGACCGGACCGCACCCCGTCGTCATCGCCGGCGACACGGCCGTCGGGTTCGGCGAGCTCGATGAGCCGCAGACCCAAGGCCAGCTGGTCGTTCGTGCGCTGGACCCCGGGGAGGTCTGGCTCGCGCACGCCCACGAGCCGTGGCGACCTCGGACGGCTTGAGGGCCATTCGAACCGGAGCGCCGCCCCATGTCGGAACCCGGCGGGTCCGCGCATTCTGGCCCCCGGGTCGGATCGCCAGTGCGGCTATAGGCTTCCTTCATTCGAGAGCCAGGAGCCGGCGCGTTCTGCGAGCATGACCGCCACGACCTGCGGGAACCCGGCGGTTGGCTCGGGGATCACTGATGCGTCGACCACGAACAGTCCCTCTACGCCGTGGACCTTGAGGCGGCCATCGACGACGCTGCGCGCCGGATCCACACCCATCGCACACGTGCCCACGACGTGCGGCAGGGCGTAGGCACCCTCGCGAAGTCGCGCATCACGCGCCCCGCGGCCTGCGGGGAGGTTCCGCGGCCGACGCACGTGGTGGCGAAGGGCTGGCTCGGCTGCGACCGCGATCGCCCGCTCGTATCCCTCGGCGAGCCGGTCCAGATCAGCCGTCTCGCGGAGCCCGGGCGATTCGATCGTCGGCGGGTCCGCCGGATCCACCGACGCGAGGCGCACCGTCCCCCGTGATTCTGGCTTCATGAGGATCGGGTCCAGATAGAGCGCCGGCTCGCCCGCCTCGGGATCGGAGACCCAGAACAGGAGATCGGGCGGGTCCTGCGCCGTGGCACGCGCGCTACGAAAGGTCGCGATCGAGTGCAGAACGGGGCCCGACGTGCCCCCGCCGTGGTATCCAAGGTCGAGATCGACCCCTGGATGGTCCGCGAGGTTGCGCCCCACTGCCGGGAGATCGATCACGACCGGAATCCCGAGTCTTCGCAGCTCCTCCGCCGGCCCAACACCGGACCGCAGGAGCAATGCGGGGCTTCCGTAGGTGCCGGCCGCGAGAACGACGGTCGTTGCCCTCACCTGCGACCCATCGACGAGCTGGACGCCGGTTGCGCGCTCCCGCTCCACCAGGATGCGATCCACCATGGTCTCCGGTCGGAGCTCGAGAGTGGGCAGCGCTGCGTCTCGGAGGTACGCGTCGTAGGTTGTCATGCGCCGCCCGCGCCGCGTGCTCATCGGCATTGGGCCAACCCCGTTGGCGTCGGGTGCGTTGTGGTCCTGGACCCGCGGAATTCCCGTCGCCTCCATCGCCTCGAGCGCGGCGGCATGCACGGGCGTCCGATCAAATCCGAGGTATCGATCGATCGGGAGCGGGCCGTCAATCCCGTGCCACGGCTCCGTCGGGTAGTCGAAATCAGCCTCCAGCCGGCGAAACCACGGGAGCACCTCGTCAAAGCTCCAACCGGCCAGACCGGCGGCGCCCCATCGATCAAAATCCGAACGGTGACCACGCACCGCGAAACGGGTGAACCACGAGCTGCCGCCGACGGTGCGCCCGCGGCGGAGGGGGACGCCATCAGCTGCGGAAACATCGCCCCAGTCCGGGATCGTCGGGACTCGCCAGCCGTTGGCCATCTCGGCGCTTGACTCGCTCGCGGCCCCTGCCTCGAGAAGCAAGGTGCTCGTATGGCTGCGCTCTGCCAGTCGCCGGGCGACGACCGATCCCGCGCTGCCCGCACCGATGATCACGACATCGAAGGCGTCAGGTCGATCCATGAAACTCCGACGTTCTGGGGCAGCTCCGAGGCCTCGATAGGAGCAACCATCCCGATCGGCGGCCGCGAAGCAGTGGCTGGTGCCGCGGGGCTCATAGGCCAAAGCGCATCAGGATCATGCAGGTGAAGATGACGAAAAAGAACCCGAGCTCCAGGATCGACTTGCGCTTCACGTTCGCGACAGCAGCCTCCAGCTCGGCGGATGGTCGCCCGTCAGAGTCGAGTGCCGCAGCCTCGGGGATGGCGTTCATTCGATCAAGCGCGGGCCCGATCACCCGCTCCGCCCAGAAGTACGCCCCGATCGCGAACACCAGCGCCACGAGCCAGGTCAGGCCGTATGGGCTCGTCAGTTGGGCGAGGTCCTTGATCGGCCCGAACACGGTCCCGCGCAGAACACCCAGGGTGATGACCGCCAAGGCGACCGGACGGAGGACGGTGAAGGCTCGCGCCCCGATCGCACGACCGATCCGCCGCTGTTCACCCAGCGACATCGGGGTGATCGACGGCACCAGGATCAGGGCGTTGTAGAGCGCGGCGCCGAACCACGTGATCCCCAGCAGCACGTGCAGCCACTGCACGCCGGCAACAACCCAATTCATCCGATCACCCTCCTCTGACTGCTGACCGCCAGCCGCTGCGCATCAGACGTACGCTGCCCGTGAAGACGCACCACCCGGCTCGCGGTGTGATGAGGCGCTCGACGAGATCAGGCCGTTGTTCGCGTTGCCCTCAGGCGAAGAACTCGTCGAACGCAGCCGTGTCGTCGATTAGCGCCCAGAATTCCTTGATCTGACCGTTCTCGTCGAGATGGAACACCTCGGTTCCCAACTGCTCGAATCGCCGATCGTTCCGCTCGTGCTCGTAGCGCACGAGCACCACCACGTGGTCATCATTCGCCACGATGTCATGGACGTCGATGCGAAACGAGCGAAGGTCCGGAATGACCCGGCCGAAGAAGGCGAGGACGGCCTCCTTGCCGCGGTGGGCACCGGCGTTGGCGCCGCGGCCCGGGACGTGCCACACGACGTCGTCCGCGAGCGCGTCCGTGAACGCGTCCACGTCGCCGCCGCCCGATAGCTGGTAGATCGTGCGGATCCGTTGGGCGTTCCGCTGCTCGCTCATCCCGCCGTTTCCTCCTGGGTCGACTCTGCCCGGGCCCACAGACTCCGCAGCGCCCGTGCCAGTCGTGCGGGCTCCAGTCGATGTGGTGGGTCGAAGTGGTGGCGGTTGTCGTAGACGTCGAGCGTGAAGTCCTGAAACACTTGGCCGAGCCGTGCCGCCATCCGCGCGTAGAGGTTCGGATTGCCGCGTCCACCGAGGGCGAAGTAAACGGGCCGATCGAACGCTTGGAGCACAGCGAAATCTGGCTCGTAGGCGTCGAACGCGGCGATGAATCCGCCGATCGCGAGCAAGCGCGACGGCATCCAGGGCGGCGGTGGCCCCGGCGGCGACGGCGGCGGCTCCACGCCGGGTGCCAGCTGGGTGGCGATGAAGGCGGGCATGATCGCCTCGGTCGGCAGCTTTGGGATCGCCCGGAAGCGATCGAAGACGGCAGCTTCGTCCGGGGTCTGACTCGTCCGACCGGCCCATGCCGGCTCCATCAGCGCGAGGCTCCGGAGGCGCGCGGGATAGCGGGACGCGAACGCCAGAGAGGAAGCGCCCCCGGCCGAATATCCGACGAGGTGGAACGTCTCAAAAGCAGCACGGTCGGCCAGACGGCGAATCCCTTCGACCTCCGTCGCCAGACCATATCCGGTTGGCGGAATGCGGTCGCCCGCGTACATCTCCAGGTCCTTGATCCTGGCGTCGACGTCGTCCCCGAGCTCGGCAAGCAGGGCGCGGTAGGCGAGCTCGGCCGGGAGGATGCCGCCAGGAAGCAGGACGACCGGCCAACGGTGTTCCCGTGTCACAAGAGGACACTCGGAGCATCGGCCCGTCCTGTCAAGAGCCACCGATGCGTCAACAAACCCGCAAGATCATGTCGATCCGTGCAGAAGCAGCGGCGAAGCCCTGCCTCTGGGTGAGATGGTCACCAGGCAGCGGGGAGAGGGCTGAATAGATGTCCACGCCAGTGGAACCCTGGCGCCGCAGCGCGAGATCTCCTCGGCGACAGTCAGTGCGGGGCCGGAGGTCGGTGTGGACAGCGAGAGTGGTCTGCGTGCGCGCACGCGGGGAGAGGTGTTGCGCCGCCGGATGGCGGCTACGAGGCTTCCACCGGCCGACGGCTG
>DATLDP010000094.1:0-2610 GCA_035525825.1 Candidatus Limnocylindria bacterium
TCCTCGGTTTCGTGTGCGCTCGGTCTGCCGGCTCGCCTGCCGCGGGGTCACGCCCGTTCGAGCGAGGTCGGGCCGCACGCGCCCGCCGGGATTATCGCACGCCGATTTGGACCAGCCCAGTAGCGCATTCGTGCAGGCTCGACGCGAAATCGGTCGCAGCAGTCGCCGGAGCCGAGCGATGCGAGCGGTACCCCAGCTCGAGCTCGGCCAGTGGCGGCCGGGCTGTCGCCGACGCGCCGGATGCGTGGTATCCGGCGAGCGGCGTTCCCACGAGGTCGAACTCGCCTCGGATCCGAGCGTGTGCGAGCGTGCCAGGGAGGGCGGGGCCGCGCACAAGCCCGATTCGTGTGGATTTGACGCGCTGGGCGCGTAGGTGACGCTCGCCCGGGTGACGCTCGGCCTGTCGCCTACGCGCCGTCGGCGTGGTATCCACCAAACGGCGACCACGATCGCTCGAACGCGGCTCGATCCGAGCGTGGCTGAGCGTGCCGGCGCGGCGGGGATGCCCCTGCCGGGGCCCACTCCGTGGATTTGACGCGCCAGGCGCGTAGGTGACGCGGCGGGCGAGGCGCGGCGCGGCGCCCGGGTTATCGCGAAACGGTCCGGACGACCCCCGACATGAGCTTGGTCGCGCGGCGGGCAGCCGTGGGCGAGAGGCGCGAGAGGGCGGTCACGAGATCGAGGACGTCGCCGTCATCCAAACCTTCCAGGAGCGCGACGAGGCGAAGGACCGTGTCGTCATCGACCTCGCCGAGCAGGCGAAGGCCGCGCTCGAGCTGGCGCGGCTCCAGCCTCGGGACGAGGCCCACCGCGCGATCGAACAGTCGAACGAAGACGAGGAACGTGCTCAGCCAGTCGTTGAGGGCTCGGAGCTCGTCGTCATCCGGATTCGCGCGAAGCTCGGCGGTCGCCTCCCCGCCGGCGCGTTCCAGCAGCCCGATGATGGGATCGCCCTCGCGGGTCTTGCGCTCCGCCACGACGCGCCCGAACCAGCGCCAGTGGTCCCCCACCGCCTGGTAGGCCGCTCCCGCGGGCCCGCGCCGACCGACTCTGCGCGGCTCCGCGACGCGCTCGATCAGGCCCCACGACTCGGCCTCCGCGAGCGCAAGGCTCGCGGCCCGGTGGGAGAGCCCGAGTGCCTCTCGCACCTCGCGCTCCGTGAGCGGCGCCTGCCGGGTGAGGAGGTAGGCCTGGACGCGGGCGATGGCGGGCGCCACGCCCCAGGCCGCGCCCATCTCGCCCCACGCGTCGGCAAGCCGGATGCGGATGGCCTCGGCTGACTGGGAAGGGGTCGCGCCGTCGTCGGCCATCGCGACCAGCTCCGGAGCTGGCGCGGTGCTCGCTGGTGGACTCACGCTCGAAATCCTACTCCCGAAGAACTCGCCACTTGACACTAGCATATTTCTGGCGTAGAAACGTGCTAC
The DNA here is from genome assembly GCA_035525825.1 of Candidatus Limnocylindria bacterium. Lineage (GTDB taxonomy): Bacteria > Chloroflexota > Limnocylindria > Limnocylindrales > CSP1-4 > UBA5189. The sequence goes on from DATLDP010000094.1 coordinate 1,425, forward strand.
TCAACGGTAGCGGGAGACAAAAGTGGTCGAGACGAGAGGGTCGTTCGCCGGGCCCTGGCTGGTCGGCTTTGCGCTTGGCGCGGCGAACGGCACGCTCTACCTCTCGTTGGCGATGCTGATGCTCCCCCTGATCGCCGCGTCGCTGGTGCTGCTGCTCTGGCGGGCCCCGCGTCTGGCCTCGTTCGTCGGGTTCGTCGCGGGCTGGGGGTTCATGTGGGTCGTGCTGTTCTCGCGCCTCGCACTGACGTGCGGCGGGCCGCTCGACTTCGGCGCCCGCGAGTGCGACGCGGGCGAACTTGCGCCGTGGTTCATGGTCGCGGGGGCCATCCTCGCCGCTGGGCTGCTGGAAACCGTCGCGGTCCGTCGATCCCGATGACGGGAACCGCGACGTTCGAGTCGACCGGTCGGCAGCTGGGGGCGTCAACTGGCCTCCGGGTCGGGTTGCTGTTCGCGGTCATCGAGACCATCAGCCAGATCGGGGCGGAACCCGTCGCCGCGTTCCTCATCGTCGGGCTTCCGACGATCCTGGCGGGCGGGCTCGGGGGCCGAAAGCTCGGGCCCAGGGCCCTCGAGGCGGTGACCGGGCGAGCGCAGGCGGCGGTGATCCTGCGGCTGGGCGTGCTCGCCGTGATGATCGGCGCGCCGCTGGTTTCGACCGCATTCTCGATCGTGATGGCCTTCGGACGTGCGCCGGACACCCTGCCGAACATCTTCGAGATCATCGCCGCCGCCGGCATGTTCACGGCCTTCGGCTTCTTCCTGGTCGGACCGTTCGCGCTGATCGGAACGTCGATCGCCGCCTGGATCTGGATCTGGCTCCTGCGGCGTCAAGCTCGCAGCGTTCCACGAGTCGGGCTTCCGTCGCGGGTCCCGACGAGCTAGGTCAGCGGCAGCGGGACCCACTCCCCGAGCGCGGTCGCAACGGCAATGAACAGCGGATGGCTCCAGTCAATCTCGACCTCGCACGACGCGACGCGCTGGGTGCCGCCGGGCGCCGCGAACTCGAAGATGAGCTCCTGGCCGTCGAACGCGATCGGGCATTCGCCCGTAAACGGCTTCGACTTGAGGGCCGCGTAATCGGTCGTGACGATCGCGTTGGTGAGGGTCGCCATGGCCGCGGCGGGCACGACGCCGAGCTCATTCGGAGGCTTGGCAGCGGCATGGACGCGCCCGTCGCGCTCGAGGA
>DATLDP010000098.1:0-34790 GCA_035525825.1 Candidatus Limnocylindria bacterium
GCCGCCCTCGACCTGGCCCTCGCACAGGATCGGGTGGATCACCTTGCCGACGTCGTCGACCGCGATGACGTCGCGGACCTGTACCTCATACGTGTCCAGGTCCACCTCCACGCTCGCCACCGCGGCGGCCCAGCCGTACGCTGGATATGCGTCCCCGAGGTAGGTCGCGTCGTCGAAGACCACGCCGGGATAGGGCTCGAACGGCTGGTCGATGCGGGTGGCGCCATTTGCCCGGGCATCGTCGTGGAAGGCCTCGTGAAAAGGCACGCCCGAGCTGCGGGCCTCGACGGCGGCCTTGAGCTTTCGGGCCGCCAGGATGACGAGGCCACCCACCACCATCACGGTCCGGGACGCGACCGTGGGGCCCGAGTCGAGCACCTGCGCGGTGTCCTGCGGCGCGTACTCGACCCAGTCGACCGGAACGCCCAGCTCTCCCGCGACCATCTGCGGGAAGACCGTCTTGGTGCCCTGCCCCATCTCGGTGTTCGCGGTCAGGACGCGGATCCGGCCGTCCGCGGTGAGCTCGACCGAGGCCACGGAGGCGAGATACACCTCGCCGGAGCCGGTGAACCCCGCGCCATGCCAGCCCAGCGCCAGCCCGATGCCGTTCGCGGTCCGCCGCTCGCCGCTCCGCAGCGCCCCCGCCGGGATCATCCCGATCCCCTGGCGGTCGGCGGCGTCGCGGGCCGTCCGCTCGCGGATCCGCTCGAAGTGGCTCGCGCCGAGAGCCTGCTCGAGGACCTCCTCGCCGGCGACGCTCTCGCGCAGGATCTGGCCCGTCGGGGTCGTGTCGCGGAGGCGGTAGACGTTGGCGCGCCGGATCTCGGCGGGGCTGATCCCGAGCCGCTCTGCGCCCCGGTTCATCTGCATCTCGGCGGCGAACTCCGTCTGGGGCGCCCCGAACCCGCGGAACGCGCCGTTGGGCGCGGTGTTGGTCCGGGTTGCCCGGCCGCGGAGGCGGACGTTGGGGCAGCGGTACGGGCCGCCGGCGTGGAGCACTCCACGTGAGAGCACCACCGGCGTGAGCGTGCAGTACGCGCCGCCGTCCATGACGACCTCGATGTCCTGGGCCACGAGCACGCCGTCCTTCGTGAACCCCGTCCGATGGCGGACGATCGCCGGGTGACGCTTGGTCGTCGCGACGATGTCCTCGTGGCGCTCGTAGATCATCCGAACGGGCCGCTTCGCCTTGATCGCGAGGAGCGACGCGTGGAGCGCGAGCACCGAGGGGAACTCCTCCTTGCCGCCGAACCCGCCGCCCGTCTCCTCCTGGATCACGCGGGCCTGGACGGACGTGAGCTTGAGCGCTCGCTTCATCGCCTTGTGAACGTAGTACGGGCACTGCATCGAGCCATGGATGACGATCCCGCCGTCCTCGCCGGGCACGGCGATCATCGCGTTGTTCTCGATGTAGAGCTGCTCCTGGTGGCCGACTCGGTACTCGCCTTCGACGATCACGTCGGCGTCCGCGAGACCGCGATCGACGTCACCGCGGGCGACCTCGTACTCCGCGAAGACGTGCTCGGACAGCTCGGGATCGAAGACCGGCTCCAGGGGCTCCGTGACGAGCTTGATCCGGCCCTTGAGCCGGCGAAGGGTCTCGCGATCCGCGGCCGCGAGCAGCGCGACGGGCTCGGCGACGTGCCGAATCTCGCCCCCGACCGGCACGAGGAGCGGCTGATCGTCCTTGATCGATGCCACGAGGTTGTCGCCCGGGATGTCCGCGGCGGTCGCGACGGCGACCTTCGACCAATCGACGTCGGGGTCCAGCTCGATCGCGATGAGCTTCGCGTGCGCCTCGTCGGATCGGATGGTGGTGCCGAACCAGGCGCCCGGGAAGACGAGGTCGTCGGTGTACTTGGCAGCGCCGGTCAGCTTCTCCGGGCCCTCGCGTCGCAGCGGGAAGCCGGAGGCGCGACCCGGCACTCGCTGTCCGGGGTCGACGATCAGGGCGCGTTCGGCGACGTCCGTGCCCGGAGTGAGCGTGCGCGTGGGCATCCCGCGGCGGTCCTCCCCGTCGAGGCCTCTGGGTCGTTGCCGCGAGACTACCAGTCGGTGGGCGCCCGAGTCTCCGTTCCTGGCCGCGAGCTCAGCACGAAACCGGCGTGGCCCTCGCCCTCGCAGCCTGGGTCTCGACCCTCAGCGGCGAGCACCTCAGTCCCGTCCGCGACGCAGCGCCCGCCCGGGCAGCGCGCCCGTGTGCTCCCCCGCCTCGACCACCAGCGTGCCGTCGACGATCACGTGGTCGATGCCATCGGGGAAGCTGCGGGGCTCGTCGTAGGTGGCGTTGGATCGCACGGTCTCAGGATCGAAGACGACCAGGTCCGCGATGGCCTCGTCGACGATTCGGCCGCGGCCCTTGAGCCCCAGCCGATCGGCGGGCATCGAGGTCATCCTGGCGACGGCGTCCTCCAGCGAGAGCAGCTGCTCGTCCCGGACGAACTGCCCGAGGATCCGAGGATAGGAGCCGTACGACCGCGGCGAGGGCTTCCAGCCCACGAACGTGGAGTCGGTCCCGACCATCGCCAGGGGGTGCTGGTAGAAGCGCCGGATCCCGTCGGTGTGCGGCCCTGGCGTCACCTGGTTGAGTCGGAGGTCCTCGTCGAGCAGCAGGTCGCACAGCGTGTCGACCAGGTCGCGCCCGTCCTCGGCGCAGATGTTCCCGAGCGTCCGGCCCTCGCAGTGGAGGTTCGCCTTGTTCCGGAAGGCCCCCAGCCGGATGTCCGCGATCCCGCCCGCGCCGGCGTACAGCACCCCGCGCGCCTCGAGCTCGCCCCGGATGCGCCCCCGCACCGCGCGATCCGCCAATCGCTCCCTGGTCTTCGCGGGCCCGCCCTCCTGGACCCACGGCGGGATCGTGATGAGCAGCCTCGTCGAGGCCCACTCGTAGGGATAGGCGTCGAAGGTGACGTCCAGGCCCTCCGCGCGGGCGTCGTCGACGAGCTGGAGCATCTGCTCCGGGGTCCCGGGGAACGTCGCCCGGTGGTAGAAGTGGGTGAGGTGCGCGGGCGAGTCGCCGCGCCGGCCGATCTCGATTGCCTCCCGGAACGGGTCCAGGAACTGGTCGCCGAGGGTGTAGCGGACGTGGGAGTGATAGATCCCCCCGAGCTTGGCGGACACGGAGGCGAGATCCGCCAGCTCCCCGGTCTCGGCGTACGAGCCGGGTGGGTAGTCAAGGCCGGAGGAGAGCCCGTACGCCCCCTCCTCCATCGCCTCGCGCAGGATCGAGCGCATCTCGGCAAGTTCGCCGGCGGTCGGCGCGCGATCGTCCCAGCCGCTGGTCGAGAGGCGCAGCGCCGAGTTGCCGACAAGGAACGCGACGTTCACCGCGACACCGGCATCGAACCGATCGAGGTAGCCGGAGACCGATGCCCAGTCCAGCTCGATGTCCGGGCTCCCGTCGAGCCCCGCGTTCATCTCCACCAGCTCGCGCATCAGCGTGGCCAGCCGGATCGGTGCATAGGACAGCCCGTCGACGCCGATCACCTCGGTCGTCACGCCCTGGCGGACCTTGGGCTCGTGGCGGGGATTGGCGAGGAGCATCAGGCCCGAGTGGCTGTGGAGGTCGATGAAGCCCGGGGCCACGACCTTGCCGCGAACGTCCACGCGCCGCGCGCTGCGGCCGATGGCGTCATCGATCGCGGCAGCCTCGCGCAGGATCGCGACGGTGGCACTGGCGCCCGACCAGCGCCTCGTGATGCCGATCGCGGCGGGATACCCCGGCGCGCCGGTCCCGTCGACGACGGTCCCACCCGTCAGCAGCAGCTCGTAGGTGCGGTCGTCTCCCTCGGCCATCGACGCATGATGGCAGCGACCCGGTGGTTCGTGGGCCGGATTCCCGGTGCTAGCCTCGCGCCGATGCGATTGCCCGATCGACCGCCGTTCGCGCTGCGCGGCCGCCTCCTGAGCCCCCTCGCGGCGGGCGGGACGCTCGACATCTTCGATGGGGTCGTGGCCGTCGATGCCCGGGGACGAATCGAGTGGGTCGGCTCGTTCGGCGACTGGCAGGCACGAGTTCCGGGCCGCGAGGCGATCGACGGCAGCCGCTCGGCCGACGATCGGGGGACGGACGAGCCCATCGACCTCCATCCGCACGTGCTGCTGCCGGGCATGGTCGACCTGCATGCGCACCTGCCACAGCTGCCCAATGCCGGCCTCGGTGCCGGCCTGGATGTCCTCACCTGGCTCGACCGCTACATCTTCCCGCTGGAGCGCCGCTTCGACGCCACCGAGGACGCCGAGCGCCTCGCGCCCGCGGCCTTCCGGACCTTCGCCGCCGCCGGCACGACCACGCTCCTGGCCTACGGGGCCGTCTACAAGGCGTCGATGGACGGGGCGTTCCGGGCCGCCGAGGAGCACGGAATCCGGGCGATCCTGGGCAAGGTCATGATGGATCGAGGCACCTACGACGAGACGATCGACCCGACGACGATCCTCGAGCGTTCCGTCCGCGAATCCGAAGAGCTGATCGGGCGATGGCACGGCGCCGACGATGGCCGGCTGGGCTACGCGGTCACGCCCCGATTCGCGATCTCATGCTCGGGCGAGATGCTGCGCGAGTCAGCCGCCCTCGCGGCCCGAACCGGGGCCTGGTGGCAGACCCACGTGAGCGAGGATCACGGGGAGATCGCGGAGGTCGCGCGGCTGTTCCCCGGCGCGATCGACTATGTCGACGTCTACGACCGCGCGGGTGGCCTCGGCGCGCGAACGATCCTCGCCCACGCGATCCACCTGTCGGATCGCGAGCTGGCGCGGCTGGTCGAGACCGATTCGCGCGTCGCCCACTGCCCGGCCTCGAACCTCTTCCTCGCCTCGGGGATCATGCCGCTGGCCCGTTACCTCGAGGCCGGCCTCCGCGTCGGGCTGGGCTCGGACGTGGCCGGTGGGCCGGACCCGTCCATCTTCTCGGTGATGCAGGTGGGGGCATACGCCCAGGCGGCGCTCAGGACGGTTGCCGGCGAGGCGCGGGCGGTGCTGGCTCCGCTGGACTGGCTGCGCCTCGGCACCCTCGACGGCGCGCGGGCGCTCGGGATCGACGATCGAATCGGCTCGATCGAGGCCGGCAAGGAGGCCGACCTCATCGCGTTGGACCCCCGAATGACAGCGGCTCGTCGAGACTTCCCGTACGACGGCGCGGACGTGGAGGCCGCCGAGGTCATGAGCCGGTTGATCTTCCGCGCCCATCCGGACATGGTTCGCGCCGCGTGGGTCCGCGGCCGCCGCCTCGAAGGCCCGGCGGAGAGCTAGGCGGCGAGCGCACCCTGAGGTGCGTGAGCCGAGCCGCGCAGTCGCCAACGCGGCGGGGCGGCCGGATCAGCGGGCCGTTACTTCCGCTTCGTCCGGAATTGGTTGAGGTGAGTCGTCCAGTCGGAGCCACCGGTGGAGTTGGTGGCACAGCTGCCATGCCAGCCGCACACGCACGTGATCGTCTGCTCGCGGTGCTTGTACTGGTCGATGACGTGACGCAGCGGCTCGGGCTCACCGGACCGGTTGGCGGGGCGAGAAAGGGACAGGGGTCGGCCGTTCAAGGGTGAGCTCCTGGGCACATCCGGCGGATCGGGGCTACCGCGCCGGGCGAGAATTATCGCCGATTCCCCGCCTTTTCGCCGGTCGCCGGAGGAATCCACCGGCTGGAGCGCGCGGGAGCTGGAGCCTTGGGGGCTTTCCGGTGCGTGCTACAGCACCCGACCCGGGTTCAGGATCCCGAGCGGGTCCAGGGCGCTTTTGATGGCCCGCATGGCGGCGACGGCCCCTTCGCCAACCTGGATCGGCAGCCACTCGCGCCGCGCCGACCCGATCCCGTGCTCCGCGGTCACGGTCCCGCCGAGATCCAGCGCGACCCGGAAGATCTCGTCACGGACCACGTGCGTGAGGCGAGCCGCTTCCGGATCATCGCGATCGAAGATCAGGTTCGGGTGGAGGTTGCCGTCGCCCGCGTGCCCGAAGGTGGCGCAGCGGACCCCGTGCGCCGTCGTGATGCGCTCGATCGCCTGGAGCAGCTCGGGCACGCGTGAGCGCGGCACCCCGACGTCCTCCATCCGCACCGTGCCCTTCATCTCGAGCGCGCGGAGCGCGAGCCGCCGGGCCTGGCGCAGCCAGTCGGCCTCGGTCGCATCCGCGGCACGGACGACCGAGGTCGCGCCGGAGGCGAGAATCGCCACTTCCGCCGCATCCAGCTCGGCGGGCGCCGCCTCACCCGGCGCATCGGACTCGACCATGAGCATCGCCGACGCATCGCGGTCCAGTCCCAGCTGATGAGCGTCGTCGACGGCGAGGATCGTCTCGTGATCGAGCAGCTCGAGCGTCACCGGGACGATGCCGGACCGCGTGATCGCGGCGACCGCCTCGCCCGCCGCGCCCAGCGACGCGAAGAACGCCAGCATGGTCGAGCGCGCGCCGGGGAGCGGCCGGAGTCGCATCGTCGCCTCGGTGATGATCCCGAGCGTCCCCTGCGACCCCACGAAGAGGTGGGTCAGCGAATACCCCGCCGTGTCCTTGACCGTCCGCCCGCCGGTCCGGATGACCGAGCCGTCCGCCAGGACGACCTCGAGGCCCAGGACCCAGTCGCGGGTCTGGCCGTACTTCACGCAGCACAGGCCGCCGGCGTTGGTCCCGAGGTTGCCGCCGATCGAGCAGGTCTCGTAGCTCGCGGGGTCCGGCGGATAGAACAGGCCGTGGCGCGCGACCGCGGCCTTCAGCTCGGCATTGATCACGCCGGGCTGGGTCACGACGCAGAGGTTGTCCGGATCGATCGCGAGGATCCGATTCATCCGGGTGAGGGCGATCGTGACCGCGCCCTCGATCCCGGCTGCCCCACCCGAGAGCCCCGTCCCCGCGCCGCGCGGCACGACCGCGATCCGGTGCGATGAGGCGAGCCGCAGCAGGTCCGCGACCTCGGCCGTGTCTCCGGGCAGGGCCACGGCGCCTGGGAGCCCGGCGGCGAGGTAGGCGGTCTCGTCGAGCCGGTAGGACTCGCGGTCCAGCTCGTCCGTCAGCAGCCGCACGCCCGGGACCTGTTCGCGGACGTCGGCAAGGAATGCGTCGAGGCCGGTCATCGCGGGAATCGTAGCCACGGGCGAGCGGTCAGCCCTCCAGCAGGGCCGGGCCGGCGCCCACGCGGCGGTCGGCGCGGAGCGCCTGGGGCATCTGCCGGAACGACGGCGGCAGCGCGGGGCGCCATGCCTGCCAGCCCGCGGCGAGCCAGGTCGAGACGGCGCGCTGTCGAAGCCCCCACGGGAAGCCATAGCCCTGTCGGACTCGCGTCGGCAGCAGCCCGATCGATGGCCAGAACAGCCACGAGTAGGCGCCGCTCGGGATGGCATCGGCGGCACCGGCGAGTCGGGTGAAGGGCCAGCCCGCGGCCGACACGGCCGGGCCGAGCGGGGGATGCAGGATCGCGCCGGCGAGCTCGCGGGCGACCGCATCGACCTGGATCGGGCCGTCGGGAGCGAGCATCTGCGCGAGGTACTCGTCGAACGCATCGAGGCTCGGCGGCAGCGTCGACGCCGGGATCCCGAACGCCCGCCCGACCGGCAGCGTCTCGGCGTAGTACCGGGCCTTGTCGGTCCGCGACAGCGGCTCGATCCAGGCGTCGTACGCGGCGATCGTCGAGTCCACGAGCGTGGCGTGGACCCACAGCCCAAGCGCCGGGTCCAGGGCGCTGTAGCGGCCGCCGTGCCGCTCCCGCGCGGCCGGTTCGATCACCGGTCCGCGGACCCCCCGGTGCAGCTCGTTCAACCGTTGGATCTCGCTGCGCGCCGCCTCCGCGGTCCCGTAGACGATCCGGAGATACGACCGCAGCGTCCCCGAGAGCCGCGCCCACGGGTCCGTTCGAAAGTCGGAATGCTCCGCGACCCCGGCCGCGACCGCGGGATGCGCGATCTGGAGGAGCAGCGCCCGAGGACCTGCCCCGAGCAGGAGCATCGCCTCGCGATTGAGCCGCCACGCCTCGCTGCCGGGGCCGTAGAAACCGCCGTGGACGACGGTGGGGCGATGTCCCGACGACGGAGGCGAGGGGCCGTCCGCCATCGACACCGTCAACTCAGCGGTCGCCCGGCCGCCGGCCGACGAACCACCACGCGGCCGGGAAGGCGATCGCCGCGAGCAGCAGCTTGAAGGCATCCCAGAGCAGGAAGGTGCGCATGCCCTTGTCGAAGGCGAGGCCGAGGTCGCCGTGGAACGCAGCCAGCGCGAGCCACGGAACGCCCACCGCATAGATCACGAGGCTACCCAGGACCATCGCGCCGATCGCGCCGACGATGGTTCGATCCCAGCCGAGCTCCGCCAATCGGCCAACGAGCGCCGAGGCGACGATGAACCCGACGAGGTAGCCACCCGACGCGCCCATGATCCATTCGACCCCGTGCTTGCCCTCGGCGAGGATCGGCAGCCCGATCGCTCCCAGGGCGAGATACAGGACCGTCGCCGCGACGCCGCGGCGGAATCCGAGCGCGCCGGCGGTGAGGAGCACGCCGAACGTCTGGAGGGTGTACGGCACCGGGTTGTTGGGCCCGTAGAACGCGACGCGAGCGCACAGCGCCATCAGGGCGATGCCGATGAGGACCAGGGCCGCGTGGCGCGCCCGGGTGTTGAGCCGCTCCGAGACCCGGATCGGGACCAGGAAGTCGCCGATCGTCAGGCCGCGCTCCTGGGCAGGCAGGCGATCCATGCGGGGCATGCCGGGCATGCTGATCGTCATCGCGGCTTCCTCCTCGCCCCACGTCGACCTGGCGCGCGAGCGCCGTCGCGGGGCGGCTCGCAGGGTTCGGCAAGACTACCAGACGAGGAATCGCGCCTCCGAGCCGGTCCGACCACGGCCGCGCAGGGGGCGGGTCGCGAGGGCCGATCCGGCGCCGAGCGCCTTGCGGCCGGCGAACAGACCGCGGGTGCGGTCAGTCGAAGTACAGGGCGCGGACGATCCCGACCTGGGCCGCCATGCGGGCGGGGTAGATCGCGGCGAGCGCCGGCAGGCCCAGCCCGAGCACGGCCGCGACCGAGATCGGCACCCACGGGATCCCCCCGGGGTTCGAGAGGCCGCCGCCCAGCTGGAGCAGCAACGCGCCGGCCGCGAGGCCCGCGAACGAGCCCAGGACCACACCGACGATCCCGAGGATCGTCGCCTCGACCACCACCATCCGCATCACCTGGCGCCGGCTCATGCCGATCGCCCGGAGGACGCCGATCTCGCGGATTCGCTCGACGACGCCCATGGTCAGCGTGTTCACGATGCCGAGCGCGGCCACGATGACCGCGACGATCGCGAGGGCGTCGAAGACCCCGAACACGCGGCCGAGGGCCTCGGCAACGGCGCCCTGGACGCGCTCGATCGGGTTGGCCTCGAGGGCGTAGGTGCGGGCGGTCTCGCGCAGCGCCGGACGAGCGATCTCGGCCGTGCCGGGAACGAAGCGGACGGCGAAGGCATCGGCCCCCGCAACGCCCAGTGACTCGGTGGCGTCCTTCCAGCCGACGAGGATGGCCTCGCCGCTGGTCCCCGGCATCGAGCGCTGGACGATGCCAGCGACCCGCAGGTCGAGGGAGCGAGTGCCGTCCACGGGGATGTGCATCGGGTCGCCGATCGCGAGGTCGAGCGACTTGGCGAGCCCCTCGGGCAGGATCGCGGCGCCGCCGCCATCGAGGGCCGTCAAGGCGGTGACGCGATCACCCGAGACCATCGTCAGGCGGCCGTCGGCGAGGAAATCGGCGCCGGAGACCGCGGCCGCGTCGACCCGCATGCCCCGGAATGCCAGGTCGAAGGAGGCGACCGGCGTGACGAGGGCCACGTTCGGGACGCCCTCGAGGGCCTCGCGCACGCCCTCGTCGGCAGCCACGGGGCGGATGGAGCTCACGATCTCGTCGCCCGGGACGACGTCGTCGAGCCACGCAAACGCGGACGCCCGGGCCGCCTGGGCGGACCAGCCGAGCGCGACGATCATCGCGAGCCCGATCACCAGGGAGCCCAGGGTGAGCGTGGTCCGGCTGCGATCGCGGGCCAGGGAGACGCGGGCGAGACGCTCCTCGATCCGGAGGATCATCCCGACCGGGATGCCGAGCACGCGGGCCATCGGCCGCAGGATGAACGGGGAGAGCATCGTGGCCGCGAGCAGGACGCCGTAGACCGCGAAGGCCCGCTCCGCGCCCGTCGAGGAGATGACAGGCGGCCAGGCGAGCATCGCGAGGGCGGCGACGACCAGGAAGATGAACGCGATCCAGGACATCCGGCCGCGCCGGAGGCTGGGGAGGTCGAACCGCGCGCGGAGAGCCTCGACCGGCGAGATCCGCGCGGCGTTGAGCGCCGGCTCGATGGCGGCGAGGATGGTGATGCCGATGCCGACGGCGGCCGCGGTCAGCGACCCGGCAGCGTCGATCTGGGTCACGTCCGCGGCGATGCCCGTCGCCTGGCTCACGGCGCCCGCCATGAGGACGGCGATCAGGGCGCCGAGCCCGACCCCGAGGAACGCGCCGACGACGCCGAGGAGGATCGCGCCGCTGAAGACGAACCGGCTGAGCTGGGCGCGGGTGGCGCCGGCGGCGCGGAGCAGCCCGACCTCGCGGGCCCGCTCCCCAACCGTCATCGACAGGGTGTTCACGATGAGGAACGCACCCACGAACAGGACGATCGCGGCGACGAGCGCCGCCGTGCCCTGGAAGGCTGCGGACGATGCCCGGAGGTTCCGGGCGATGTCCCCGGGCGAAGCGAGGACATATGGCTCGGTCATGTGGCGTTCGAGCTGGTCGGAAACCGTGGCGAGGGCATCGGGCGCCAGTCGCAGGTCGACGCGGGTCGCGCCGGCGATGCCGAAGGTGGAGCGGGCGACCTCGATCGGCGTGACGACCGTTCGGCCGGAGCCGGCGATCGGGCCGAAGCCGGGCAGGATCCCGACCACGCGCAGCTCGGTCAGGCCGTTCTCGCCCAGGAGGGTCAGCTTGCTGCCGACGGTGTAGCCATCGGAAGCCGCGAGCTGCTCGGTGACCAGGGCCACCGGCTCGCTGGCCGAGACGAGGCCACTGCCGGCGAGCAGCGGCAGGTCATGCAGTCGGACGTACGAGCCGGGATCGATGCCGACGACCGTGATCGCGTCGCTGACCCCGCCGGCGGGCGTACCCGACGGGAAGGTTCGATGCTCGATGACCGGCGTGGCGTCCAGGACCCCATCGGTGGTTCCGACGGTGTCGACGGAGGCCTGCGAGAGGCCGTTCTCGAGGAACCCGCTGACGCGGAGATCGGCCCGGCCGACCATGTCGCGAACCGTCCGTTCGGCGGCCTGGTCGAGGGCGTCGCCGAGGGTCAGCGACGCCGAGAGGACGGCGATGCCGAGGGCGATCCCGATGATGGTGAGGAGGGAGCGGAGGGGGCGCGCGGCGATCGTGCGCCACGCAAGGCGGTCGATGCCCATGGGGCTACAGGCCGACCTTGGCCAGTCGCGAGATGAGGTGGGCGGCCGAGTGATCCGCGCGTCGGCCGAGGACGATCTCCTCCTGGATGTGGCCGTCGCCGATGACGAGCACGCGGTCAGCGTAGGCGGCGGCACGTGCGTCGTGGGTGACCAGCACGATCGTTTGGCCGCCGTGCTCGCACGATCGCCACAGCGCGTCCAGGAGCTCGCCCGAGTTGGTGTAGTCGAGGTTGCCGGTGGGCTCGTCGGCGAGGAGGATCGAGGGTCGGGTCACGAGGGCCCTGGCCACCGCGACGCGCTGCTGCTCGCCGGCGGAGAGCTGGTCTGGCCGGTGGCGCTCCTTGCCGGTCAGCTCCACGAGGTCGATGACCTGGCGGACGCGCTCCTTCTGGTCCTTCGGCCCTCCGGCGATGGTGAACGGCAGCGCGATGTTCTCGCTGACGTTGAGGAGCGGGATGAGGTTGAAGGCCTGGAAGATGTAGCCGGTCCGCTCGCGGCGAAGCCGAGTCGCCTGCTCGTCGGTGAGGGCGCTGATGTCGCGGCCCTCGAAGACGACCGAGCCGGTCGTCGGGCGGTCGAGCCCGCCGAGCATCTGGAGGAGGGTGCTCTTGCCGGAGCCCGACGGGCCCATCAGGGCAACGAACTCACCCGGAGCGACGGACATGGTCACGCCCCGGAGGGCCTCGACCGAGGTCTTGCCGAGCTCGTAGACCTTCGTGACGTCGCGGGCCTCGAGGATCGGGCGCATCTCGACTGCGCTGGTCTCCGTGGGCGCGTTCGATGATCGCAGGGCGGCCCAGGGCCGTTCACCCCGCTCGGTGACGCGCTCTCGCTCGACGGTCGCGGTGATGGGCATCGGCGCCTCGCGCCTTCGCTGGATTGCAGTCATCTACTTCCCCAGGAATGAGGCGACGACGTCGCCGACGATGGTGTCGAGCAGGCCCTGCGAGGACGGTGGCTCGAGCACCTGGAGGGTTGCGCCGTCACCGGGCGACCCGGACGCGGGCGGCTCGGTGGCAGGCGGGGGCTCGGTCCCCGGCGGCGGCTCGGTGGTCGCCGGATCATCGGGGTCCGTTGACCAGACACCGCCGTAGCCCTCGTCGATGGACCACTCGCCGAAGACGCCGTAGTGGCCGGCTTCGGGGATCGTGGGCTCGGGCGTGGCCGTCGGCTCGGGGGTCACCTCCGGGGTCACCTCCGGCGTTGACTCGGGGGTGCTGTCCGGGGTCTCCCGCGGGGTGGGATCGGGCTCGTTGGTGGCCTTCGGGGTCGGCTTCGGCGTGGGCTTCGGCGTCGCCTTGGGAGTCGCGGTCGGGCGCGGGGTCGCGGTCGGACGCGGCGTGGCGGTCGGACGCGGCGTGGCGGTTGGACGCGGCGTGGCGGTCGGCCGCGGGGTCGGGGTCGGGGTCGGCTTGGGAGTCGCCTTCGGGGTCGGCGTGGGCGTGGGCTTCGGGGTCGCGGTCGAGCACGAGTGGGTGAAGACCGCGGTCCAGTAGTGCTTCGGGTACTCGGCCCCACCGCCCTTGTAGGCGCCGACGCCGATGCGGTTGAAGCCGCTGCCCAGGATGAGGGCCTTGTGGGTCGACGAGTTCATCCAGCCGTTGAACATGGTCTGGGTCGCGACGTCGTCGGGATAGTTGTTGGTGCCGATGTTCTCGCCGGCGACCGTATAGCAGATGCCGCGGCGCTTGAGCTCGTCGAAGACGTCGCCACCGGGTGGGCTCGGGATGCTGTGACTGAAGTAGTTGCGGTCCCACATGTCCTTCGACCGCCACCGGGCGACGCTCGTGAGGCTGTCGTTCTGGACGAGCGCAGGGAGGCCCTTGGAGGCGCGAGCCTGGTTGATGAGCGTGATCATCTGGTTCTCGCTCGTGGACGAGAACGAGTAGGTATCCCAGCCGAGGGCGACGCTCGTCTGGCTCATCGCCAGCAGCGAGGCGGCCACGAAGGCGAGCCCGAATGGGACGCGGCTGCGCGCACGTCGGGGCGTTTGCGCGGGGTCGGGTTGAAGGTTCATCGGCTCCTGCTCGGGCACAAGCGCGTTTTGCGACCAGCCGGGCATCCCCCGCTCCGACTGCGAGCCCAACCATGCGCCGCCCGAACCCGGCCTTCCCTCCGACCATGGTCCCAACCGCTCTACGCAGCGGTACCACGCGCCTCCCCCAACCCCACCAGACCGCACCAACCCAGCACCAACCCGCACCACCCCCGCACCATCCGACCCGGCTGCACCCCCTTGAGGAGGCTCGAAACTGGGTACCCTGCCGACCATGCGAGCCGTCGTCGTCGGGGCCGGGGTCATGGGCGCATGGACGGCCCTGTGGCTGCGCCGCGCCGGCCACGAGGTCACGCTCGTCGATCGGCATGGCCCCGGGAATCGGCTCGGCTCCTCCGGTGACGCCTCCCGCATCACCCGGAGCAGCCACGGGACCGACCGTCACTACCCGGTCTGGCAGCGCCGCGCGCTCGCGCACTGGCGCGAGCTCGAGGCGACCGCCGGGTACCGCCTGTTCGTGGAATCCGGCGTGGTCTGGGTCGCAAGCGCCGCGCAGACGTTCGAGGCGGACTCCGAGGCGGTGCTCCGCGACCTCCAGATCCCGGTCGAGCACTGGACACAGGACGAGCTGGCTCGCCGCGTACCCGTGATGCGCTCCGACGACGTGCCATGGGCCCTCTTCGAGCCCGAGGGCGGCGCGTTGCTCGCGAGGACCGCGGTGGTGGCCACCATCGCCGCGTTCGAGGCCGAGGGCGGAACGGTCATCACCGATCGGGTCCGACCGCCGGCGGTCGAGCTGCGAGAGGACGAAGCGCGCGGCTCGGCAACCCTCGGGCGGATCGAGCTGGAGGAGGGCGGCCGGCTCCAGGCGGATGCCTTCGTCTTCGCCTGTGGCCCGTGGCTGCCGGACGTCCTCCCGGCGACCCTGGGATCGCTCATCGAGCCCCACCGCCAGGACGTGATGCATTTCCAGGTCCCTCCGGGGGACGGCGCTCGCTACGCCCCGGGGGCGATGCCGGTCTGGATCGACTTCGAGGCGTCGTTCTATGGCTTCCCGGCGATCGACGGCGCGAGCCTCAAGGCCTGCCCGGACTGGCTCGGGCCCGTGGAGCGCTGCGATGACTCGGCGCGCGAGTGTGCCGACGCGAGCGTCGAGGCGTCCCGGCAGATCCTTCGGAAGCGCTTCCCCGACGTCGCGGAGCAGCCGGTCGTCAGGACGTGGACCTGCTTCTACGAGGTCACGCCGGATGCGAACTTCGTGATCGATCGACATCCGGGGCTTGCGGACGCCTGGATCGCCGGCGGCGGGACGGGCCACGCGTTCAAGCACGGCCCCGTGATCGGCGAGTACGTCGCCGGCCTGGTGACCGGCCACGCGGCCACGATCGCACGCCTGGGGCCCGCCGACGACCGCTTCGCCATCCGCGAGCGCACGGCCAGGCCGACCTTTCGCACCAGCGGCCGGAACCCGACCGAGGCAGCCCCGAATCTCGCCTGAATCGCCGGCGACGGCGGCAGGCGGCAGCGGTTTGCACGACCACGAAATGGCCGGCTACCGCGAGGACGAGCAGGGTCGCTCGCCGGGCCCCGGCGTGCCTTCCGGTACACTGCCCCGGCTCTCGTCTCCGCACCGGGACGGGTCGCGCCGTGGTGGCCTTAGCTCAACCGGCAGAGCAGCGGATTGTGGTTCCGCAGGTTATGGGTTCGACCCCCATAGGCCACCCCACCCACTCCCGATCAATGCGCAGTGAAGCGGGCCGCACTGTGGTGCCGGCCTGACCGCGTCCGGCGGCCCGGTGTTCCTCGAGGGGGACCCGGATCACGATCCGGACCGCGAGACGCCGGCTGACATCCAGACGCACCGGGCACTCGAGGGGGATCAGGACGGCCGGGCGGGGAAACCCCGCCCGGCCGTTCCATGTCCTGCGGCCGGCATCGCCGACGATCGGAGCCATTGCTCAGCCGGCGGCACCGGTCGCGGTCGGCGCCGTGGTGGCGTCGGGGCTGTCGTTGCCGTCCGGCCCGAAGCCGAAGCGGTGGCCGCCCTTGCCGCCCGGGCCTCGGAAGTCGCCGGCGTCGCCGGCGCGGACCGTGGTCGCATCGAGCGAGCCATCGCTGTTCTCGGTACCTTCGGCGACCAGGAACATGCCGACCTTGACGTCCGCGAGCGCGGCGTCCTCGCCATTGACGGTGTACTCGGTGGCGCTGTCGACGTTGATCGTGGTCGTGGTGTCGTCCCGCCGGGTGACGGTGATGGTCGAGCCACTCACCGCGGTGACCTCGCCGCCGGCGTGTGGCGGGATGACCGCGACGGAGTCGATCGTGAACGTCCCGTCGTCCTCGAGGGTCTGGCGGAACGCGACCTGGTCGCCGACCGCGAGGTCGCCGAGCGCGATCGTGTCGCCGCTCCTGGAGTACGTCGTGCCCGAGTCCACGGTGATCGTCCGGGTCCAGCCGTCGGCCGTCTCCAGCGAGATGCTGGAGCCGTTGATCGCGGTGATCTCGACCCCACCGAAGCCACGGCCGAACCCGTGACCACCCGGTCCGTCGGGACCGCCGCCATTGAGCGTCGAGACCGAGCCACCATCGCTTCCGGTGTCCGTGTCTGCGGCAAGGGTGCCGGTCGGCGAGGCGCCGGTCCCGACGACCAGGATCGCGGCGGCGATCAGCGCGGCGGCGGCGATCCCGAGCAGCCCGATGCGGGCGAGCTGGGCCTGCGCCGGACGGCCCGCGAGGACGGCCACCGGGGCGACGATCAGCCCGTCGGAGCTGCCGGGCTCGGGCTCCGGCTCGGTGAAGGTTGGGAAGCTGTTGTCCATGACGTCTCCGTTCGTGACTGCAGGTCGGCCGCCGTCGCCCGGCGGTCCGTCATCGCAAACCCTCGCTTCCGCCGCTGACAACTTCCTGAGAAACGGCGACGATGACGCCATGAATGACATTCGAACGATCGCACCTGACGAGGATCCCGTCTGCGGGATGCGCGTGAACATTGACGCGGCCCGGGCCAATGGCCTGACGCTGACCCATGACGGCCACGAATACGCCTTCTGCGGCAAGGGCTGCATGCTCGACTTCCGGGACGAGCCGGACAAATTCCTGGATCCCGACCACAGCCCCTCGATGTGAGGCTCCTCGCCTAGGGCGTCAGCCAGACCGGGTACTCGGTCAGCCGTTCGGGCGAGCCGTCGACGGCCGACGCCACGTAGACCTGCAGGGTGCCCCAGCCGGGTGACGACACGTGGTATGGGATGTACGTGTCGAACGTGCCCCAGCACCCCGTGCCGCAGGTCGCCATGATCGGCCCGGAGGCGAGGGTCCGGCCCTCGGCGTCCAGCAGCTCCACCTGGAAGACGGCCTCGAAGACGTTGGCCATGCCGGCCAGGTGCATCGGGTTGTTCGGGACGCCGCCCCATGCCGGCCGGTCAACGAAGACGTCCGGCAACAGGTCCGTGTAGTCGGCCCGATCGACCGGGCCGTCGAGGACGACGCCCTCGCCGCTGAAGGCCGTCACCGGCTCGCCGTCGAGCTCGAAGCGGACGCCGCTGACGCTCGGGAACTGCGTGAGGGTATACACGACCTGGGCGAGGCGGCCGAGGACCGAGGCCGATCCCCCACCCGACTCGAACTCGCGGGAGAGGTTGACCGTCGCGACGCCATGCTCGATCCGGAGGCCGAGGAACCGGGTGCCTTCGGGAATCGCCGTGTACATCGCCGGCGAGGCGCTGAGCTCGGTCTCGTTCGGGCCTTCGAGGAGGGCGGCCATCGCGGCGGCGCCGACGGCGCGGGTCCTGGAGACCTCGCGGAGAACGGGGGTGAGGCCGGCGTTGTCGACGAAGCTGCCGAGGAAGAAGTAGGCGCGAACGATCGTCGTGCCGGTCGGCGCCGGGACCGGCGTGTCCTGCGGGGCGCCGCCTGGCGTCGCGGTCGGCCCCGTCGTCGGGCCGCCACTGGGCGACGCGCCGGGGTCGATGGAGGCGCCGGGAGTGGGCTCGCTGCTCGGAAGCTCGAAGGATGGCTCGGCGCTCGTCGGTGGGGTCGCAACGCCCCCGAGGTCGCCGGTCGGGGGAGCACAGGCGGCGACGAGGAGAAGGGCGACCACGATTCCGATCGCGGTCGCGCGCCACCCGGAGGGTCGTTGGCTCGACGAGCGCGGTTCACGATGGTTCATCTGGTGGGCCTCGCTGGTGCTGCGGGCGCGGAATCCGCATCCGTTCGCTCGCCAGCCTCGGCCGCGCTCGTTTCCGGCCGATCGCCCGGCGGTAACGATCGAGTGACCGGCAGGCGGAGGGTCACCGCGAGCCCGCCGCCCTCGCGGTTGACCGCGGACAGGTCGCCCCCGAGCAGCGCCGCGTGTTCGGCCGCGATCGCCAGCCCCAGGCCCGAGCTGCCCGACGTCCGCGAAGCATCGGCTTTGTAGAACCGGTCGAAGAGGTGGCGGATGGCCGCGGGCGGAACGCCCGGCCCGCGGTCGGCGACGGTCACGGAGGCCGTCGATCCGCCTGCGCCCGCGATCACCTCGACCGAGACCGGCGCGTCGGGAGCGTGGAGGCGGGCGTTGTCCAGGAGGTTGCCGACGATTCGATCCAGCCGGCGGACGTCGGCGGTGACGGTGATCGGCTGCGGCGGGAGCGTCAGGCCGGCGGTGGGGAGCCGGCTCTCGACGATCGACCGGACGGCACCGCCGAGGTCCAGCGGCTCCAGCTCCGCCAGCTCGGAGCGGGCGTCGAAGCGCGACAGCTCCATGAGGTCCTCGACGAGCACCCGCAGGCGTCGCACGTCCGCGACGAGGAGCTCGCCGGCGCGGCGGGCGTCCGGCGCCAGCCCGGCCAGTCCGGCCTCGATGACCGAGGCCTCCGCGACCAGGGCCGTGAGCGGAGTCCGCAGCTCGTGCGACACGTCGGCGACGAAGCGGCGGTTCTGGCTCTCCGAGGCCTCCAGGCGCGTCACGGTGGACGCGAGCGAGTCGGCCATGCGGTTGAACTCGGCCGCGAATCTCGCGAACTCGTCCGCGCCGCCGCCCACCGGGACCCGCGCGGAGAGGTCCCCTGCCGCGATCCGGGCCGCGGCCGCGCTCCCGGAATCGACCGGTCGGAGGATCCCGCGAGCGACGATCCGGGCCATGCCGAGGGCCAGGACGATCGCGATGAGGGCGGCGCCGATCAGGCCGAACCGCAGCTGGACGAGGGCCGCGTCGATAGTTCGCGCCGGGAACACGAAGTAGAACGACGGACCGCCCGCCGGCCGGCCCCCCACCACGAGCGACGGCTCCTCATCGATCGGCTGCCACGCGTAGGCCAGCCGCCCGGCGCCCACGAGGTCGCGGAAGTCATCGGGCAGGAGGTCGAGGTCATCGAGCAGGGTCAGCCTGGAGACGTCGGGCGGCAGGCCATCCTCGAAGTCGGCGATCGTCTCGACGTCGCCGCGCAGCCGGAAGGCGTCGCGCAGGCCGCTCGCCGCATAGCTGTCGCGGGTCATGCCGTTCGGCAACGCGTCCGGGACGAGGATGGAGAGGTTGAACTGGGCCTGGCGCTGTGCATCGGCCAGGAGCCCGTCCCGAAGCCGCGCATCGACGAAGAGGTAGGTGCCCACGCCGATGGCGGTCACGGTGACCGCGACGAGCGCGACGAGGGCGAGGGCGAGGCGCGTGCGGATGCCGCGCACGAAGGCCGGGCCTAGCCCCGAGCGGCCTTGTAGCCGCTCCCTCGCACGGTCAGGATCAGCTCGGGCTCCTCGGCGTCGGGCTCGACCTTGGACCGCAGGCGTCCGATCGCCACGTCCACGAGGCGAGAGTCGCCGAGGTAGTCATAGCCCCAGACGCGATCGAGGAGCTGGTCCCGGGTCAGGACCTGGCCGGGCCGCTGGGCAAGCTCGACCAGGAGGTCGAACTCGGTCCGGGTCAGCGGGATCTCGCGGCCATCGCGGGCCACGGTCCGACCGGCGAGATCGATCGCGAGCGGGCCCAGCGTGAGCGGCGCGGGCGCCTCGGCTCCGCTGTCGCGGGCGGCGCGGCGGCGCAGGGCGGCCCGCACGCGGGCCACGAGCTCGGGCATCTCGAACGGCTTCTTGACGTAGTCGTCGGCGCCCGCCTCCAGGCCAACGACGACGTCGATCGTGTCGCCCCGGGCGGTGAGCATCACGATCGGGGTGGTCGATTCGCGGCGGATCTCGCGACACACCTCGAGCCCGTCCATCCGCGGCAGCATGACGTCCAGAAGCACCAGGTCATGCGCGCCGCGGCGCCACCGCTCGAGGCCCGCGAGGCCGTCCGGGGCCGTGTCAACCTCGAAACCTGCGGCTCGAAGGCCGATGGCGGTGATCTCGCGGATCGAGGGGTCGTCCTCGATCAGCAGCAGTCGGGCATCCACCGGCCGATCCTACCTCGCCCCCGCGGCCAAAGGACACCACCGTGTGACAGTCCCGTTGCCGGGCGGTCGCCGCGGCCGGGCGAGGTCGCGGCTGCCCGCAAGGCCCCACCGCGGCTAGCATCGCGGCCATGACCACGCTGGACTTCGGGGACTTCGACGTCCTGACCTTTGACTGCTACGGCACCCTCATCGACTGGGAGGCCGGGCTCCTCGCCGCGCTTCGGCCACCGCTCGCCGCGCACGGGGTGGAGATCGACGACGACGCGGCGCTGCAGGCGTTCGCCCGGCACGAGGCCGAGATCGAGGGCGGTCCGTACAAGCGCTACCGCGAGGTCCTCGCCGGCGTGCTGACCGCGATGCTCGGGGAGGCCGGTGAGAGGCCATCACGGGAGGAGGTCGGGGCGTTCGGCGCCTCCGTCGCGGACTGGCCGGCCTTCCCGGATTCCGTGGCCGCGCTCGCGAAGCTCCACGAGCGGTTCAAGCTCGGGGTGATCACGAACTGCGATGACGACCTGTTCGCGGCCTCGGAGGCACGGCTCGGCACGGCCTTCGACTGGGTGGTGACTGCCCAGCAGGCGAAGCGCTACAAGCCGAACCCGCGGGGCTTCGAGCTCATGTTCGAGCGGGTCGGCCTGCCGCCGGCGCGAATCCTCCACGTCGCCCAGAGCCTGTTCCACGACCACGTGACGGCGAAGCGGCTCGGGCTGTCCACGGTCTGGGTGGACCGGCGGGCCGGCCGGGAGGGCGGTGGCGCGACGCCACCCGCCGAGGCCACCCCGAACCTCGTCGTGCCGGACATGGCGACCCTCGCCGCGCTGGTGGCGCCGGAATGAGCACCGGCGGCGATCGGCCGGCCGATCGGCCGGGCACGCGCGGCGTCGGCCGGGGGGAGGATCCGCTGGAGGAGCGCTTGATCTCCTCGGAGGTCATTCGGCAGGGCCGGATCCTCGAGTTCCGGATCGACACCGTCGAGGCTGCGGACGGCCATCGCTCGACCCGCGACATCGCCGGGCACCCCGGCGGCGTGTGCGTCGTCGCGATCGACGGCGACGATCGAGTCCTGATGGTCCGGCAGTGGCGCCACGCGATCGGCGGGCCGTTGCTCGAGATTCCGGCGGGAACGCTCGACCGCCAGCCGGACGGGTCGATCGAGGATCACGCCGGTGCCGCGGCCCGCGAGCTGGAGGAGGAAACCGGCTCGATCGCCGGGGCGTGGCGCTACCTCGGGTCGTTCTGGACGGCGCCAGGGTTCACCAGCGAGCTGATGCACCTGTACCTCGCCACGGACCTTAGACCCGCCGACGCGGGCGGCCTCGGGCCGGACGAGGACGAGCGGCTGGAGCTCGAGGCGGTCCCGTTCCCCGAGGCAGTCGCCATGGCCGAGCGTGGCGACCTCCCGGACGCGAAGTCGCTGGTCGGGGTGCTGTGGGTCGCTCGGCTTCGGGAGCGCGAGGCGCGCTGAGGTCGGGTCAGGCCGCGTCAGAGCGGGACGCGAGTTGATCCACCTTGGCCAGCGCCTGGCGGTAGAGCTCCGAGGTCGGGGCGAGGGCGACCGCGAGCCGGAGGTGCGTGCGCGCCTCGGGGAGGCGATCCAGCTTTTTCAGGCTCGCGGCGAGCGCGAAGTGCGCCCAGTGGGCCGAGGGGTCGACGTCCAGCAGCTCCTCGAAGGTCCGGCGGGCGAGGTCGTACTGGCCGGAGTGGTGGTAGGCGCGCCCCAAAGGTTCGAGGATGGAGCCCTTCGCGGGCTCGATCCGTGCCGCCCGGGCCAGCACGATCGCGGCCTGGGCGTGATGCCGGCTCCGCAGCAGCGCCTGGCCGCGCTGGAGCAGGCCGTAGGCACTCTCGCGCTCCGTGTCGTCGGAGTCCTCGGCCGGGTCCGGGCCCGCAGGCTCGTCGGCATTCGAGGGATCAGGGCGCTCCGCCATGGCCCGATGTTCGCACGGATCGGCCCGCGCGTCGGTGGTCAGCCCTCGCGCCAGTCCTCGAGACGGACGGGGCGGAGGCGGGGTGAGTCGGTGCGCCCGGGGATCCGGCCGCGCTTGGCGATCGGCTTGCCGTCGATCTCCTTGATGTCGCCGGTGAAGTCGATCGGGGTCGCGCCGCTGATGTACGAGCCGACGGCGTACGAGTCGACGGGAGCGCCGGCCTCCTTGAACACGCCCATCCGGTCCGGCGTCAGGCCGCCCGAGACGACGATCTTCACGTGCCCGTAGCCCGCCTGGTCCAGCCGGGCCCGGATCTCCCGGACGAGGTCCGGGGTCACGCGCCCACGCTCCGACGGTGTGTCGAGCCGGATCCCGTAGAGCCGGTCGCCGAGGGCGTGCGCGACGCGCAGTGCTTCTTCCGCCTCGTCCTTGAAGGTGTCGACGAGGACGATCCGGGGCACGTCGGCTTCCAGGTCGCGATCGAACGCCTCGGCGGCCTTCACGGTGTCGCCCATGATCAGGACCAGGGAATGGGGCATCGTCCCGGTCGGCGAGAGGCCGGCGAGCCGGGCCCCGGCGGGCGTGGACGCGCCAACGCAGCCACCCACGATCGCGGCGTAGTCGAGGACGTCGGTGATGTCCGGGTGGATGTGGCGGGCGCCGAACGAGATCACGGGCTGCGGGGCCGCGGCCTCGACGCACTCCCTCGCGGCAGTGGCCCATGCGGTCGACTGGGCGAGCATCCCCAGGAGCGCGGTCTCGTACAGCCCGAACGAGCGGTACCGCGCCGTGATCCGGAGGGCGATCTCCTTCGCGGCGATCGCATCGCCATCATCCAGTGCCTCGACCATGGTCTCGGCGGGATCCGTGGAGATCAGGGCGTGCGCCAGGAGGTTCTTGACCTCGTCGATGCCGCACAGGACGGCGTCCCGGCGCGTGAAGACCTCCATCGTCACGACCGGATCGAGGCCCTCGCGCTCGAGGATCCGGTCGGCCCGAGCGAAGTAGACGTCGGCCGATTCGCCCGAGAGAATCTCGCGGGAGGGCCGGGTTCGGCGGACGACCATCAGGCCACCACCATCAGCGTGCGGTGAACCCGCGGAGGCATCGGCGCCATCGGGCCCGCGGCGTCGCGGGGCAGGGCGGAAGTGTCAGGCGACGGGTGGCGACGCACCGCGTTCGGGGCCTCCCTCGACATCCGGCGGGCCATCGCTGAGCGGCGTGGGCGCCCCATCCGGATCGGCGGCGAGTGTACCGGAAGGCTCCGGCTGCACCGGCTCGATCGGCGCCCCCGCATCGCGCTCCAGCGGCGCCCGGTTCTCGCCGGGGACCGCCGGCCTGAAGCCCGCCGTGTCGACCGCGGCGGGCGCGCTCGCGAGCGCGAGGGCAAGGGCGGCGCGCCGGCGGCGCCGGACGAACACCGAGATCGCCGGGACGAGCAGCACGAGCACGGCGACGGCAACCCCGACCAGGAGCCGCTGCTGCCCGACGGCCGGCGCCTTGGTCACGAGCACGGCCGCGGCCACGGCTGCGGCCGAGGCCTCCTGCAGCCGCCCGCGCTCGAACGCTGCCCGAGCGGCGTCGTAGCCGGCGCGCGGCGTCTCGCCGATCAGCCCGAGCTGGGCGATGAGATCGGGCGCCTGGTCAACCTTCGCGTGCGCGTCGGCGATCGAGGCGATGGCGGCGAGCTGGTCCGTCGCCAGCTTCGTGGCCGCCTCGTAGCCGTCCGGCGCCGCCTCGTAGGCGGTCTTGAGCCCGCCGTCGAGCGTGAGGCCCTCGCTGGCCGCATCGGCAATGATCTGGTCGCGGAGGCCGAGCACCGCCATCGCCTCCGCCATCCGGGGCGCAGCCCGCTCGAACTCCCAGTCCCCCATCGGCTCGCGGACGTACCACGAGGGCCACCAGCCATCGCCGGCATCGAGGAGGGCACGGTAGGCGTCGCGAGCCTCATCGCGACCCGCGAGGTCCCGGCGCTCGCTGGAGCCCAGCACGAAATCCTCGAACGCCTTGACCACCTTGGCCTCGTCCGGATCCTCGATCGGCTGGGCCAGGTCGAGCAGGCGCTTCCAGCCATCGGAGGCCGCGACCTTCTCCGGCGTGCCCGCCCCCGGGTACGCCGTCACGTCCGTAGCCGCGGCCTCGAAGGCCAGGCGCATCTGGTCGGGACCGGCCGCGGTGACGACCTCGTGGATGACCCAGAACGCCGTGTCGTAGCCATACCGCTCGGAATCGTCGGTCTCCTGGTCCCGGATGACCTCCGGGAAGGTCCAGGTCCCGAGCCGGACGTAGCCGGGATCCCTGGGGTCAGGGCGGTCCGGGAGCCCGCCTGCCTCGCCATCGACCCCGGTCTGGGCCCGCCACGCGTACTCCTCGGCGAGCCCCTCGTAGATCCAGCGCTCCACGAACAGGCTGTCGTTGAACCAGGCGTGGGATGCCTCGTGCATGATCGTCACCGGGTCGAGATCCTCGCTGACGTCGATCCGCTGGTCGTCGGTGAAGAACACGCCGGCGTAGCCCTCAAGGGCCGGCGTGAAGCGCTCGCGGATGTTGAGGTCGTGATCGACCGGCCAGTCGAGGCCGATCAGCTCGCGCAGCTCTGGCAGGCCAGCTCTCAGCGTGTCGCCGACGGTCTCGTCCCAGGCATCGTCCTCGGGCCAGGCCTGGATCACGATCTCGACGTCGCCCTCGAGCGAGACCCGGGTGCTGCCGTAGGCCTGGCGGTTCTCCGAGCTGACGATCGCGAAGAACGTCTCGGGCGTCTCCGGCCTGGCCGTGAGGGTCTGCCCGGCGGTCGAGTTCACGATCTGCAGCTCGTCGCCCTCGATCGTGCTGCCGAATCCCGCCGGCGTCCGAACCTCCACCGAGCCCCGGCCCGGATCGCCCCACGCCCACACCCCGAAGGTCGCGAACGCCTTTCCCACCCGGATCGGGGACGCGGAGCGCGGGTCGCCGCCCACCAGGTCGTAGCGGATCTTGAAGCTCTTGCTGTCGCGGTAGTACAGGTTCGCCCGGAGGTGCACGACGGCCTCCACGTACCGCGGGTGCTGCTTCGTCGTGGTGGAGAGCGTGCCGGCGCTGTCGGTCGCGCGGACGGCGCGCGCGTCCGGCTGGAGCGGGAACCGGACGTGGCGGTAGAAGTACACGAACGTCGCGCTGTTGGGCTTGGTATTGGTGAGCCGGACGTCGATCGCGACGTGGACCCGCCTTGCCTCCGGATCGAGCGTGTAAACGGTGTCCGCGGCGATCTGGAGCCCACCGGCGGCGAGCGCCGGGGTCGCCGACGGCGGCGCGAGCGCGACGCCCGCCGCCAGGAGCGCGGCGACGAGGCCCAGGCGCAGCTGCCGCACCAGGGCGCCGCCCGGTCCCACCACTCGAACGGCCCTCCCCAATTCGCTCAGCCCGGCGTGACGACCCGGCGCCGCCGCTGGCGGACGAGGCCGACCAGCAGCAGCAGGGCGGCGATCAACAACGCGGCGCTGACGATCCGGCCCCGCCCGATCCTCGAAGCATCGGCCCACGCGGTCTCGGCGGCCTTCGCAGCGCCGTAGGCCTCCTCGATTTCGCCCGCGGTGAAGGCAGCGCGAGCCGCCGCCAGGTCCTCCTCGGGCGTCGCGTTCAGGAGCCCGATGCGGGCCATGGCCTGGTCCAGGACCCCGGGGTTCGATGGCCTTGCGGCCTGGGCTGCCGCGATCGCATGGACGATGGTGAGCTCCGCGTTGGCCTCGGCGGCAGCCGCGGCGATCCCGCCTTCGCCCTCGAACGCGGTCCGGACGCGGTCGGGGAGCGCGACGTTCGCCTCGGCTGCGGCAGCCTCGAGCGCGAGGACCTGCGCATGGACCGCGTCCGCGCCGGCGAGCTGCTCGCGGGCCGCCTCGAACTGCCACGTCCGCATCGCCGAGCGGATCGACGCCGGCAACCGCCAGTCGCCCGCGAGCTCCAGCGAGCGGCGGTAGGAGCCGCGCGCCGACGCCCGGTCGGCGAGCGCCTGGAGGTCGTCCGGACGGACGACGCTGGTTCGCCAGAGATCCGAGAAGTCCCTGTCCGTCGCCTCCTCGAGGAGGTCGAGAAGGCCCCGCCAGTCCGGCGGGCCCGGCGCCGGCTCTTCGCCCGCGCGGGGTGCCGCGGTCGCCGGCGCCGCCGGCGTCGCGGTCGGGGCGGTCACGCGGTCGGCCGGCCCGGTGGATTCCACGGAGGTGGGCGCGGCCAAGCTGGTTGGCGCGACCGTGCTGGTTGGCGGCGCCGGACTGGTTGGCGCGGCCGAGCTGGTGGGGGCAGCTGAACCACTTGGCGCGACCGTGCTGGTTGGCGCGGCCGAGCCGGATTCGGGCGGCTGGTACGCGCCGATGCCGCGGGATGCGCGCTGCCAGACCTCCTGCAGGGCGGGTGCTCCCGCGCGACTCGCGATGGCCTCCGCAAGGCCCAGCGACGCCTGGTAGGCCCAGGCCTCGACTGCCGGATCCGTCGACTCGCTCGAGCCCCAGGCGTTGAGCGGGATGGCGAGCCCGGCATCGTCGTCGACGATCGGGCCGGGCGGGAGGTCGATGCCGAGCTCGGCCCCGGCCTTCTCGGCGTAGTAGGCGGCAAAGGCCTCCGCCGCCCAGCGATCGGCGACGAGCCCGCCGTTGAACCAGGCATGCGCCAGCTCGTGGAGGACGACGGCGTCCGATGCCGCATAGGCGATGTCGATCCGGCGATCCGACGGCGCGTAGATCCCGGCGAACCCGCCGGTGGAGCGGACGAGCGCCTCCTGGACTGCGAGGGGCCCTTCAAGGGGCCAGGGCACGCCGATCTCCCGCTCCAGCACGGGCAGCGCCCGCTCGATCAGGCCCTGGATACGATCGCGCCACTCCGGATCGTCCGGCCAGGCCCGGAGCAGGACCGTCGCGGGCCCCGCCTGGAGCGGGATCTCGTGGGTCGTCTCGACGAGGTCGGCCGGGCGATCCGCGGAGATGTCCGCCACGAACTCGAGCGGCTTCGCGAGGGTTCCGCTGGAGAACACGTCCCTGCCGCCGCCGTCGGGCGTGGGCCCGGTCATCGGTCCGCGACCCACCGTCACGCCGTAGCCGCTGGGGAGCTGGACCGTGACGCTCGCGCCCGGCGTATCCGGCGTCGCGTAGGCCCAGGCGGAGAAGGATACGAGCGAGCTTGTGATGCGGATCGGGCGGTCCGGAGCACCACCCGGGTCCTTGAGGTCGAAGGTCAGGGTGAGCGTCGTCGACTTGCCGGCCGCCAGGTTTGCCCCTAGGTCGAGCTTGAGGTTGGTGTAGTCGGCCTTCTTCGAGGTGACCGACACCCTCGGCTTGCCGGAGGAGCCGGTCAGCTTGAAGCCGGACGTGCCGGGCAGGACGGTGAGGAAGGCGGTGCGGAAGAAGTAGCGCTTCGTGGCGGTGTTCTTGAGGTGGTTCGTCGCCACGAGCCGCACCGAGACCGCGACCCGGTGCTCGTCGGGGCGAACGTCGTAGGTTGCCTCCCCGACCATCGTCAGGCTGGGCGTCGCCGCGAGGGCCGGCGCCGGCGCGAGGGCCGGCACGATCCCGATCGCCATGACAAGGGCCAGGACCGCGGCCGCGGCGATGCGCTCGGGTGCGCGACGCGAGCTCGGCGCAAAGGGCTTCGGCCCGCTCATGCCGTGGCCTCGGCCTCGGCCGCCGCATCGGCCGGCGTCACCAGCTCGCCGAGCCGCTGCGCATATCGATCGAGCAGGGCAACGTTGCGGATCGGACGGGCGGCGTAGCCATCCGGGACCCGCCCGCCGATCCAGACCCAGCCGCGGGTCTCCTCGAACAGCCGATCGGCGACGCCGGCGACCCGGGCCAGCGCAAGCCCGAGCTCATCGGCATCGAGCCAGCGGGTCGGCAGCTCGACCGCCGCCGTGGGCCGCCCGTCGTCCGCGATCGAGAACTTCACCAGCGGGAACTCGTCGTTCCAGCGCAGCAGCGTCCGATAGGCCTTGCGCAGGCCATCGAGGAGGGGCGGCGCCAGGTGCGCCCACACGATCGCCCCGACCGCGGGGTCGAGGATCAGGGTGACGCGGAGGTCGCGACGGCTGCGGCCGTCGAAGGTGAGGTCCCAGGCGACGACGCCGTCGCGCTCGGCGCGGGCGCCGGGCTCCAGGCCGAGGTCGACGAGCCAGCGCTCGACGCCGTCGGGAGTTGGTCCGGGCATGGCGCGAAAGTCTAGCCCGGGTTGCGGCTTCGACGGCCGAGCGTCAGCCCGCGCTTGCCGCCTCGGCCTCGTCCTCGGGGGTGCGCGCGCGCTTTGTGGACACGGGCCCCGCGTCCACGGAGCCACCGCTGCGCACGACCCGGGACTTGTAGTCCGCGTTGCGGACGTTCCCCCCGATCCGGACGTTGCGACCGAGGCGCGCGCCACGAGGCACGATCGACTGCTTGCCGACCACGGTGATCCCGGTATTGAGCCGCCCCGGCTCCTGCTTGTTCGGCGGGCCGTCGTACGGCCCCTCGCCGACGATCGCTCCCTGGCCGATCACGACCTCCTTGTCGAGGATCGCGCGGTCGACCACGGCGCCGGCCCGGATGACGGTGTCGAACATGACGATCGAATCGCGGACCACCGCCCCGACGTCGACCCGGACCCCCGGGGAGAGGACGCTGTTCACGACGGTCCCCTCGATCTGGCAGCCGTGGCTGATCAGGCTCCGGTGGATCTGCGCGGTGGCCCCGACCTTGGCCGGCGCGCGCTCCTCGGAGCGGGTGTGAATGATCCACTCGGGGTCATAGAGGTCGAGCTCGGGGCGGTCGCTCAGGAGGGCGAGATTGGCCTCCCAGAACGACTGGATCGTCCCGACGTCCTGCCAGTAGCCGGCGAAGCGGTAGCCGAACACCCGGGCGCCGCCCTCGAGCATGGCGGGGATCACGTGCCCGCCGAAGTCGACGCGGTCCTCGCTGAGCCAGCGGCGGAGCGCGCGCTTGCTGAAGACGTACACGCCCATCGAGGCGAGGTCGCTCTTGGGCTGCTTGGGCTTCTCCTGCCAATCGGTGACGCGGTCGGCGTCGTCCATCGCCAGGATCCCCATCCGGCTCGCGTCCGCGAGCGGCACGCGCCGCACCGCGATCGTCACGTCCGCGCGCTTCCGCCGATGCGCGGCCACGAACGGCTGGTAGTCCATCTTGTAGATGTGGTCGCCGGCGAGGACGACGATCGTGTCCGCGTCGGAGCGCTCGATCACGTTCAGGTTGCGAAGCACCGCGTCGGCGGTCCCGCGGTACCACTCCGCGACCTTGCCGCGGGCGATGTACGGCTGGAGGAGCTTGATCCCGCCGCGGTTGCGGTCGAGGTCCCACGGCCGGCCGACCCCGATGTGGTCATTCAGCGAGCGGGGGTTGTACTGCGTCAGGACCAGCAGGTCCGTGATGTCCGAGTTGACGCAGTTCGACAGCGAGAAGTCGATGATCCGGTACTTGCCACCGAATGGGACAGCGGGCTTGGCCCGCACCGACGACAGGATCGAGAGGCGTTCGCCCTCGCCACCCGCGAGGATCAGGGCCATCGTCCGCTTCACTCGGGCGCCGCCTCCTTCGCGAATTCGTCGGAGGAAAGCGTAGCACCGGCTCCCGGCCGGCCCGATCAACGGTCCGTGAACGTCCGGTTCAGCGTGCTCAGCGCGGGAGGAACAGCCTCGGGTTGACCCAGTTGCTGTCGAGCTGGACCGCCCAATGCAGATGCGGCCCGGTCGAATTGCCGGTCGTGCCCTCGTAGGCGATGACCTGGCCCTTCGCCACGTACTGGCCCACGCGGACCACCGGCTTCTTGATGTTGTCCACGTGGCCGTACCAGGTCACCAGCTGGGAGGAGTGGGCGATGATCACGATCCATGCCGAGTCATACGGGCTTCGGCCGGCGATGATGACCTTGCCGGCGCCGGAGGCGCGGATCGGCGTGTACTTGGCGTTCACGATGTCGATGCCGCGGTGGAAGTGGGCGCAGCTCCCGACGGGGGGCTCCCACGAGAAGCCGGTGCACCCGAACTCCTGGGAGATCCGGCCCGCCATCGGCCAGCTCAGCGTCCCGTTGTACTGCGATGGAATGCCGCCCTTCGCCAGCGCCTCCTGGACGAGCCGCTCGATCAGCTTCTCGAGCTTGGCCTGGGCGGCCTCCTGCTCTCGGAGCGTCGACTGGAGCTTTTTCTTGTCCGCCGCCATCTTGGCGTAGGCCGCCTTCTGCGCCTGGAGCAGCCGCTCGGTCTCCGCCTCCAGGCGGAGGAGCTCCTTGCGCGCTGCGGCCAGCTCGGCCAGCTGCTTGTCGAGCACGGCCTTGGAGTCGGCCGCCAGCTTGTGGAGGTCCGCCGTCTGCTCCCGGGCGAGGGAGACGTTCTGCTGGAGGACGTCGAGGACCTTCTGGTCGGACGTGATCTGCTCGGCGAGGAGCCGATCCTGCTCGGCGAAGTCGAGGTGGTAGCCGACCTCGGTGACGACGTCGGTGAAGTCGTCGCCGGAGAGAAATGTCTCGATGATCGAGGTCCGGTCGGTGTCGTAGGCCTCGACGATGCGCGAGGCCAGCAGGGCCTTGCGGGACTGCAGCTCGACGGCCTTGTCGGCCTCCTCTGCCTCGATCTGCTTGAGCTCCGCGTCCAGCCGGCCGGAGGTCGCCACGAGCTCGTCGACCGCGTTCTGGCTCCGGGCGATGTCAACGGTCATGCCGACGATCTGGGTCTTGACCGTAAGGAGGTTGGCGTTGAGCTCGCTGAGGGAATGCTTGGTGCTCGAGATCCTGGAGGAGAGCCTGACCTGGCTGGCGGTCAGCGACCTGATGGAGGATCGCTGATTGGCGATGAGGCTCTCGAGCGCCTTCTGGCGCTTGTAGGCATCGTCGAGCTCATCTGCACGCGCCCACGGCGCCGGTGCGGACGCGAAGAGGCTGCCGAAGGTGGAGAGGGCGAAGAGGAGGAGGACGGCCTTCCGGCCGAAGCGCGCCCGGCGGCTCACGTGCCAGCCGCGGCGATCAGGCATGGAGCGGCGCATCAAGCAGCGTCTTCATCGTGCGGGCGTCTCCATCGGCGCTGGGGGCCGCTTTTGGTTTCGTCCGCCGGAAAGATCGACGTCCCAACCTGGCACAAACTGCCGGGACGACTCCGGCCAACGATCGCAATGCTACTGCAACGTGTCGAGCCCGGAACCCCCTACGAACGTCACGGCTGGGGCAGGGCGAGGATGGACCACAGGATTCCCGCGATCAGGAACGGACCATACGGGACGAAGCTCTTCATCGACAGTCGTCGGATGAACACCAGGATGCCGACGATCACGCCCGCCGCCAGGGCCCCGACGACGAGGCCGTAGAACAGGTTCTGGGCGCCGATCAGGAGCCCTGCGCCCACGAGGAGCTTCAGGTCGCCCTCCCCGATGGCCCCGTTGCCGAACGGGATCGCGAGGAGGTACAGGACCACCGGCACGACGATCGCCACGCCCGCGGCCCAGGCGATGTCCTCCGTGGTGCGCACGAACGGTCCCGATCCGGTGGCGAACACCACGAGCGCGAGGGGGATGATCGGGAGCGTCAGGAGGTTCGGGAGCAGCCGCTGGTCGAGGTCCGTGGCGAGCATCACGACCAGTGCCGCGACGAAGGCGCCGACGATCACGAGATGGACCGGGTTCGCGCCGAATCTCGCCACCGTGGCCGCGAAGGCCACCGCCCCGGCGACGCCGACCACGACCGTCCGCCAATCGTGGCGGCGGATCGAGCCGTCCTCGTGGGCTGGCCAGCGAGCCGCGAGGCGATCCGCGCCGTAGCCGAACAGGGCGCCGATGAGCCCGGCCACGATCACGAGGAGCTCGCCGCCGTCCTCGAACCAGAGCGTGAACGTCGTCATCGGCGGTCGCCGAGCGGGTGCGAGTGGCCGGGCGTGCGCCTCAGCCCTTCGCGCCGGCGAGGGCCAGCTCGACCAGGGTCGCGTGGGCGGCGCCCGTCGCGCCGCGTGGCGCGAACGGAGCGACCTTGCGGTAGTAGGCCGTCCCGGCGATGTCGAGGTGGACCCAGGGCTTCGTGACGAACTCGCTCAGGAACAGGGCGCTCTTGACGAGGCCGCCCTCGTTGTTCCGCGAGAAGTTCACGAGGTCGCCGTACCAGCTCTCCATGTCCGCCCGGTACTCCTCGACCAGGGGCAGCTGCCAGTAGCGCTCGCCGGCACGGGCCGCGGCGGCGAACACCTCGTCGACGAAGCCCTGGGGCTCCCCGAAGGCACCCGAGACGAGCTCCCCGAGGGCGCGCGAGACCGCGCCCGTGAGGGTCGCCACGTCCACGAGATGGGTCGCGCCCAGCTGCTCGGCGTAGGTCATCGCGTCCGCGAGGATCAGCCGGCCCTCGGCGTCGGTGTTCGTGATGTCGACCCACTTGCCGTTCAGCGCCTTGACCACGTCGCCCGGCCGGGTCGAGTGCGAGCCCGGCATGTTCTCGACCGCGGGCGCCATCACGAGGAGCGGCGTGCCGGGGGCGAGGCGGGAGACGGTGACCGCGGCGGCGATGACGGTGCACGCGCCGGTCTTGTCCATCTTCATCTCTTCCATCCGGTCGGATGGCTTGATGGAGATGCCGCCGGAGTCGAAGCACACGCCCTTGCCGACGATCGCGAGGTGCCGGCCCAGCTTGTCCTTCTCGCCGGCCTTGCCCGAGCGCATGACGATCATCCGGGGCGGGTTGTCGCTGCCCCGGCCCACGGCCATGAAGAGGCCCATGCCCATCTTCGTGGCCTTCTCGGGCCCGATCACGTCGATCCAGAGGCCGTGCTGCTTGGCGAGGGCGGACGCCTCCTCCGCGAGGACCTCGGGGGAGACGTCGTTCGAGCTTCGGTTCGAGAGGGTCCGGGCGATGTTCGCGCCCTCGCCGACGATGATCCCCCGCTCCGCGGCGGCCTTGAGGGCCGCGGCGTCCTCGCCCGGCGCGATCAGGATCAGCTCGTCCAGCTTCGGCGGGCCGTCCGCGTAGCCCTCGCGGTAGATGGCGGCCGGTTCGTAGGTGCCTTCCTCGACACCGCGCCCGATCAGCTCCGCGACGGCGGCCGCGCCGCCCTCGAGGCCCGTGAGCGGGGTCAGCCAGATCGCGAGGGAACGGACCTCCCGGCCCGCGAGGCGGCGCTCCGCGGAGGCGCCGATCTTGACAACCGTCTCGCGGTCCAACTTGTCGGCGTCGCCCCCGAGGATCGCGAGGAGCCGGCCGGACTTGATCTCCTTGCCCGCGCCGACGCCGGCGAGGATGCTCTTGAAGCGCTTGCCCTTGAGCTCGCCGAATGCAGCGAGGGACTTGAGCTCACCCCCGGAGCGCTTGTCGAGCTCGCCGAGCTGGCCCGAGAAGAAGGGCTGGCCCATGACCGGCACGACCAGGACGTCGGCCTTGACGTCCCACGGCTGGTCGGTGACGACGCGGAGTTGCACAGGTACCCCCTCGAGCTGGCTGGCGAACGGCGGCCGGTTCGCGCGGTTCGCGAGTGATGGGCGACCGGACGGCGGCTCCTGGCCGGCGGCCGAAGGCTGGACGCGAGTGTACGGCCGTGGAGGCGCCGGTTCAGGGAGCGACGGTGGGCGCTGCCCCGGTCTCGGCGAGTGCGGCCTCAATGTGGCCGCCGGCATCCTCGATGGCGAGGACGGCCTGGGTCAGCCCGCCACGGGCCACCTCGGCGACGATCACGATGATCGTCCGGCGATCGGGCGGCAGGTTCTCGTACGCAAGCCGCTCTTCGCGCCGGGCCGCCTGGACCTCGATCGTGATCTTGCCCTTCGAGTCGTCGAGGGCGGCATACAGCGCCTGGAGCGCGACGTCATACGCCCGGCTGCGGTCGATCCACTCGTCGAGGACCGTCGGCTGCGCGCTGGCGATCAGCTGCTTGCGGAGCTCCTGGATGCTGGCGACCGTGAGGATCGCCGTGTCCAGGATCGTCGCCGCGTCGAGGTACCTGCGAGCGACTCCCTGCTGCAGCGCCTCGACGACGGTCTGGTCGTGCTCCGAGATCCTGGCGATGAGGTTCGCGGCATCGCCGGCGCGGGCCGTCACGGTCCGCCACTGGCCACCGATGCTGCTCGCCGCGTCCGATGCGGCAAGGACCGCGGCGCGCCGGACCAGGGTCGGGTTGCTGTACTCGAGGCTGGCATTGGCGCCGTCGCCCGGCAGGCCGTTGAGCGAGTCGCGCAACGCGCGGGCCGCCTGATCGATCGTCGCGGCCAGCGCGTCGCCACGCGCGAGACTGGCCTCCAGCCGGGCAGGATCGAAGCTCGAGACCTCGCTGAGGGCCCTCTTGGCCTCGCCGGCGAGGCGGTCGGCGTCGGCCGCGATGGCTCGGAGCCTGACCGTCGCCGCGTCGAGGCGAGCCTGGAGCGCCCGGTCGCCCGCGAAGGTGAGCTCGGCTCGGGCGGGAGTCCCGGGGGCGTGCCACGTCTGGCTGATGAGCCCGGCGCCGCCCGCGGCCAGGACCGTGAAGAGGAGGAGCCACACGACCCCCCGAACGACACGCCCGGGGATCGGCGAGATGCGGGCCGGCGCGCTCGACATGCGGCGCGGATCGTAGCATCGGCAGATGCAGACTCCCGCGCCCCTCGATCCGCCCGTCGATCGCCTGCTCGAGGCCATGCCCAAGGCCGAGCTGCACCTCCACCTGGACGGCTCGCTGCGGATCGGGACGGCCCTCGAGCTGGCCCGCTCGCGCGGGTTCGAGGCCCCGACCACGTGGCGCGGGATGTACGGCGCCCTTGTCGCGCCGATGCCGTGTCGCGACCAGGCGGAGCTCCTGCGGGCCTTCGACCTGCCGATCGCGCTGATGCAGGACGCCGAGGCGCTCGAGCGGATCACCCTCGAGCTCGTCGAGTCGAAGGCGGCCGAGCGCGTGCGCTACGTCGAGATCCGGTGGGGTCCGCTCCTCCACGTCGCCCGCGGGCTGTCCCTGGCGGACGGGCTCGAGGCGGTCGTTCGCGGGGCGGAGGAGGGCGCGCGCCGGACCGGCACCGTGGTGCGATTGATCGCGACCGCGCTGCGCTCCCACGAGCCGGCCGACAACCTCCGCCTGGCCGAGGCGGCGTCGCGCTTCCGCGATCGCGGCCTGACCGGCTGGGATCTCGCCGGCCCCGAGGCCGCGTTCCCCGATCCCCTCACCCACGGCGCGGCGTTC
>DATLDP010000101.1:0-17910 GCA_035525825.1 Candidatus Limnocylindria bacterium
GCGGGCTCGCCGTCTACTCCGTCGACCCGGGCGCCGTGGCGGCCGCGGCGGCCACGAACCGCGCGCCTGCTCGCTTCCAGGCGTCGGCGTACGCAGCCCGGCCGTGACCCGCATCGCAGCGCTGTCGTACTTCTTCCCGGCCCACAACGAGGCGGAGAACCTTCGCGGGCTCGTGGCGGAGGCGCTCGAGACGCTGCCGACGCTCGCCGACACCTTCGAGATCGTCATCGTCGACGACGGCTCGACCGACGAGACCGCCGCGATCGCGCAGGACCTGGCGGCGGCGCATCCGGAGGTTCGCGTGGTCCACCACGCGACAAACCTCGGCTACGGCGCGGCGCTCCGAAGCGGATTCGCGGCCGCCCGCTACGAGGTCCTCGGATTCACCGACGGCGACCGCCAGTTCCGCGTCGCCGACCTCGGGCGCCTGATCGACCGCCTGGAAGTCGAACCCGGCGGCACTCGAACCAGCGGCCCCCCCGACGCCGTCGTCGGCTTCCGGATCCGGCGAGCCGACCCGCTCGTCCGGACCGTCTACGCGCGCCTGTACCGGCTCGCGAACCGCGTCTTCTTCGGCCTCCGGATCCACGACGTCGACTGCGCCTGCAAGCTCTTCCGGCGGCGCGCCCTCGAGGGCATCGCGGTCGAGTCAGGCGGGGCGTTCTTCTCGGCCGAGCTGCTGATCAAGCTGCGCGCGGCGGGCCGGCGCATCGACGAGGTGGGTGTCCCCCACTACCCACGCCTCGCGGGATCGGCGACCGGGGCACGGCCTTCCGTGGTGCTGAGAGCCGTCCGCGACTTCTGGGCGCTGCGGCTGCGGCTGTGGGCGTCGCCTCGGAGCGCGCTCCGGCGGGGCACGCCGATCCTCGGCGACTGAGACCGCTTCAGGCCTGCGGCCCGCTCCCGCCGCGCGCGCCGCCCTCGCCGGATCCGCCGGCACCGGGATCGACCTCGAGCGAGTTCACGAAGTCGCGGAACAGGTCCAATCGCGGATCGACGATCCCTTCCCCGACGCGTTCGAGCGGCAGCCGGCGTCGAGGCTGGCGCGGCTCTGTCTCGCTGCCCTCGTCGGATTCCTCGGCCGATTCCTCGTCCGGGTCGCCGCCCAGGGCCGCCTGCTCGAGGACCGTCTCCGCGGCGAAGATCGGGACCTCGCTGCGGACGGCGAGCGCCAGCGCGTCGGACGGCCGGGCGTCGACCTCGACCTCGAGTCCGTCTCGATCCAGGTAGACCCGGGCGTGATACGTCTCCTCC
The DNA here is from genome assembly GCA_035525825.1 of Candidatus Limnocylindria bacterium. GTDB lineage: Bacteria > Chloroflexota > Limnocylindria > Limnocylindrales > CSP1-4 > UBA5189. The sequence continues at coordinate 1,255 of DATLDP010000101.1, forward strand.
GCGAGCTCCGAGATGACGACGCGGTCGATCCGCACCGCGAGCTGCTCCAGGGTCGTGGCGAAGAGGTCGTGGGTCAGGGGTCGCTCGGCGGTGAGGCCCTGCAGGCGCATCGCGATGGCGCTCGCCTCCCAGGCGCCGATCCAGATCGGCAGATAGCGGTCGCGCTCGGCGTCCTTGAGGATCACGACGTGGCGGTTCGAGAGCATGTGCACACGGACGCTCTCGACGACCATCTCGACCAGCCCGTCCATCGCGGGATTATCCCATCGGTCAGGCGTACGGGCGTGAGCCCATCGACCGCGCCGCGCTTGTCATCCGCACGACGAAGCCGACCGCCAACCCGGCCACGAATCCACCGATGTGGGCGAAGAACGCGACGCCGCCATCAGCGGACGCTGCGCCGAGGCCGCCGAAGCCGCTGATCAGCTGGAGCACGAACCAGTACCCGAGGACGACCAGCGCCGGCACCTCGAGCAGCTGGTAGAAGAAGCCGAGGAAGACGAGGGACAGGATCCGCGCGCCCGGGAACAGCACGATGTACGCGCCGAGCGCCGCCGCGATCGCTCCCGACGCGCCGACCAGCGGGATCTCCGAGCGGGGGTCGATGACCACCTGGGTCAGGGCCGCCGCGATCCCTCCGACGACGTAGAACAGCAGGTACGGCAGCTTGCCGATGCGGTCCTCGACGTTGTTGCCGAAGATCCAGAGAAACAGCATGTTGCCGAGCAGGTGGAGCCAGCCGCCGTGCAGGAACATGCTCGTGAGCATCCCGACCAGCGCCTGGCCGAAGTAGTCGCCGCGCTCCAGGGCGGACGTGATATCCGCGGGAACGGCGCCCCACTGCTCGAAGAACCCCTCCAGCGCGGCGTCACCCCCGCTCGCGGTGACCGACAGCTCGATCGCGAACGCGGCGAAGCACGCGCCGATCAGGGCGAAGGTGACGATGGGGGTCTTGCGGGTTGGATTTCTGTCCCGGAGCGGGATCACCTGCTGGCGCCGGGGGATTCCGCCGCTCCGGATCCGGCAGGCTTCCCGGACGAATCGGGCTCGCCGGCGACGGCCGCCTCCAGGACCGCGCGCCGGAGACCGGTCTTGCTGATCCAGAAGAGCACGTCGGGCTCGCCCTCGACGCCGGCCTCGACGTAGAAGCCGCGGAGGTCCGTCCAGCTCGTGGCCCCGCCCGCGAGGCGGAACTGCCCGAGGTAGGAGCCGTTCACCTTCGAGAGCGCCACGATCCGCAGGTTCGCGGGGTCGAATCCGTACATCGTCCCGACGCGGCGCTCCGCCCCGGAACCGATGATCCGGTACTGCGGCTCGTCCCGGAGGACCTCGTCGCCTGGGCTCGACGCCGACCACCCGGCCGCGTTCCCGTTGACCACCCGGAGCAGCTCGCCGCCGTCGGCGAGCCAGATGTCGCCATCGATGTAGAGCGAGGTGATGCCGCTGATGTCGCGGGCCGCCGAGAGCCACCGGTTCGGCTGGCCCGGGAAGCCGCTGCCGTCCGCGGCCGGGGAGTACCGCAGGATCTGCTCCTCCGACGGATCGACGACGTAGAAGTTGTAAAGATTCGCCTCCGAGTCACGGATGAACGTCCCGATCGCGAGGACGTCGTCGCCCCATTCGGTCGCACCGGTGACACGGACCCTCGTGATCGTGCCCTTGCCCGTCGTGTTGGCCGGGCGCCATCGCCACACGACGTTCTTCTCGTCGACCATCAGGAGGTCGCGGCCGCCGACCCCGAGGAGCTTCGGCGCGGCCTGGGTCGCGCCGGCGGCCTTATTGCCCTCGCGGAAGATCGCGTTGGCTTTCTTGTTGGCAAGGTCGATGCGGTAGACGGACGCCGTCGCGGCATCGAGCACGAACGGGGCGCCATCCGGGCCGCGCACGACGGCCTTGAGGTCGATGGCCGGGTCGTCGGGGAACGTGAAGACCGAGGTCGAGACGACATCGGCCATCCTGTACAGCCGATCGAGCCCCGCGACGACCCTGGTCCTGATCGGCGCGATCGTGCTGGCCGGGACGCTGGCGCGGCGGGCCGTCTCGAGGGCCTCGTAGGCCTCGGTCAGGAGCGTCTCCGCTCGTTCGGGATCGTTGACGACGAGGTCGACGCCCGGGCCGATCACGCGGTTGAGGTTGGCGCGGGCGAGCTGCAGCGCGCCCTGGGCGGTGTCGAGCGATGCGATCGCCGGCCCGGTGGGCCCCTTGCCCCCGAGGACGAAGACCGCGGCCCCGAGCCCACCGACGACCACGACGAGCGAGAGGAGGGCCACCGCCGCACGGCGCTGCATCTCTCGTCGCGCGCTCAGCGCGGTGACCCGGCGATTCCCGGCTCGACGAACCGGGAGGGCGTCCTGGACCCGCATCAGCACCCGGTACAGGCCGCTGCCGGCCGCGCCCCGCGCCCAGCGAGCCCCGGACTGCGCGGCCGCGAACCCGCCGGCCACGGTGTCCGCGAGGGGGATCGGCGAGCGATCCGGCATCCCGGCAAGCGGCTCGGCCGGCCGCACCGGGACCGGCACGACGCCGGCCCGCGAGACCGCGACCTCGGCCGCCTCGATGACGAGGGCGCCGTCGCGGCCCGCCCCACCACCGGCCCGGAACCGCGCCGTCAGCTGCTCTACCGCCGACTGGGGATGGAGCGTGACCAGGGCGTCCTTGAGGGTGTCGGCGCCGAGCGCGCCGACGACGTTGGGCGAGACCAGGAGGAGCTGGTCGCCGACGTTGATCTCGCCGCGCCACACCTCGGGCTCCACGTCGGGCGAGGGCAGGCCGCGGTCGCGGTGCGGGTCGGGCAGGGTCGAGAGCCTGGCCCCGCGGTTGAGGTACGCCTCCGCGGGCCCGACGGTGCAGACGTACAGCTCGTTGTCTCGCACGACGGCGAGCCCAACGCCGATCGGGCCGGGCCCGCTGCCGAGCGCGCCCCGCTCGCGGGCGTGGCTCAGCCGCTTGTTGGCCACCTGGATCGCCTTGACGAGGCAGACCCGGATCCCGGCCGATTCGTCGTAGTAATACTCGCTTCGGATCGAGTCGGCGACGAGGCGGGTCGCATCCCGGGCCCTCGAGCCGGGGACGCGCGACGTCACGAGGAGGAAGAGGTGGCCCTTCGTGCGCGTCTGTGCCCCGACCCGCGGCTCCACGTGGATCGCGGTGTCGGGCGAATCGGTGGCGCGCTCGGTGTCGGGGACGACGCCGAGCTTCATCTGGAGCCGGTGGGCCACTGCGGTCCTCTGCCAGGTTGCTGGATCGGGGCGGGGATTATCGCACGGTGATTCGTGAGCCCCGGACGGACGATCGAGGGAGGTCCGAGGTGACGCGCTACCGCCGGCGAATGATCACCCGCACCTGACGAACGTCGGCGCCGCCCGGTGCCCTGCGAAACGCGGCGGTGAGCTCGTCGCCGTGGAGGAGCACCTCCTGCCCGACGATGGGCGCGTCGGCCTCGACGACGAGGGTCTCGCCATCGACCTTGACGGCCCGGCAGGCGCCGTGCGCAGCGGGGGCGAGCTCGGCCACGAGGGCATCGAACGTGGCCACGAGCCGGCCCTTCCGGAGCTCGTCCTGGAGCCCGAGGTGGGCGGCGGCCTGGGGCATCAGGTCGCCGATCCGCGACCTCGGCCGGCGGCGGCGCGGCCGCTCCTCGGAGGCGTTGATCCGGCGGACCTCGTCGTCGGTCACGACCGCGCCAGCTCCGCGCCGGTGTCGCCGGCCCGGACCTCCCATGGAACCGCGATCGCGCGCAGCGACGGGTCCAGGTCGTCCGGCGTGGTCGTGGTCACGAACGCCTGGGGCAGCTCCGCGATCCGCCGGACGAGGTGCGCTCGCCGGGCCGGATCCAGCTCTGAGAAGACGTCATCGAGGAGCAGGAGGGGCGGCCGCCCGTCGTGGCCGGTCACGAGATCCAGCTCGGCGAGCTTCATGGCCAGGATGGCCGTCCGTTGCTGGCCCCGCGAGGCGAACGCGGACAGGTCCCGGCCCCCCATCGAGAACGCCAGGTCGTCCCGATGCGGGCCGATGAGGGTCGTGCCGTTCCAGAGCTCCTTCTCGGCGGTCTCCTGGAGGCGCCGCGAGAGTGCCTCGCGGGGTGTCTCGTCCGGGCCGGCCGGGGCGTTGGTGACGTACTCGAGCCCCAGTGCGCCGCTCGCCGCCTCCTCCGGCGCGATCTCCGCGTGGGCCTCCGCGAGCGGCGCGGCAAGCCGGGCCAGGAGCGCGTGGCGCGTCGCCACGACGGCGCCGCCGGCGTCGAGGAACGGGGCGTCCCAGTAGCGCAGCTCCTCGCGGGACGCGGTCTCGTCGCGGATCGCGCGGAGGAGGCCGTTGCGCTGCTGGAGGGCGCGGCCGTAGGTCGCGAGCTCGGCGGCGTAGGACGGGAACAGCGTGGCCGCGAGCTGGTCCAGGGTGGACCGTCGGAGCGTCGGCGAGCCCACCACGAGGAGCATGTCCTCGGGGGCGAAGAGCACCACTCGGAGGCGATCGGTGAGAGCTGCCGCGCGTCTCGGCACCCCGTTGACCCGGATCCGCTTCCGCGCCCCGCCGGCGGCGGCGATCGAGCCGGGACGGACCAGCGCGACCTCGATCGAGTCCTCGCCCGCCCGGCCCTCCACCCGGGCCACGTCCGCGCCCCACCGAACGAGCTCGGCGTCCGTCGACGTCCGGTGCGAGCCACCACGGGCGAGCAGGACCATCGCCTCGAGCAGGCTCGTCTTCCCGGCCGCGTTCGGGCCCCACACCAGCTGCGGCCCGCCCTCGAACCGCGCGACCAGGGACGCATAGGCGCGCAGATCCGTGAGCTGGAGCCCGGAGATGGTCGCCACGCGATCGGCGGGCGGCTCAGCCGGGTCGGCGGGAAGGCGGAGCCGAGCAGGCGAGGGATCGTACATGGAGGTTCGTGACCGAGCCCGCGCGGGCGACAACGCCCGCGACGGCCCGGATCGGCCGCCCGGCTAGGAAGTGGTCCGGACGGGCATCACGACGTGAACGTAGTGGTCGTCCCCGATGGGCTTGAAGACCCCGGGGGCGAGCGGCCCCTGGAGCTCGAGCGCGAACTGCTCCGCCGAGACCTTCTCGAGGACGTCCGCGAGGTACTTCGCGTTGAAGGCGATCGACGTGCCGTCGCCCTCCACCGAGGCCTCCACCTGGCCGACGTGGTCGCCGATCTCCGCGTTGGCGCTGACCGTGATGCCGGACTCCCCGTTGGCCGAGACCTGGAGCTTCACGATGTTGGCCGACTCGTGGGCGATGAGCGCCGCCGGCCGGACGGCCCGGAGCAGCTCCTCGCGATCGAGGATCGCGCGAGTGGTGTGGGCCTTCGGCAGCACCGACTGGTAGTTCGGGAACTGGCCGTCGATGAGCCGGCTGACGAGGTCCACGCCGTCCAGGTGGAAGAGGATCTGGTTGCGGCTCTGGGCGAGCACGAGCTCGACCGGCTCGTCCGTGTCGCCGAGGACGCGCATCAGCTCCGTCAGGGCCCGCGCCGGCACGACCACGCTGGTGTCCGCGACCGCGTCAAGGATGGGGATGGTCTTGACGGCGATCCGGTAGTTGTCCGCTGCCGCGAGGGTCACCGTATCGCCCTCGAAGCGGCACAGGACGCCCGTGAGGATGGGTCTGGCCTCATCGGTCGCCGCGGCGAAGGCGGTCTCCTCCAGGGCCCGTTTCAGGACGTTCTGGGCGATCCGGGTGGTCGGTCGCTCGCCGGTCGGCTGGATCGAGGGGAACTCGTCCGCGTCGATGCCCTTGACGTGCGACTGGAAGGGCCCGGCGCTGACGTGGAGGGTCTCGTTGGGGCCCGACTCGAGATCGATCCGCTGGCCGCCCGGCAGCGAGCTCACGAGGTCGGCGAGGAGCCGGGCCGGCACCGTGGTGGACCCGTCCGTCTCGACCTTGCCCGGGACCCAGTACACGAGCCCGATCTCGAGGTTGGTCGTCGTGAGCCGAAGGCCTCCGTCCTCGGTCTTCAGGAGGACGTTGGCGAGCACCGGCAGGGTGCTCCGGTTCGAGACGGCCCGGCTGACGACCCCGAGGCCGCGCGCCAGATTCTCCTGCATCACCGAGAGCTTCACGTCAGGGCCACTCCAGAGCGGGGCGGGTCGGGCAATTCACGGCGGCACGACGGCTCCGCATGCGGGGCTCCCGGCTCCCGCCAAGCCGCGTCAGTTCTGTGTGCGTATCTTCGCATTGTTCTTGTCTCATCACCATCATCATCATGCTGTGGACTTGGTGGATGGCCACGCTCCGCCCCGTTCGAATGGCGGGTGGACGACGAAGGCTGGCCGGTGGACGGGACAGGGTCCGTCGGGGGACGCGGACCGGGATCCGCGGTGGACGATCGGATGGTCACCCTGGGATCACACTCTGGCTTCGAGGCGGTCATCCACGTAGTCCCGCGGAGTTCTCCAACCTTCCGTCCACGTTGCAGGACGATCCCGGGGCGTTGCGAATACACCAGCTGCCCACGGGAAATGCCGAAATGGTGGATAACCCGCGGGACCCCACGTGGCCCACGTGGTCAGTCGGCGTAGATCAGCTCGCGGACGGCCGCGATCTCGCGGCGGAGCTCGTCGTTGCCGGCGGACTCGCGGGTGATCTTGTCGCAGGCGTGGAGGACCGTGGAGTGGTCCCGGTTCCCGAGCTCCGCGCCGATCCGGAGCAGGGAGACGTCCGTCTCCTCTCGCATCAGGAACATCGCGATCTGGCGAGGCATGACGATGGCCTTGTCGCGCTTCTGGCCGCGGAGCTGCTCCAGCGCCACCCCGTAGTACTCCGACACGGCCTTGGCGATCCGCTCCGGCGTGATCTGGCGCTTCTTGGGGTTGTAGAGGACGTTCGAGAGGACCGCCTGCGCGAGCTCGATCGAGATGGGCATCGCCCCCATGGCGGCGTAGGCCACGATCCGATTCAGGGCCCCCTCCAGCTCCCGGATGTTGGACACGACCTTTCGGGCGATGAACTCGATGACCTCGGAGCCGATGGGCACCGCGCCCTCCTCGGCCTTCGCCCGAAGGATCGCGATGCGGGTCTCCAGGTCCGGCGCGGTCAGGTCCGCGATGAGGCCCCACTCGAACCGACTCCGAAGACGCTCCTCGAGGGTGAGGATGGCCTTGGGCGGCCGATCGGAGCTCAGCACGATCTGCTTCCCGTCCTCGTGGATCGCGTTGAACGTGTGGAAGAACTCTTCCTGCGTTCGCTCCTTATCCGCGATGAACTGGATGTCGTCGATCAGGAGCAGGTCGATCCGGCGGTAGCGCGCCCGGAACTCGTCGATCTTGCCCTGCTGGATCGAGGTGATGAACTCGTTGGTGAACTTCTCGCTCGTCGCGTAGACGACGCGCTTCCGCGGGAACTTCGCCGCGACCTGGTTGCCGATGGCGTGCATCAGGTGGGTCTTGCCGAGGCCCACGCCGCCGTAGAGGAACAACGGGTTGTAGGCGTGGCCCGGTCGCTCCGCCACCGACAGGCTGGCCGCGTGGGCGAGTCGGTTGGCCGAGCCGACGATGAAGTTGGAGAAGGTGTAACGGGTGTTGATGTTGCTCGTGCCACCCTCGCCCCCGACGCGGGTCGGCTCGACGCGAACCTGGGTCGCCGAGCTGGCGGGCCGCGCGGTCGGGCGGGCGTGGGTGCCGGGAAGCAGGCCGGGCCCGACGGCCACGGGGTCGGGTGCGCCGCCGTCCGGACGGACCGTGCCGGAAGCGACCGGCTCGTCGCTCGAGCCCTCCTGGGCATCGCCCCCCCGCGCCGCCTCGCCCGTGCCGTCGCCCTCGACGGCGCCGACGAAGAACTCGACCTGGACGCCGTAGCCGACGATCCGGCCGAGCGTCTGGGAGATCAGCGAGCGGTAGCGGCTCTCCAGCCAGTCCTTGGCGAACCCGTTCGGGACCGAGATCCGGAACCGGGTGTCATCCACCTCGACGAGCGCGGTGTCACGCAGCCACGTCTCGAAGTTCGCTGGGGAGAGCGTCACCTGGAGCTCGCCGAGGGCGGCGCGCCAGACCTGCTTGGCGTCCATAGGTCGATGTGGACTCTCGTGGAAGGTTCTCAGGGACGATGTTCGGCCGGAGCCGCGGGGCCGGGAAAGCGAGGCGGTGAGGCGTGCGACCGAGGGCTCGGGGAGCGGCGGAAGGGCCTGTCGCCGGGGCTTCGGGGGCCGAACGGTAGCACCGCCGCCGGGGACCCGCAAGGCAAATTCGCGATACTCCCGGGGAGTATCCGGCGTCGCGCGACGGGGCCCGTGAGCGTACTCCGTGTGGCCGCACGTGAGAGCCCCCGCCGGCACCGGCGACCTCGAACGTTTGACGGTCGAGAATGGCTCGACCTATCATCCGCCGGACGGAGAACGCGCCACCGCTCGTGCATCGAGCGACCCGGCGCGTTTGCGTGCCTTCCGGGGCAAAGATTGACGGAACCCCGAGGCCGGACGGAGAGGATCCCAGGCAGGCTCGATGAAGCAGACCTACCAGCCCAAGAAGCGTCACCGCGCCAAGGAGCACGGCTTCCGCGCCCGAATGCGAACGACGGGCGGCCGCCGCGTCCTGGCCGCACGCCGGGCTCGCGGTCGGAAGCGCCTGTCGGCCTGACAACCGGGCGCGGCCCTCGGCCGCGACTCGAGATGCTCTCCAGCCCGCAGGATTTCGCGGCGCTCCAGGAGCGCGGGACGATCCGTTCGCACCCGATCCTCGCCGCGCGAATGCTGCGGACCGAGCTCGGGGTCACGCGGTTCGGCCTCGCGACCAGCAAGGCCCTTGGCCCGGCGGTCGTGCGGAATCGAGTTCGGCGGCGCCTTCGGGAGACACTCCGGTCGCTCCTTCCGTCGATGCGACCGGGCTGGGACGTGCTGGTGATCGCCAGGCCGGCGATCGTCAAGGCGGACCATCGGGCGATCGGATCGGCGCTCAGCCGACTCCTCGCCCGCGGCGGCGCCCTCGGGGATCGAGGCGAGATGGGCATGGGACAAGGGTGACGAGCGTGGGGATCCTGGAGCGAGCGGGGATCGCGCTGATCCACGTCTACCGCTTCGCGTTCGCCTGGCTCCCCTCCAGCTGTCGCTACGAGCCGTCGTGCTCCCGCTACGCCGAGCAGGCCATCGAGAAGTACGGGCTCCTTCGTGGCTCGTGGATGGGCGCGAAGCGGATCGCGCGCTGCCACCCCGGCCACCCCGGCGGCTTCGACCCGGTCCGATGATCGCCTCCATGCGCCGACTTCGAACGTCTCCCCTTGCGAGGACGCTCCTCGTCCTGGCACTCCTCCTTGGCGTCGCCCTCGTCATCGGCGGCTGCGAGCCGATCACCTCGTCCGGCGCCCCGTCCTCGATCGCCCCGGGCGTCACCGCCGCCCCGACGGCCGCCCCATCCACGACCCCGGCGCCGACGCCGCTGATCATCACCCCGGCCCCCGTCAAGGCCGATCCGGTGAGCCTGCTCGCGGTCCTCTTCAACCCGATCTTCCAGGCCTTCCTGATCCTGATGGTCGGGATCCATCAGTTCAGCGGCCTGGACATGGGCATCTCGATCATCATCACGACGCTGATCGTCCGAACCCTGCTCGTGCCGCTCATGCGGCGCCAGATGGTCTCGATGCGCCGGATGCAGTCCATCCAGCCCGAGATGAAGGAGATCCAGCGCAAGTACAAGGGCGACCGGCTCAAGCAGCAGCAGGCCCAGGCCGCGCTCATGAAGGACCGCGGAATCAGCCAGGCCGGCTGCCTCGTGGCCCTCCTGCCAATGCTCCTCATCCTCCCGATGTACCAGGTCGTGCGCGAGGGCCTGTCCGCCGCGGACCTGACGGCGTCCCTGACGCTCTTCGGGTTCCAGGTGGTGCCGCTCACGTGCCCGCCCCCGCTGCTCGTCACCGCCGTGAACGGCGCCCAGCACTTCGCCCCCTGCATCAGCTCGGAGATCCCGTGGCTCGCCGGCATCCAGGCGAGCTCCTTCGGCGGCCTGATCCCGTTCGGGTTCACGCTGCCGCTGGTCATCGTCAACATGACCGGCATCTCGCTCTTCGCGATCTTCTACACCGTGCTGCAGCTCATCGCCTCGCGCATGGCGCTGCCGCCCCACGACCCGAACGTCGAGCTGGATCCCCAGGCACGCACCCAGCGGACCATGGCCATCTACCTGCCGCTGATCACCGTCCTGTACGGCGAGATCATCCCGGTGGGCGTGTTCCTCTACCTGATCGTTTCCACGCTGTACCAGATCGTGCAGCAGTTCCTGACCACCGGCTGGGGCGGGATGTTCCCGCTCTTCGGCCGGACCCCGGCATTCGCCGTGGACCATTCCCCGCGCTTCCCGGTCGCCGTGCCCTCGGCCGCCGCATCCACCTCGCGTCCGGCGGGAGCGCCGGCGCGGTCCAATCCTGAACGGTCGGCCCTCGACCGCTCGGCTTCGGCGGACGCAACGATCCGCCACCGAGGTCGCCAGGGCCGGCGTGGGAGACGTCGATGAGCACCAGCGCCTATCGCGAGTTCACCGGCAAGTCCGTCGAGGAGGCCCTGCGCACCGCGCGCGAGGACTTCGGCGTCGGCCTCGATGACCTCGACTTCGAGATCCTGACCCCGGGCAGCCGAGGCGTCCTCGGCATGGGTGCCGAACCCGCCCGAATCCTCGCCGCGCCCCGGTCGGAGCTCGGTGGGGCCGCCCCGAAGCGGGAGGAGGCCGCCAAGCGCCCGCTCCCGCCGGCGCCGCCGCGCGAGTTCGACCGCGACGATCGTGGTGGCGGTGGCCGCGGCTTCGATCGCGGTGGCGGCGGCGCCTTCGATCGTGACCGAGGTGGCGACCGCGGCCCGCGCCGCGACGACCGCGCCGGCGGAGGCGGTGGCTTCGATCGCGACCGCGGCCCGCGCCGCGACGACCGCGCCGGTGGTGGCGGCGGGTTCAACCGCGACCGCGGCGCCTTCGGTGGCGACCGCGCCCCGCGCCGCGACGAGCGTCCCCCAGCCGACCGCCAGTCGCGACCCGAGGCCGAGCCGCGCGAGGCCGCCGAGCCGCGCGAGGCCGCGCCCGGCGAGATGAACGAAGCCGGCACGCCGGTGATGGATCGGGAGGCCGCGCCGCGCGGCCGCGAGGATCGCGGCGGCTTCGGCCGTGACCGTGGTCCCGACCGCGATCGCGGGCCGCGCCGTGACGACCGGCCCCGCCGCGCCAGCTCCGACCTCACGGCCGGCGAAGAGGCCGAGGTCGCCGCAGCCCGCGGCTCCGTCGCCTCCGAGCGGGCCGAGCTCGAGGCCGCCGAGGCGTCGCCGGAGGCCCTCGCGGCCGGCAAGGTGATCCTGGAGCAGCTCCTGGTCCACATCGGCTTCGACGCCCGCGTCGACGTCGAGACGGGCGAGACGAGCCGCCTCAACGTCCTTGGCGCCGAGCAGGAGCGCGAGGAGCTCGGGGCGCTGATCGGGCGCAAGGGCGAGCGGCTCTCCGCGCTGCAGCACCTCGTGAACCTCATGCTCTCCCGCCAGATGGGCGCCTGGACCCGCGTGCTCGTGGATGTCGAGGACTACCGCGGCCGGCGCGAGCGCCAGCTGCGGGAGATCGCCGAGCGGGCGGCGGCTCGCGTCCTGGAGACCGGCAAGATGCTCCAGCTGGAGCCGATGCCCGCGCTCGAGCGGCGCTGGATCCACCTGGCCCTCAAGGCCAATCCGGACGTCTCCACGCAGTCGATCGGCGAGGAGCCGAACCGCCGGATCGTGGTCCTGCCGAGGGCCTAGCCCGGCGTCCTTCCGGCGGAGCTCCGTCCGGGCACCGTCACCTGCGTCAGCCTTGGGGTCGTTCCGGCTGGGCCCATGCCTCCGGCAGCGGCCCGCTCAACACCATGACCCGAAGCGCCTCGAGGGCGACCGGCGGAGTGGCCCCGAACGAGACCTGGACGGATCCGCCGGGAGTCGGCCCGTTGATCACCGGCACGGCTGCCACGACGCCGTCGACGACCAGGGCCACGGAGCCACCGACGTGGCCCGCCGTCCAGGCACCGAGGGCGTCGGCTCCGGCCGGCGTCATCGTCAACGTCAGCACCGGATGTCCGGCTTCGTCCGCGGCGATCGCCGCGCCGGTGAGGTCCGAGCTCGCGACGATCGGCTGGACCCCCACCGGGCCGAGGCTCCCCGCCTGGATCGCGCCAACCTGCTCGGGTGGGACCGGGACCAGCTCCACCCGGCCCGTCCCGAGGACCGCGGCCTGGACCGTGTCTGGATCCTGCCCCGTGAGCTCGAGGGCGAGCTCGATGCAGGAGCCGATGGTGACGTCCGGCTCGGCGACCCCCAGGAGCGACAGGCGCTCCCGCAGGACGCTGACCGCCTCGTCGTTGACGTCCGTCGGCGGCAGCTCGCCTGACTGCGGGCAGATCGAGTAGGCATGGGGCGCCGCGACGGTCGGGTTCGGCGGCAGCGTGGCCCGCTCCGCGCACGCGCCGGTCAGGGTCGCGACGATGAGCGCCAAAGCGGCCGTGCTGCTCCGACGACCGCCTCGCTGCGGCGCGGGGCGGCGCGCCGTCACGCGGCCTGGAACCCCCGGAAGGACATGCGGGCGCCCGCTTCGTAGAACGCGAGGGTTCGGCGGAGGGCCTCGTCCCGGCGCTCGTCGCCCGCGGCCACTCGCCACACCACCCGCGCGAGCTCCTCGGCGCGGAGCAGCAGCTCCCGCTCCGTGCGCGGCACCGGGATGTCCGCGTAGGTCCGGCGCGCGAGTGGCCACCCGACGGCTTCGGGCGGCAGGTTCGGGATCACCGAGAACAGCACGCGAGCGTGGCCGGCCGCCAGCATCGACCGCCCGTCGATCGCCCGGATCGCGCCACGGTCGCGCGTCGCGTCGAACGCGGCCTCGTGGTCCGCGGCCCGCCCGTCCGGCGTGCCCGGCCGCGGCGGCGCGATGATGCCGGCTCGCCGCACCAGCGCTCGCAGCTCCTCGCTGCTGAACTGGCCGGTCCGCGCCAGGACGATCAACCCCTCGAGGATGGCCTCGATGTGGACGAGGGCCTCACGGGCCAGCACGTCCCGCACGGCCTGGTCATCGCGCTGGTCGTCCTGGACGATCGAGACGAGCGCGCCGCGTGTCCGGCGGCAGGTGTCGAGGAGGTGGTCGAACGCCGCGAACGAGGTCGGCTCCGGAAGCTGCTGGTCCGTCGGACCTTCGGCCATGGCCGCAGCATAGACACAGGTGCCGGTCGGTCGATGCCCCGATCGTCCGATGGACCGGGCCCGGACCTACCCCGGAACGTCGCCCTGCAGGCTGAAGAGCGTCAGCTGCATCCCGTCAGGCGCGCGGACCCGGGCGTTGCGGTCGCCCCACGGCGAGACGACGAGCTCGTGCTCGCGTGTTGCGCCCGCCGCCACCAGCTGATCAGCGACCGCGCCCGAGTCGTCCACGTGGATCGCGAGCCTGACCGCGCCGGACACTCGCCGGCCGACCTCGATGTCGTCGAGTGTCTCCGCCTGCTGGGGATCGAATAGCTCGAGCGTCGCCCGGCCGGCGGCGAGGATCGTGCCGCGGCCGTTGGGCCGGACCCATGATTCGACCTCGACGAGGCCCAGGGCGTCGCGATAGAAGGCGACCGCTCGGTCGTAATCGTCGACGGTCAGGGCGATGCGGAGCTCGCGGACGTCAGGCATGGCCGGACCATAGCAACGAACCGGGCCGCCGAGCCATGAGCCGCCGATTTCGGGCAGACTCCCGGGCATGGATGCTGCTGCGTCCCCGGCGCATGCCGGCTGGGCCGAGTTCGCCGCCGCCGCGCCGGAGGTCGCCGACGAGGGCGCCCGCCATCTCGACCGCGCGCAGGGCGCCGCGCTCCTGGCCACCGTCCGAGGCGACGCCGCTCCGCGCCTCCATCCCGTGACGGTCGGGATCGTCGACGACGGCCTGTTCGTCTTTCTGCTCGATTCCGCGAAGCGCCGCGACCTCATCGAGGACGGCCGCTACGCCCTCCACGCCCACCAGGACATGACTGCGCCCGACGAGTTCTCCGTCCGTGGGCAAGCGCGGCTCGTTCCCGCAGGCGAGATTCGCGATCGAGTCGCGGACGGCTGGTTCTTCGAGGTCGACGATACCTACTGGCTGTTCGAGCTCCGGGTCCAGACGGCGATCCTCGGCCGGCGCACTGCCGACGAATGGCCGCCGCGCTACACGCGCTGGTCCGCCGCCGACCGATGACGTCGCACGCGGGCGCGAGCCGGCGCCGGCTGCTGGGTAGGACGGTCGCGGCCGCTGCGGTGCTCGCGGCGTGCCAGGTGCTCGCGGCGTGCCAGGTGCTCGCGCCATCCGGGGGTCCCACCGGTTCCGGCGCGCTTGCGCCGTCCGGGCCACCCGTGCTCGGGATCGACTGGGGCCGAGCGGCGTCGGTGGAGCGGCCATCCAACTACCAGGCGAGCGTTGCGCCGAGCTACCCCGGCGTCCACCCCATCCTGCGCATCGCGGGCCAGGCCACGATGACCGACGCGATCGTGCTCCCGTCCGGTGGGTTCACGGTGATCGGGTATGTGCCGCCGGACTGGGTCCCGGTTGCGTGGACCTCTGCGAATGGCTCCGCCTGGACGCTCCACCCGATGGACCCCACCCCGTACACGTTCCCGATGGCCCTCTCCCCGGCATCCAGCGGTTCGGTCGCCGCGGTGGGGCGTGCGGGTGACGGGCCCGCAGCCTGGCTGTCCGCCGATGGCGCTCGTTGGGACCGGATGGCCGTGGAGGTGCTGGGGACGAGCGGCGTGGCCGAGCGGATGACCTCGGTCGCCTTCTCGCCGGACCGACTGGTCGCCGGGGGCTCCGCCGGGCCCGAGCTGTTCGAGCGGCACGCGCGCTTCTGGACGTCGAAGGATGGCTTCGCCTGGAAGCCCGTCGCGGACGCTCCGGAGACGTTCGACAACGCCGAGGTCCGCTCGATCACCAGGTTCCACGGCGGGTTCGTGGCCGTCGGCGTCGTGGGCACCGCGCAGGTTCAGACGGGCGCCGTCGCGTGGCTGTCGTCCGATGGCGAGCGCTGGACGCGGATCGACGACCCGGCCTTCACCGGCGGCATCGCGGCCTCCGTCGCGGCGGCTCCGTGGGGCGGGCTGGTGGTGGTCGGGTCGGATCTCGAGCGACGGACGGCCGCGGCCTGGACCTCGCTCGACGGGGAACATTGGACGCGCGCCGGCGACGAGGCGAGCCGGCAGCACCCCGGGGGCTACGCGTGGATGACCGATGTCGCGGTGGTCGGCGAGATCGCGATCGGGATCGGCGACATCCAGGGATTGCAGCGCGGCACGGCGATGTCGTGGATCTCGCGCGATGGTGTCGTCTGGGAGCGGTCGAATCGCGCCCCCGTCCAGGAGGGCGCCGAGCTCTACGCGATCATCCCGGGCGGTCCCGGCGCGATGGCGATCGGCGCATTCGGTGCGCCCGACTCGTACGTGCCGGAGGTGTGGCTGACGCCCGCGCGTTGACCTGGCAGGGTGCGGCGCAGCCGGATACCCAGCGCGACTACCGGTCAATCACCGGCTCCAGCACGGGGATCGGGCGCGTGCATGGTGCACTCCGGCGAGATCCTACGGTTTCGTAGTAGATGCCCGGCCGCACCAGATGGTGACCGAACCGCCTGAACGCCCCGCCGACCTAGACTTTCGACGTGAAGAAGATCGGGTTTCTCTCCTTTGGGCACTGGTCCGCCGGCCCGTACTCGCAGGTTCGCTCCGGTGCCGACGCGCTCATCCAGTCGATCGAGCTGGCGGAGGCGGCCGAGGACCTCGGGGCCGACGGCGCCTACTTCCGGGTCCACCACTTCGCCCAGCAGCTCGCGTCGCCGTTCCCGCTGCTCGCCGCGGTCGGGGCCCGCACGAAGCGGATCGAGATCGGCACCGCGGTCATCGA
Source organism: Candidatus Limnocylindria bacterium (assembly GCA_035525825.1). GTDB lineage: Bacteria > Chloroflexota > Limnocylindria > Limnocylindrales > CSP1-4 > UBA5189. The sequence goes on from DATLDP010000101.1 coordinate 17,076, forward strand.
CATGCGCTACGAGAACCCGCTGTACATGGCCGAGGACGCGGGGGCGGCGGACCTCATCGCCGGTGGCCGCCTCCAGCTCGGGATCAGCCGCGGCTCGCCGGAGCAGGTCATCGATGGCTTCCGCTACTTCGGCTACCAGCCGGCGGAAGACGATCCGGTCGGCGCGGAGATGGCCCGCCAGCACACGGAGGTCTTTCTCCAGGTCATCGAGGGCGCCGGCTTCGCCCAGCCCAGCCCGAACCCGATGTTCCCGAACCCGCCCGGGCTCCTCCGGCCGGAGCCGCACTCGCCCGGGCTGCGGGACCGGATCTGGTGGGGCGCCGGCTCTCGCCCGACAGCGGAATGGGCCGGGAAGCTCGGCGTGAACATGCAGTCTTCGACGCTGATGACCGAGGACGCCGGCGTGCCCTTCCACGAGCTCCAGGCGGACCAGATCCGGTTGTACAAGGAGGCCTGGGCTGCCGCCGGCCACCAACGCGAGCCCCGGGTCTCGGTCTCACGCAGCATCTTCGCCCTCGTCGACGATCGCGATCGGGCGTACTTCGGGCGCGGCAACGACGACCAGGACAAGGTCGGCTACATCGACGCGCAGACGAAGGCGATCTTCGGCCGGTCCTACGCGGCAGAGCCGGACGTGCTGGTGAAGGAGCTCGCGAAGGACACCGCGATCCAGGCCGCGGACACGCTCCTGCTCACCGTCCCGAACCAGCTCGGCGTCGAGTACAACGCCCACGCCGTCGAGAGCATCCTCAAGTACGTCGCCCCGGAGCTCGGCTGGCGATAGCGAGCTTGCGCTCCGATCAGGGGCTGCGCCGCTCCACCACCGCGAAGGCGA
>DATLDP010000105.1:0-7553 GCA_035525825.1 Candidatus Limnocylindria bacterium
GTCTGCCGACGCCTCTCGGTGCCGCCCGCCGAGGCCTACGGCGTCGCCACGTTCTACGCCCTCTTCACCACGAAGCCGCGAGCGCCGATTGCGGCCCACGTCTGCGACGACATCGCCTGCCGGCTCGCCGGGGCCGAGGAGGTCTGCGAGGACCTCGGGCGATCCCTCGGGCCCGCCGGCAGCCCGGCCCGGGACGGCACGATGACCTGGTTGCGCAGCCCCTGCCTCGGCCAGTGCGAGCGCGTACCCGCGGCCATGTTCACGATCGCTGGCGAGCAAGGTTTCCGTGAGGTTGCGGCCCCGACCGATGCCGTGGGGATCGTCTCGCGACTCGAAGCAGCGGTGGCCGGGGATCGATCGACCTCGAAGGGTCCCAGCGAACGCCCGGTCGGTGATCCGGCCGCCGCCACGCAGGCGAGCACCGATCGAATGCAGGAAGCTCGCGCCTCCGTGCCGCAGGCCGGCGAGCCGCAGCTCCAGCTGCTCCGCCGGGCCGGGATCGTCGACCCGAGCTCCCTCGATGACTACCTCGCCAATCGCGGCTACCAGGCCCTCGAGCACGCCCTCGCGATGGGCCCGGAGGCGGTCACGAAGGAGGTCATCGACTCGAAGCTGCTCGGGCGCGGCGGCGCGGCCTTCCCGACCGGCCGGAAGTGGGCCGCAGTCGCGGGCCAGCCGGCGCAGCCGCACTACGTCGTGGCCAACGCCGACGAGTCGGAGCCCGGGACCTTCTCGAACCGGGTCGTGATGGAGCTGGACCCGTTCGCCGTCGTCGAGTCCATGACCATCGAGGGCCTCGCCACGCGCTCGTCGAAGGGCTACCTCTACATCCGGGGCGAGTATCCGCTCGCGGAGGGCCGGATCCTCCACGCGATCGAGGCCGCCCGCGCAGCCGGCTACCTCGGTCCGAGCGTCATGGGCTCGGACTTCGCCTTCGACATCGAGCTGCGTCGCGGCGCCGGCGCCTACATCTGCGGCGAGGAGACGGCGCTGTTCGAGTCCATCGAGGGCAAGCGCGGCGAGCCCCGCAACAAGCCGCCCTTCCCGGTCGAGGTCGGGCTGTTCGGGAAGCCGACCGCGGTCAACAACGTCGAGACACTCGTCAACGTGCTCGGGATCCTCGAGGAAGGCCCGGGCGGCGGCGAGCGGTATGCCGCGACCGGGACCGACGGCTCAACCGGCCCGAAGCTCTTCTGCGTCTCGGGCAACGTCGGGCGGGCCGGGGTGTACGAGGTGACGTTCGGGATGACGCTCGGCGAGCTGATCGAGCTCGCCGGCGGCGTGCCGGGCGGTCGATCGATCCGGGCGGTCCTGCTCGGCGGCGCAGCGGGCGTGTTCGTCGGGCCGGATGCGCTCGAGGTGCCGCTGACGTTCGAGGGCACCCGGGCGATCGGCGCGAGCCTCGGATCGGGCGTCGTGATGGTCTTCGACGAGACCACGGACATGGTGGGGACGCTGCGGCGGATCGCCGCGTTCTTCCGCGACGAGTCGTGCGGGCAATGCGTACCGTGTCGCGTCGGAACGGTTCGGCAGGAGGAGCTGCTGTCACGGCTCGCCGACCGCATCGAGGTCCGGACGCGGGAGGCGGAGCTCGCGCTCCTTCGCGACATCGGCCAGGCGATGCGCGACGCCTCGATCTGCGGGCTCGGGCAGACCGCGTCGTCGGCGATCGAATCCGCGATGCGCCAGCCGGAGCTGGTGGCGCTGTGAGCGATCGACCGAACGGCGGCGAGCCCGTGCCCTCGACCGACCCTTCGGCCGCGTCGCGGCCCGGGCCCAACGCGGGCCCCGCGCACGGCTCGCAGGCCGCGACCCTCGAGGAGCCGGGTCCCGGGATCGTCTACACCACCCCGCCCGCCCGAGCATCCCGGATTCCGGAGCCGCCGCCCGCCGCGCTGCCGCCGCGCGTCTCGCTCCAGATCGATGGCGCCGACGTCTCGGTCCCGGCCGGCTCCACGATCCTGGATGCGTGCCGGGCCCAGGGCCTGGACATCCCGACCCTCTGCTACCTCGAGAATCTCACCCCCGTGAACGTCTGCCGCGTCTGCGTGGTGGAGGTCAAGGGCGCCCGCGTCCTCGCCCCGGCCTGCTCTCGCAAGGTGGAGGAGGGCATGGAGGTGCTCACGAAGTCCGAGCGCGTCCAGCTCTCGCGAAAGGTGGTCCTCGAGTTCCTCGGGTCCTCCGTGGACCTGTCCCTCGCCGGCCCCAAGGTGCCCGATGGCGACGCCGCCCGCTACCGCGAGCGCTACGGCGCCGACCCCACCCGGTACGGGGAGCCCGCTCCCGCAGCCGCCGCGCACGAGCGCGATGACCGCGACCCCGGACACCACCACTCCCCCGCGGGCCGAGAGGCGGCCGTCGCGGCCACCGTGGCGCAGCCGGTGAAGGTCGACAACAACCTCTACGTCCGCGATTACTCGAAATGCATCCTTTGCTACAAGTGCGTCGAGGCCTGCGGCGAGGACGCCCAGAACACCTTCGCGATCGCCGTGGCGGGGCGCGGCTTCGATGCGCGAATCTCCACGGAGTGGGACGCGCCCCTGCCGGACTCGGCCTGCGTCTACTGCGGCAACTGCATCGGTGTCTGCCCGACGGGCGCGCTGATGTTCAAGTCCGAGTTCGACATGCGCGAATCCGGCACCTGGAACGAGTCCGCCCAGACGACCACCTCGACCATCTGTCCGTACTGCGGCGTCGGGTGCGCCGTGGACCTCCACGTCCAGGACAACCAGATCGTGAAGGTCACCTCGCCGATGGACTCGACCGTCACCGAGGGCCACCTCTGCATCAAGGGTCGCTTCGGCTTCGAGTTCACCAACGCCGGGCCGCGGCGCGAGTAGCCGCGCATGACCGACTCGGACCTGACCGCCCTGAGCACGCTGCTGTGGACGATCGCGACCGCGAGTGGGGCTGCGGTGGTGAGGTGGGCCCGGCCCGCCCGGGGGGAACGGGCCAGGCCCGCGAGTGTCCCCCGACATCCTGAGGCTATGGCATCGGCGCGCTGGCCGTGCCTCGCGAGGGGCGTGCGGCGTTGCACGCCGCTTGCGGGCGCGTCGCGCCCCTCGATCAGCCCGTGAGGTCGCGAAGGTCCACCCGGCCGTCGTGGCTGTAGATGTTGAAGCGGTCTTCGCGCAGGAAGCCGACGAGCGTCACCCCGAGCCGCTCCGACAGGCGGACGGCGAGGTCCGACGGGGCCGAGACCGCGCAGATGATCGGGAGGCCGGCGACCGCGGCCTTCTGGACGATCTCGAACGAAACGCGCCCCGAGACCATCAGGATGCGGTCCCAGAGCGGGAGCTCCCCCGCCTTCACGCGCGAGCCAATGAGCTTGTCGAGGGCGTTGTGGCGCCCCACGTCCTCGCGGATGGCGGTGAGGCTGCCGTCCGTCTCAAACAGCCCGGCGGCGTGAAGCCCGCCGGTGCGCTCGAACGCGGCCTGCGCCAGGCGGAGCGAATCCGGCAGGGACGTCACGACCGCGCGCGTCACGACGGGGAGGCCCTTCGGCAGCGGCTCGCAGCGGATCGCGACGTCATCGATCGATGCCTTGCCGCAGATCCCGCAGGACGCGGTGGCCACGAAGTTGCGCTTCGCCACGAGCGACGGATCGAAGCGCCGGGCGAGCCGGACGAGGACGCTGTCGTCGGGCTCGGAGACGACGCCCGGATCGCCGTACTCAACGCCGACCACCGAGTTGCCCGCGAGGAGGCCCTCGCTCGTGAGGAACCCGAGCGCCAGCTCCTCCTCGTAGCCGGGCGTCCGCATCGTGACCGCGACCTGGACGGCCTCCTGCCGCGGTCCCGCCGCGCGGATCTCCAGCGGCTCCTCGCCGACGACGAGGTCGTCCCGAATCTCAAGCTCGGACCCGCGCACGGCGATGACGCGGGTGCTGGTGACGTGCCGGATCGGCAGCTCGGCGTCGAGCTCCATCGGACCGCCCGAGGACGTCGGCCCGCCGGCGCGCGCCGTCATGCGATCAGGCGGACGCCGTGGAGGCAGGCTCGGAAACGGGCTCGTGGGTGTGCATCCGACCGAGCCGGTGGGCGCGGTCGTGGTCGGCGTCGGTGCGCGGACGGCTCGGTGGCTTGCGGTCGGGCCCCGGCTCCACGTCGCCGCCCATCGCGAGGATCAGGCGCTGCGAGGCGGCCGCGATCTCGGCGATCGCCTCCTCGAAGGCGGCGGTGTTGCGAGCGGAAGGCGCGCGGAATCCGCTGACCTTCCGGACGTACTGGCGGGCCGCGGCCTCGACCTCGCCGGTCGTCGCGGGATCATCCTGGTGGCGCAGGGTTCGAATGCTTCGGCACATGCCGGGATCGTACCCCGTTGCCCGGATGCATCCCCGCGACAGGCTTCGGGGGCGACGACGAGCCGGCGGTGCGAGTTGTAATGTCGATGTTATTCGCCACGGCCCAATCCTCGGCATGATGAGAGCGCTCGACGGCTGCGCCTCGCCGACCGTCGCCTCTCGAGGTGGCCGAACTCCCTTGGACCCGATCACAGCGGCCCTGCAGCTCGCCTTCTACGTGCTGTTCGGCGCCACGGTCTACCAGTACCTTCGCAATCGGGGCCCCCTCGAGCTCATGGTCATGGCGATCTTCGCGTCGTTCGCGGCGCTGTTCACCCTGAGCTTCCTCAACACGATCGTCCCGGCCGTCGGCGTGGTCGCCCGCCCCGTCCTGGTTGGGCTGCTCCTCATCCAGCCCTACCTCGTCCTGCAGCTGATCAACCAGATCCAGCGCGTCTCGACGAACACCCTCCGGATCGCGCTCCTCGGCTGCATCGCCTCCATCGCGGCGGTCCTCCTCCTGCCGCCGGCTGCGACGACGCTGCAGATCGATGGACTGCGGATCGTGGGGACGCTGTTCGCCGTGGTGTTCTTCTTCGGGATCGAGATCGGGGCCGGGGCGTGGTTCGCCCGACAGAGCCGCCGCCGCTATGGCGTCGCCCGCCTGCGGATGGCGGCGGCGGCCGTGGCGACCGGCCTGTTCGGCGCCTCCATCCTGATCTCCGGCATCGCGAGCGTCGGTCGGGCTCCCGGCGCATCGTCGGCGGACACCACCACCGTCACCCGGCTCATCGTGTTCGTCGCGGCCATCCTCTACATGGCGGCCTTCATCCCACCCCGGTGGTTCCGGCGAGCGATCAACCGGGCTGCCTCGTTCCAGCTGGTCCGAACGCTGGTCGCGCCCCCGACGGAGATCACCCCGGGCAGCCTGTGGGGAGACCTCGCCTCGACCGCCCGCGATATCCTCGGTGCGCGCCGGGTCGCGATCGTCCCGGCCGCGCCCGGACCGCCGCTGGCAGAGGTCGGCGAGCGAGGGTCCGCGCCACCTCCGGAAACCGCCGGCTCCGCGCCGGTGGTCTCGACCGTCGAGCTCGTCGTTCGCCCCAACAACGACCTGTCCGAGCGGCTCGTGGCCGAGGTCGATGGCCGGCCGCTCTTCGTCGACGACGACCTTGCCCTGCTCGCCGATCTCGCGAACCTCACCGCCCACGCCATCGATCGGGAGGAGATGCTGATCGGGCTGGGCGAAGCTCGCCGCGAGGCCGAGGAATCGCGCAACGTCCGGGCCAGCGAAGCCCGGTTCCGCGCCCTGCTCGAAGCCGACCCGAACCCCATCCTCGCCCTCGACGAGGAGGGCAAGGTCACCTGGGCGACGCGGCAGGCGGGCGAGCTGTTTGGCGGCCCCATGGAGCGCCTCATCGGCATGAGCCTCTCCGAACTCGTGGCGATGCACAAGGACGAGACCGAGACCCTGACCGGCGATCGAACCGTCTATCGATCCGAGACGACCGGCCGGCGACTGGACGGCACCCACTTCCCCGCCGAGATCGCGCGCAGCGCCTTCGAGCTGGATGGCCGGCCGTTCCAGGTGGCGGTGGTCTCGGACGTCACCTGGCGCCACGAGGCGGACTCGATCCGCGAGCGCTTCCTGGGCGTCCTGTCGCACGAGCTGCGGACGCCGGTCACATCGATCTATGGCGGGACGCAGCTCCTCCTGGGGCGCGGCGAGCGGCTCGACGCCGAGACCCGCAACGAGCTGCTCGTGGGGGTGGCGGCGGAGGCCGAGCGCCTCCAGCGCATGATCGAGAACCTCGTGGCGATGGCCCGAATCGAGCGCGGCGGCGAGTTCGGCGGCACCCGGCCCGTGCTGGTCGATCGGATCATCAAGCAGCTCGTCGAGCGCGAGAAGGCGCTGTGGCCGGAGGTCACGATCAAGCTCGTCTCGACCGGACCCGTCCAGATGGTCGCGGCGGACGAGGAGTACCTCGCCCAGATCATGCGGAACCTCCTGTCGAACGCGGCGAAGTACAGCGGCGCCGGATCGACGGTGGAGGTCAGCCTGGAGGACGCCGAGGGCGAGGTCCTGATCCACGTCCGCGACAACGGCCCGGGGATCGCCGAGGACGACGCGGATCGGCTCTTCGGGCTCTACTACCGGGCTGCTGCGAACGCCTCCGTGGCCCCGGGCGCCGGGATCGGCCTGTTTGTCTGCCGGGAGCTCGTGGCCACGATGGGCGGCCGGATCTGGGCCAAGCCACTGCCGGGCAAGGGCGCCGAGTTCGGGTTCAGCCTGCCTGCGTACGTGGACGAGCTGGACGCGGTCCCGGCGAGCGACGACGACAGCCGGCTGTTCGATCGCGAGCCGGAGTCCGCGAACACGCCCTCGACCACCTCCCCATCGGCCGCGCCGGCCTGACGCGCCCTCTGCCGACCGCCTTAGAGCGGCGAGAACCTGGCCGTGAAGTGGCGCAGCGCCGACGGCTGGTCCACGATCCTGACGCCACGCAGCGAGCCGGCTCGCTCGGCCACCCAGCGCACCACCTCGATCACGTAGTCCACGTGGCTCTGGGTGTACGTGCGGCGAGGAATCGCCAGCCGCACCAGGTCCATCGCGGCGGCTGACTCGGTGCCGTCCGGCCGCCGTCCGAACATGACCGTGCCGATCTCGCAGCCGCGGATCCCACCCTCGCGGTAGAGGGCGATCGCGAGAGCCTGGCCCGGATACTCCAGCGGATCGATGTGCGGCAGCAGGCCCCGCGCGTCGAGGTAGATCGCGTGGCCCCCGAAGGGCTTGACCAGCGGCACGCCGGCGCGGTCGAGCGCCTCGCCGAGGTACGCGGTGGAGCGGACGCGATAGCGCAGGTAGTCCTCGTCGACGACCTCGCGGAGGCCCTGGGCGATCGCCTCGAGGTCGCGGCCGGCGAGGCCGCCGTACGTCGGGAAGCCCTCGGTCAGGATCAGGAGGTTGCGGCACTGCTCGGCCAGGGCCGGGTCGTTCATCGCGAGCCAGCCTCCAATGTTGGCGAGGCCGTCCTTCTTGGCGGACATCGTCATACCGTCGGCGAGGGCGGCCATCTCGCGGACGATCTCGGGGATCGAGCGGTCGGTCTGGCCTGGCTCCCGAAGCTTGATGAACCAGGCGTTCTCGGCGAACCGGCAGCCGTCGAGGAAGAGCTGGACGCCGTGGCGGTCGCAGACCTCGCGGACCGCGCGGAGGTTCTCGAGGGACACGGGCTGCCCGCCGCCGGAGTTGTTGGTGACGGTGACGAAG
>DATLDP010000118.1:0-10910 GCA_035525825.1 Candidatus Limnocylindria bacterium
GGCGAAGAGGTCGAGGCCGAGGTCATCGACATCAACCATGAGCGCGGCCGCATCAGCCTGTCGATCCGACGGCTGCAGCCGGACCCGTGGCACTCGACGGTCGCCGACTTCAATGTCGGGGACATCATCGACGGCACGGTCACGAAGCTCGTCAACTTCGGCGCGTTCGTGCGCGTTCGCGACGGGCTCGAGGGCCTGATCCACATCAGCGAGCTCTCGAACCAGCGCGTGGCCCATCCGGGCGACGTCGTCCACGAGGGCCAGTCGCTCAAGCTTCGGATCATCAGCCTCGACTCCGAGCGCCATCGCCTCGGGCTCAGCCTGAAGCAGGCCGAGGAGTCGGCGCCGCGACCGGTTGCCGAGGAGGGCGCCGCTCCGACGATGGGCGCGGCCCCTCAGGCCCGACCCGAGCGCGGCGAGCGCCCGGAGCGCGGCGATCGACGCCCACGCGGGGGCGATCGCGAGCGGACCCGGCCGTACAACCCCGGCGACGCGGTCCAGGAGCCCGAGGGCGGGATCGATACGACCCTTGCCGCCGCCTTTGCCGGCGTGCGCGAGCAGCTCGCTCGCGCCGAGGCCCAGGACGGCGACGAGGAGGTCGCTGACGCCGCCGACGCGCCCGCCGCCGATGCGACCGCGGAGGCCCCGGCCGCCGCGACCGAGTCGGTGACCGAGGCTGCCGAGGAAGCGGAAGCCGCTCCCGAGGCGGAGGCCGTCGTCGAAGGGGCGCCGGTCGCCGAGCCGGAGCCGGCAGCGGCCGAGCCCGAAGCAGCAGCGGAGCCCGGGGCCGTTGTGGCCGAAGCGGCCCCCGAGCCCGAAGCGGAGCCCGCCGCTGGGGCCGCCGCCGAGCCCGAGGCGGAAGTCGCCGCGGAGCCGGTCGCGGACGCCGACCCCACCCCCGACGCAGCGGCCCCGACGGCGGAAGCCGACGAGCCCGCGGCCGAGGCAGCAGCGGACGAGGACAAGCCCGCGTCCTGACCCCGTTGCCCCGCGGTGCGGGACGAACGGGCCACTCGCGAAACCATCCGAGCCGGAGCACCGTCACGGCGTGACGTCGTGCCCCGGCATTCGGCGTGCGCGCGTCATCCGCCCGCTCGCACAGGTGGTCTGGACGAAATCACTGCGTGCTAGGATCGATCGAGCGCCTCGAGGAGGCGCAACAGGGGAACGGGCGTTCGAATAGATGGAACGATTCGACAAATTCACCGATCGCGCGCGGAAGGTCCTGACACTCGCGCAGGACGAGGCGCAGCGGTTCAACCACAACTACATCGGGACAGAGCACCTGCTGCTCGGCCTGGTGCGGGAGGGCGAGGGCGTGGCCGCCCGCGTGCTCGAGAACATGAACGTCGAGCTGGCCAAGGTTCGGACGGCCGTCGAGTTCATCATCGGACGCGGCGACCGACCGGTCGTCGGCGAGGTCGGGCTCACGCCACGCGCCAAGCGCGTCATCGAGCTGGCGATCGACGAGGCGCGCCGCCTCGGCCATAACTACATCGGCACGGAGCACCTGCTCCTGGGCCTCGTCCGCGAGGGCGAGGGAATCGCCGCCGGCGTCCTCGAGAGCCTCGGGGTCAACCTCGACAAGGTCCGGCACGAGGTCATCCGCGTCCTGTCCCAGTCGAGCTCGGTCGGGCCGGCGCAGGAGACGAAGCGCACGTCGAAGACCCCAACCGTCGACGCGCTCGGCATCAACCTCACGGAGGCATCGCGCGCGGGCAAGCTCGATCCGGTCATCGGCCGGGAGAAGGAGATCGAGCGGGTCATCCAGATCCTCGGCCGGAAGACCAAGAACAATCCGGCGCTGATCGGGGAGCCGGGCGTCGGCAAGACCGCGATCGCCGAGGGCCTGGCCCATCGGATCGTCGCCGGCGACGTGCCCGACATCCTGCTCAACAAGCGGGTCCTGACGCTGGACATCGGCTCGCTCGTGGCCGGCACGAAATACCGCGGCGAGTTCGAGGAGCGCCTCAAGAAGATCATCGAGGAGCTTCGGAACACCAATGACGCGGTGCTCTTCATCGATGAGCTCCACACCCTCGTGGGCGCGGGCGCCGCGGAGGGCGCAATCGACGCCGCGAACATCCTCAAGCCGCCGCTGGCGCGCGGCGAGCTCCAGTGCATCGGCGCGACGACGCTGGACGAGTACCGCAAGTACATCGAGCGCGACGCCGCCCTCGAGCGGCGCTTCCAGCCCGTCATGGTGGAGGAGCCCAGCCTCGAGCAGACGATCGAGATCCTGATGGGCATCCGCGAGCGCTACGAGCAGCATCACAAGGTCACGATCACGGACGACGCCGTGAAGGCCGCCGCGGACCTCTCGATCCGCTACATCACGGACCGCCACCTGCCCGACAAGGCGATCGACCTCATCGACGAGGCGGCCAGCCGCGTCCGCCTCCGCCACGCGTCCGCCCCGCCGCAGCTCCGCGAGGCCCAGCGCGAGGTGGACCGGATGACGAAGGAGAAGGACGGCGCCATCAACTCCCAGGACTACGAGGCCGCGGCCAAGCTCCGCGAGGACGAGGCCTCGCTCCGCGAGAAGGTGGACACGCTCCGGAGCGAGTGGCAGGCCACGATCGCCGGCGACGCCCCGACCGTCGACGAGGAGGAGATCGCCCAGGTCGTCGCGATGTGGACGGGCATCCCGGTCACGCGCATCTCGGAGGCCGAGTCGGAGCGGCTGCTGCACATGGAGGACGCGCTCCACCAGCGCGTCGTCGGGCAGCAGGAGGCGATCGACATCGTCGCCAAGGCCGTCCGTCGCGCCCGTGCCGGCCTCAAGGATCCGAAGCGCCCGATCGGCTCGTTCATCTTCCTCGGGCCGACGGGCGTCGGGAAGACGGAGCTCGCCAAGGCCCTCGCCGAGTTCATGTTCGGGAGCGAGGACACGCTCATCAAGATCGACATGAGCGAGTTCATGGAGCGCCACAACGTCTCCCGGCTCGTTGGGGCGCCTCCGGGCTATGTCGGGTTCGACGAGGGCGGCCAGCTGACCGAGGCCGTCCGCCGCAAGAGCTATGCGGTCGTGCTCCTCGACGAGGTCGAGAAGGCCCACCCCGAGGTGTTCAACATCCTGCTCCAGATCCTCGAGGACGGGCAGCTCACGGACGCCAAGGGCCGCCGCGTCGACTTCCGGAACACGATCATCATCATGACCTCCAACCTCGGCGCGAAGCAGCTCCAGACCAACTCGTCGCTCGGCTTCCGACCGGTCGCCGACGACGCGCCGGGTCGGGCCCAGCAGTCCTACGACCTGATGAAGGAGAAGGTCCAGGGCGAGCTGAAGAACAGCTTCCGGCCGGAGTTCCTCAACCGCATCGACGCGACCGTCGTCTTCCGAAGCCTGACGATGGACGAGATCCGCGAGATCGTGGACCTGATGCTCAAGCGGGTGAAGGACCAGCTCAAGGCCCAGAACATGTTCCTCGAGGTCAGCCAGGCCGCGAAGGACCAGCTCATCAAGGCCGGCTGGGATCCCGCCTTCGGCGCTCGTCCGCTGCGCCGAGCGATCCAGAACTCGGTCGAGGACGTGCTGGCCGAGCACCTCCTCCTGGGCCGCTACCCGTCGGGCACGACGATCGAGGTCGACGCCAACGCGGACGACGGCATCGTGATCCGGGCCGCGGAGCAGAAGACCCCCGTCGAAGTCTCGTAGGTCCGGCGTGGCCCGGGCGCAGAGCCGCTTCGTCTGCCAGGCGTGCGGCGCGGACTTCCTTCGCTGGGAGGGCCAATGCCGCTCGTGCGCGGCCTGGAACACCCTCGTCGAGACGGTCGTCTCTGCGCGCGAGCAGCGAGCCGGCGCCTCGGCCCGCTCCCGCTCTCGTGCCGGCGCGGTCGCCATCGCCCCTGTTGCGCTGTCCGCCGCTTCCGATGCGCCCACGGAGCGATTGCCGACCGGGCTCGCCGAGCTGGACCGCGTCCTCGGTGGGGGCATCGTGCCGGGTTCGCTGCTGCTGATCGGTGGCGAGCCCGGTGTCGGCAAGTCCACCCTGCTGCTGCAGGTCGCGGGCGGCGTGGCGTCCGCGCCGGGGGCCCGGGTCCTGTACGCGACCGGCGAGGAGTCTGCCGCCCAGGTCCGGCTGCGTGCCGCTCGCCTCGGGCTGGGCTCCGGCCCTGCCGCGGATTCCGTGGCCGTCCTCGCGACGAGCGAGGTCGGCACGATCGTCGAGGCGGCGCGGGCCACACGGCCGGCACTCGTGGTCGTCGACTCCATCCAGACCATGACGGTCGACGACCTGGACGGGCCGGCCGGCAGCGTCGGGCAGGTGCGGGAGTCGGCCCTGCGGCTCATGGAGCTCGCCAAGGGCGACGGCGTCGCGGTGGTGCTCGTGGGCCACGTCACCAAGGATGGCTCGATTGCCGGGCCGCGAACACTGGAGCACCTCGTTGACGCGGTGATCGATCTCGGGGGCGATCGTGGCGGCGTCATGCGCCTCCTCCGAGCCTCCAAGAACCGATTCGGGTCCACCGATGAGCTGGGCGTCTTCGAGATGGGGGAGTCCGGGCTCCGAGAGGTCGCCGATCCGGGGCGGGCGTTCCTCGCGGACCACGATGGCGCGGCGCCCGGCAGCGTCGTCGCGGCGACGATGGAAGGGAGCCGGCCGGTTCTCGTGGAGGTCCAGGCGCTCGTGTCGCCCGCCGGCTACTCGACGCCCGCGCGACGAGCCTCCGGCATCGACCCGACGCGCATGGCGCTGCTGCTCGCCGTGCTCGGTCGGCGCGCGGGGATCGGCCTCGGCGCCCACGACGTCTACGCGAATCTCGCCGGCGGGCTGAGCGTCGCGGAACCGGGCCTCGACCTGGCCGTCGCGCTGGCCCTGGCCTCCTCGCTCCGCGACCGCCCGATCGATCCGCGAACCGTCGTGGTCGGCGAGATCGGCCTGCTCGGCGAGCTGCGGCCGGTCGGTGGCCTCGATCGCCGGCTGCGAGAGGCGGCCCGGCTGGGATTCCAGCGGGCCATCGTCCCCGCGGTGCGGGCGACGCCCGCCGAAGGCATCCCGGGGATCGACGTGCAGGCCGTCGCCACGCTCTGGGATGCCGTCGCGGCGACGCTCGGCGCGGCGCCCTCGGCGAGGCCGGGCAGGACCCAGGGGCGGCCGCCCGACGAGACGTCGGAAGCGCTCGCCGGCGTGGCGGTCGAGCCCTCGGATCGGGTGGTAGTCTGACGGCCCCGACGATCGAGGGACGACCGTCGGACAACCCCGACCGGCGCCCCCCGGCTGATCGCGGTCACTCGAGGCCTTCTTGATCCGAACCATCCGATTCCTTGGCGCCGCGCTCGGCGGGCTCATCGGGATCACCCTCGTCATCGCGCAGCTGGCGGTGTTCCGGCCCGCGCCCGGCTCGACCCTCCTCGTCGTCGCGTGGGTCGTAGCCTGGATCGTCCTGGGCTTCACCCTTCTCCCGTACCTCACCGTCATTCCTGCGCTTGCCGCGCTCAAGTCCGTCCAGCAGCTGTCCACCGCGGAGTTCGTCACCGCGATCATCGGCCTGTTCCTCGGCCTCCTCCTGGGGCTGTTGCTCGGGCTGCCCCTCTCCAACCTGCCCTCGCCGATCGGCACGATCGCGCCGCTCGGCATCTCGATCTTCCTGGGGCTGGGGATGGTCGGCCTGACCGTTGCGAAACGCCACGACCTGATCACCGCCGCGGAATCGATGGGGCTCGTGCGCCGCGGCCCCGCGGACGGCGCGCCGGCGATCCCCCGGATCCTCGTCGACACGAGCGCGATCATCGACGGCCGGATCGCCGACATCGCGGACTCGGGCTTCCTCTTCGGCATCCTCGAGGTTCCGCGGTTCGTCCTCGACGAGGTGCAGCGGCTCGCCGACAGCTCAGATGCGATGCGCCGGACCCGTGGCCGGCGGGGTCTCGAGATCCTCGGCCGGATGCGCAAGAGCACCACGACGCCGGTCCAGGTCATCGACGAGGACGTGCCGGGCACGCCGGAGGTGGACTCGAAGCTGGTCGCGCTGGCGAAGAAGGACGGCCGCGCGGTCCTCACGAATGACCTGAACCTCAACCGGATCGCCGAGCTGCAGGGCGTGCGCGTGCTCAACGTGAACTCGCTCGCGAATGCGGTGAAGCCGGCGCTGCTCCCCGGCGAGGACCTCCGGATCCGGGTCATCCAGCCCGGCAAGGATGCCGGGCAGGGCGTCGGCTACCTCGACGACGGCACGATGGTGGTCGTCGAGGGCGGCGCTCGCGCGATCGACACCGAGGTCGACGTGACGGTGACCCGCGTCCTCCAGACCGTGGCCGGTCGGATGGTCTTCGCCCACCCGCGCCAGGGCTGAACCGTGCAGGCGGTCGTGGCGGACGTGGTCATCGTGGCCGCGGGCAGGTCCGAACGGATGGGCGGCCGCGACAAGCTCACCGCCGACCTCGCGGGCCGTCCGGTCCTGGCCTGGTCGGTGGCGGCGCTCGCCGCGTCGCCGCTCGTGGAGCGGATCGCCCTCGTGCGCTCCGCCACGGTGGCCGCGCAACCGCGCGAGACGTGGCTGCCGGACAAGGTCATCGCGATCGTGGCGGGGGGCGCGCGGCGCCAGGACTCCGTCGTCAATGGCATCCGGGCGCTCGAGGCGGCCCCGATGCCACGGGGCGGCTCCGATGCCTCCACGGACCCCCTCGCGGGCCCCGTGCGGGTCGTCCTGATACACGACGGCGCGCGCCCGATCGTCAGCGCGGCGCTGATCGAACGGGTCGCGCGGGCCGCGGCGGAGCACGGCGCCGCGATTCCCGGCCTGCCCATCGCCGAGACGATGAAGCGGGTCGACGGCGGCCTGGTCGGCGAGACGATCGATCGGACGGGTGCGGTCATCGCCCAGACACCGCAGGGCATCCGTTGGGATGTGCTGCGCCAGGCCCTTGCTTCCGCTGCGAGGGACGCGACCGGTGCCGCGGAGCTCACCGACGAGGCTGCGCTGTTGCAGGCCGCGGGCGTGCCCGTGCACGTCGTGGCGGGCGAGCCGGGCAATCGCAAGATCACCGTCGCGGAGGACCTCACGCTCGCGGCGGCAGCCCTGACCGCCGGTGGGGCGACCCGCACCGGCATCGGGAGCGATGGGCACCCGTTCGGACCCGGCGCCGGCCTGCGGCTGGGCGGGATAAAAATCCCGAACGCGCCTCGCCTCCACGGCCACTCCGACGGCGATGCCGCGCTGCACGCCATCGCGGGGGCATTGCTGGGCGCGGCTGCGCTCGGTGACCTCGGGACGCTCCATCCCGCCGACGCGCGAACGCCACGAGGGATTGCCAGCGCCGACCTCCTGCGGGACGTCCGGGCGCGGCTCGCGGACGTCGGCTGGCAGCCCCGCGCCGTGGACGTCACGATCCGCGCCGGTCGGCCGCGCCTCGGCTCGCACCTGCCCGCCATGTGCGAGGCGATCGCCGCCCTCCTGGAGCTTCCCGTCGAGAAGGTCAGCGTCAAGGCAGCGACGGGCAACCTGTCCGGTGACGCCGGCGCGGGCCGGACGATCGAGGCCGAGGCGATCGCATCGATCGGGCGGATCGGGGCGGACGAATGACCCTCCGCCTCCAGGACACCCTGTCCGGCGAGACCCGCGACCTGGTGCCGCTCGAGCCCGGCCATGTTCGGATCTACAGCTGCGGCCCGACGGTCTACGGACCCGCGCACATCGGCAACTTCCGCTCGTTCCTGTTCGCGGACGTGCTGGTCCGGCACCTCCGGGCCTCGGGACTGCGCGTGACCTGGGTCATGAACATCACCGATGTCGACGACAAGATCATCCGGGGCGCCGCCGAAGCGGGCATCTCGATCGGCGAGCTCGCGGATGGCTGGCTCGCGCGGTTCCTGGCCGACGCGGCCGCGCTGCGGATGACCGCGCCGGACGTGCTGCCGCGCGCGACCGAGCACATCCCCGGGATGGTGGAGATGATCGAGGCGCTGCTCGAGGGGGGTCACGCCTACCGAACCGATGACGGCTCCATCTTTTTCCGGATCTCGTCGTGGCCGGCCTACGGGCGCCTGGCCCGCCTGGATCCGGAGCAGCTCCGGGTGGGGGAGCGAGTCGAGGCGGACGAGTACGGCAAGGCCGACGTCCGCGACTTCGCGCTGTGGAAGGGGCCCAAGGCGGGGGAGCCGGCGTGGGACACCGCCATCGGTACCGGCCGGCCGGGCTGGCACATCGAGTGCTCGGCGATGAGCACGGCCTATCTCGGACCCTCGTTCGACATCCACACGGGCGGCATCGACCTCATCTTCCCCCACCACGAGGACGAGATCGCCCAGAGCGAGGCCGCGACCGGCAAGCCATTCGTTGCGACCTGGCTCCACTGCGACCATCTCCGCCTCGGCGGCGCGAAGATGGCCAAGTCCGTCGGCAACATCAGCCGGGTCGTCGACCTCCTTGAGGCGGGGACCTCGCCGCGAGCGCTGCGATACGCCCTCATCTCCGTCCACTACCGCCAGGGGCTCGAGTACACCCCCGCGTCGCTGGACGCGGCGGCGGCGGCGATCGAGCGACTGGATGCGCTGGTCGGCGCCCTCGGCGCCTATCGCGCGGACCGCGCCGACGCCACGGACCTGCCGGCGCTGCTGGACGGTGCGGAGGCGAGATTCGCCGCTGCCCTCGATGACGACCTCAACGTGTCGGCGTCGCTGGCCGCGCTGTTCGACCTCGTGCGGGAGCTGAATCGACGGATCGCCGAGCGATCCATCTCGACGGACGATGCGGCCCGGGGCCTCGCAACCCTCCGCTCCCTGGATCGCGTCCTGGCGATCCTGCCCGATGCCGAGGACGAGCTCCCGGCCGCCGCCGCAACGCTCCTCGAGGCCCGCGCGGCCGCCCGAGCCGCTCGCGACTGGACCGGCGCCGACCGGCTCCGGGATGAGCTTGCGGCCCTCGGATTCGCCGTCGAGGACACGCGCGACGGGCAGCGCTGGCGGCGCCTCGAAGCCGTTCGCTGACCGGGGGCGCATGATTCCCGGATGAACGACGACCCAGGGCACCCGCGCGGCCGCCCGCGCAGCAACTCCGGCGGCCCACGTGGTGCGGGCGGCCCACGAGGGTCCGGCGGACCCCGCGGTGGTGGCCGCCCCGGCGCCGGCGGGTTCCGCGGCGGAGGCGGACCGCGGGGCGGCGCAGGACCGCGCGGCTTCGGCGGGCCTGGCGGGCCTGGCGGGTCACGAGGCTCTTTTGGTTCGCGCCCACGCAGCGGTGAGTCCCGTGGCGGGCCGCCGCCGTTCCGTCGCCCGGGATTCGGATCAGCGGACCAGGCAGGCCCCCCGGGCGGCTTCGACGACCGGCCGCGGCGGGACGGCCCACGGCCCGATTTCGATCGCCCGCGACCGCAGTTCGACCGTGGTCGCCCATCCTTTGATCGCCCCCGCCCCGACGCCGGCCCTGGTGGCCCCGCGAGGCCCGGCCGCCCTCCAGCGCCGGGCGGCCGCCCTGGCTTCCGCGGGCCGCGCCTCGGCGGCCAGGGATTCGAGCGCCCACTGATGCCGCAGCGAGCGGACGATCCTCGGTTCGGTCCCGAGCCCGCGCCGTGGGACGGCGAGGGCCAGCTTGAGCAACCGACGTTCGAGGACCGGCAGCCGCATCGCGGTCCTCGGCCGCCACGCCCATGGCAGCCCCGCGAAGGCCGCGGAGGACGTCCCGAGGGCCGGCCGATGGGCTACCGGCCCGCTCCGGCAGCGCCGGCGCCGCCACTCGAGGAGGGTGAGGAGCTGGTCGCGGGCCGGCGACCCGTCGAAGAGGCGTTCGCCGCCGAGCGGCCGGCTCGCCGCCTCCTCGTGACCCCGCAACGCCGCGAGGCGCTCGAGCGGATCGTGCTCCACGCGACGACGCTCCGTATCCCGATCGTCGAGGTCGAGGGCGGCTCGCTGACGGCGCTCGCCGGCTTCGACGGCCACCAGGGTGTCGCGGTCGTGGTCGAGGCGCGCCGATTCGCCTCGGTCGACGACCTGCTCGCCCGCTCGATCGAGCGCGCCGAGGCGCCGTTCGTCATCGTCCTCGACTCGCTCGAGGACCCCCAGAACGTCGGCACGCTCCTCCGGAGCGCGGAGGCGGCGGGCGTCCACGGCGTGGTGTTTCCGACGGAACGCCAGGCGCCCCTGAGCCCGGCGGCCATCAAGGCCTCCGCGGGCGCCACCGAGCACCTCCTGCTCGCGCCGGTCGACGACCTGCCGGGGACGCTGACCGACCTCCATCTCCGGGGGCTCCGGATCGTCGGCTCCGACGCCGATGCCCCGATGACGGCGCGCGAGGCGGACCTCCGCGGTCCCATCGCGATCATCGTCGGCAGCGAGGGCCACGGGCTGAGCCCGGCGGTCCGGCGTCGCTGCGACCTGTTCGTCCGGATCCCGATGAAGGGCGTGATCGGCTCCCTCAACGCCGCGGTCGCGGGCTCGATCCTCGCCTTTGAGGTCCTCGGCCAGCGTGATCCGGGGGCCAAGCCGACGCCGGCAGCACCGACGACCACGCGGGCCCGGGGGCTTTCGGTCGTAGCCCGGAGCGATGACGCGGCCTGGGCGCCAGGTCTCGCGGACACCGAAACCCCGGAGGCGCAGGTCACCGAGGGGCGGGTGGAAGCCGGCGGCGTGTCGGTCGTGCCGCCGGACGAGGCCGCACCGGATGGTCAGGCCGAAGCGTCCACGGTCGAGTCGGTGGACCCCGCTCCCGTCCCCGCCGCGGCGGCTCCTCGCGCCAGGCGTGGCAAGGCGGTCACGTCCGAGGCGGCCGCGAGAGCGCCCGACGGATCTGCGGATCCGAACGTCAGCGCGTTCGCCTCGCTGGTCAAAGCGAGGACGCCACGGAAGCAGCGGACGACGCAAGCGATCGCCGTCCAGCCGGAGGCCGAGATGACGCCGGAGCCGGGCCCGGCATCAGTCTCCGAAGCTGACGCGGAAGCGGGCGCGGCGGACCTGCTGCCGGACGACACGGCG
>DATLDP010000120.1:0-12635 GCA_035525825.1 Candidatus Limnocylindria bacterium
GCCTTGACCATGATCTCGCGGAGCTTCTCGTTGACGACCTGCTCGCTCCAGTGGTCGCGGTTCAGGTCCTGGACCCACTCGAAGTAGCTGACGGTCACGCCGCCGGCGTTGCAGAGGATGTCCGGGATCATGAAGATCGACTTCTTCCAGAGGATCTCGTCGGCCTCCGGGGTGGTCGGTCCGTTGGCGGCCTCCGCGACCAGCCGAGCCCTGATCCGGTCGGCGTTGCGGGCCGTGATCTGGTTCTCCAGCGCGGCCGGGATCAGGATGTCGCATTGGACCTCGAGCACCTCCTCGTTGGAGATGTCCTTCGCGCCCGGGAAGCCCTGGACCGTGCCGTGCTCCTGCTTCCACGCGATGACCTTCGAGATCTCGAGGCCGTTCGGGTTGTGGATGCCGCCCGTCGAGTCGGAGACCGCGACGACGGTCGCCTTCTCGGCGGTGATCAGCTGGGCCGCGATGGACCCGGCGTTGCCGAAGCCCTGGATGGCGACCTTGGCCTTGTCGAGCTCCATGCCGAGGTGGCGGGCTGCCTCCACGATGCAGAAGACGGTGCCGCGCGCCGTCGCCTCGTTGCGGCCCTCCGAGCCCCCGAGCGAGATCGGCTTGCCCGTCACGACGCCCGGGACGGTGTAGCCCTGGTGCATCGAGTAGGTGTCCATGAACCAGGCCATGACCTGGGCGTTGGTGTTCACGTCGGGCGCCGGGATGTCCTTCTCCGGGCCGATCAGGACCTCGATCTCGGTGAAGAACCGGCGGCTGAGCCCCTCCAGCTCCTTCTGCGACAGCTTCTTGGGATCGACGATCACGCCGCCCTTGCCGCCGCCGTACGGGATGCCCACCACCGCGCACTTCCAGGTCATCCACATCGCGAGGGCCTTGACCTCGTCGATGCTCACGTCCTGGTGGTAGCGGATGCCGCCCTTGGCCGGCCCGCGACCCAGGTTGTGCTGGACGCGGAAGCCGGTGAAGACCTCGACGCTCCCGTCGTCCATCTTGACGGGGAAGTGGACGGTGAGCTCGCGGCGCGGCTCGCGGAGGACGCGGCGCATCGCCGGGTCGAGGTTCAGGCGCTCGGCGGCGAGATCGAACTGCTGCTGGGCGACGGCCCATGGGTTGATCGAAGCGGCAACCTTCTCGGTGGTCATGGGGTCAGGGGTTCCTCATGTGGCGGCGACGCCGCGGCCACATGCCGCACGGCGCCATCTGGTGGCCCGGCCACGGCAATGTGACCCGGCCGACGTTGATGTCTGGGCGCGGAGTATAGCGGCTGGGCCGGCAGTTTGGACCGCCGTTGGTACCGTCTCGCAACCTGACCGCAACCCTCACCGGCGGCTCCGTGAGGCCCCCACCCGCGGCCCTAGGAGCCGGCGTTGCCCACCTTGTAGAGCGCCACGCCCCCGACGCAGCCGGGGCCCAGGTGCGGTCCGACAGACGGGCCGACGAGGTCGATGGTGACCTTCGAGCGGTCGATCCCGCCGGGGATCCTCGCGAGGAGCGACTCGGCGAAGGCTTCGACGTCGGCGTTCGTCGTGTGGAGGATCGAGAGACGCTCGATGGGGCGGGCGACGAACAGCTCGATCAACCGTTCCCGGGCCTTGCCCCGGGTCCGGACCCGCTCGGTGGTCTCGACCTTGCCGTCCTTGATCTCGATGATCGGCTTGACCGACAGGAGCGTCCCGATCGCGGCCTGCGTGCCGGAGATCCGACCGCCGCGCTTCAGGAACTCGAGCGTCTCGAGGGCCAGGTAGACCTGGAGGTCCTCGCGGCGGCGCTCCAGCGTCGACGCGATCTCCTCGGCCGTCGACCCCGCCGCGGCCATCTCCACGGCGAGCTCCGCGAGCATCCCCTCGCCCATCGACGCGGACATCGAGTCGACGATCCGGATGTCCCGGCCGGCGAACGAGGCCCGCGCGACCTGGGCGGCCTTGATGGTCCCCGAGAGGGTGTCCGCGACGTGGACGGACACGATCGAGTCGGCGCCATCGTCGAAGGCCTTCTGGTAGGCGAGCTGGAACGTGCCGGGGCTGCAGGCGGCCGTCGTCGCGATGGGTGCGTTCGGCGAGGTGACCCTGTCCCAGAACTGCTCTCGCGTGAGGTCCAGCCCCGCGGAAAAGGTGTCGTTCCCGAACGTCACGAGCAACGGGACGATCGAGATGCCGAGCGAGGCGGCCCTCGCCGGATCGAAGTCGGACGCGGAATCGGTGACGATCGCGACACGGCTCATGTGCGGGCCCTCCCTCAACTGCCCTGCATGGGTCGACCGGCGGTTCCGGGGATGATACGGGTCGGGTCGAGGCGCGAATCGACCACTGGGCGCGCCCGCTAGGCTTGGAGCCGATGGATCGATCGCTGACCGCCGTCCTCTTCGGAACCTTCACCCTTCGCTTCAGCACCGGCCTGACCGGCGCGATGCTGGCGACCTACCTCGCCCACTTCGGGGAATACCACCCGGAGACCGGCCCGGTCGATGCGATCACGGTCGGCCTGCTCGCGGCGACCTTCTACGTGGCCGAGCTCGTCCTCTCGCCGATCTTCGGGGTCCTGTCGGACCGGCTCGGGCACCACCGGGTCATGCTCTGGGGCCCCGTGTTCGGGGCCGTCGCCGTGGTCCTCACGGCGATCACCGGGAACCTCCTGATCCTCGGCGGGACCCGGTTCCTGGAAGGCGGCTCCACCGCCGCGTCCGTCCCATCCATCCTCGGCTACATCGCGATCGCCACGGCCGGCAACGAGGCCCTCCGGGGCCGTGCGGCCTCTCGCTTCGAGGCGGCCACGCTCGCCGGGATCGGCGGCGGCTTCATCGTCGCCCCGAAGCTGTTCGAGCTGATGGGCACGAACGCGTTCCTGCTCAACGCCCTCTTCTACGGCGTCTCGCTGGCGATCTACTTCTTCGGGGTCAAGGATCCCGAGGGCGAGAAGGACGCTGCGGCGAAGGAGCACACAACCTTCCGGCGGTACCTCGAGCTGGTCCGCCACTCCCACGTCTGGCTCCTGGCGCCGACCTGGATCGCGGTCAATGGCGCGATCGGCCTGTGGTTCAGCCAGTCGCTGTTCCAGTTCCAGCGCCCCGACTCGCCGTTCCGCGGGTCGCAGTGGCTGCTCCAGGGCTTCAGCGCCAACCAGGTGACCCTCGGGGCGATCGTGATCGCGATCGTCTTCGGCGTGGGCATCTTCTGGTGGGGCAACCGCTTCGATCGCTGGCGGCGAACCACGATCATCCTGTACGGCGTCTACGGCGGCATCGCGCTCGCCGCGGCCGGGATCGTCGTCAACCACGCCGCATTCGGCGCGGGCGCCAACCTGCTCTTCGGCGCACTCGTCCTCGGCTCCGTCCTGGTGTTCGCCGGGGGCCTCTTCGTCCTCGCGGGCGCCACGCCCGCAGCGGTCGGCCTGCTCGCCGACGTCTCCGAGCAGTTCCCGGGCGATCGCGGCGCGATCATGGGCCTGTACTCGGTATTCCTCGGGATCGGCCAGATCGGCGGCGCCCTGATCGGCGGCATCCTGGCCGAGTGGCAGGGCATGGATGGGCTCCTCGTCGGCACGGGGGTCATCCTGGCCCTGGCGCTCATCCCCCTCGCGCAGCTGCGGCGGGTCGAGCACTACCTCGACGCTACCGGCACGCCGGCAAGCCTCAGCTGATGTCCCCGCTAGTGACCTTCGAGGCGGCTGCGGGTGGTCCGATCGGATCGGTGGACGGCAGCGCCCCATATGCAATACTCCGCGGCACCGGTGGCGCGCCGCGCTCACACGAAGCCGTCACCGGTCTTTCCTTCCTCCCGTCCCCGGTCCGGAGACATCCATGACCTCGAACGTCGGGCAGAGCTACCCCTACTCGAGCGAGACCGAGGCCGAGCGCGCCGCGCGGATCGTCGCACTGGTCAACGACAAGGCCGAGCTCAAGGACAAGATCGCCGCCGAGACGACGCCGCTCGACGAGCGCGACCGATGGTGGACGTGGAAGTGCCCATCAAAGGGCTGCCCCGGCATCCTGCACGCAGCCGGCTACGCCCGCGACCTCCACGCCGTCTACGTCGTCTGCGACGGGACCTGCGGCAAGACGTACCTCCGCTAGCAGCGCGTCGGCGCTGCCTTCGTGTCGCCTGATCGCCGCCGAACGGTAACCGTTTCCGCCACCTCGATCGGTTAGCGTTTCTCCCGTGGACCTCGCCGCGTCGCGTCGCCAGCTCCTGCTCGATTCCCTCGGGATCATGGTGTCCGCGGGCGGCTTCGGGCTCGTCTACGGGCTGAGCGCCCGGGCCGCCGGCTTCTCTCCGGTCGAGGCCGGCTCCATGAGCCTCCTCGTCTTCGCCGGCGCGTCGCAGTTCGTGGCGGTCGGCTACGTGCTCGGTGGCCTGTCATGGGTCGCGATCGTGCTGCTCACGGCGTTCCTGAACGCCCGGCACCTGCTCTACGCATCGGCCCTCGCGCCGTACCTCGCGAGCACGCCGCGGCCCATGCGCGCCGCGATGGCCGGGGTCCTGACCGACGAGGCCTTCGCGCTGGCGATCGCCCACTTCCGGCGGATCGGCCGGGCCGATGTCAAGGGCTACTGGATGGGTGCGATCCTCAGCACCTGGATCCC
The DNA here is from genome assembly GCA_035525825.1 of Candidatus Limnocylindria bacterium. Classification (GTDB taxonomy): domain Bacteria; phylum Chloroflexota; class Limnocylindria; order Limnocylindrales; family CSP1-4; genus UBA5189. The sequence goes on from DATLDP010000120.1 coordinate 4,586, forward strand.
GTGGAACGTCGCGACGCTCGTCGGTGTGACCATCGGCGGGAGCATCCCCGACCCGACGGTCTTCGGGCTCGACGTCATCTTCCCGGCGGCGATGGGCGGCCTCGCGATCGGGCTGATCACCGGCCGTCGCGAGCTCGTGGCGGCCCTCGCGGGAGCGGTCATCGCGATTGGCGTCGGGATCGCCTGGGACACGGCGCCGGGAATCATCGCGGGCGGGGTCGTCGGGCCGTTGCTGGGCATGGCCGTCCGGCCGAAGCGCGAGGAGCATGGCCGCGAGGGCCAGCTTGCCTTCGGCCCGGAGCCGGCGCATGACCACGCGGAGCACGAGGACGCGATCACCTACTTCCCCCAGCGCGCTCCCCACGCCCACGACGACCCCGAGGCAGGTGCATGAGCGTCGTGCTGGTTCCGCTCGCATTCCTCATGGGACTCGCGACGTATCCGTTCCGGGCGATCCCGTTGCTCGCGCCCGGCTTCGATCGCCTGCCGCCGCAGGTCCGCCTCTACCTGCGGCTCGTCGGCCCGGCCATCCTCGCGGCGCTCGCGGCCGTGAACACGGTGGTCCTCGCCGATCCCGTGTCGGGCCGGCCAACGATCCATGTCGGGGCGGAGTGGATCGCGGTCGGGCTGTGCATCGCGGTGGTCGCGATGCGGCGGAGCCTGCTGATCGGGCTGGTGCTCGCCGCGGGGCTGATCGCGGTGCTGCGAGCGACGGGGACGGTCGCGCTCCCGTAGTGCCGCCTGGCGAGCACTATGCCGACTTCCGGGCGTCGACCTCGATCTCGACCAGCAGCGATGGATCGATCAGCGCCTTCACCACCAGCGCGGTGGAAGCCGGCCGGATCTCGTTGAACAGCTCGCCCTGGACCGAGGCGACCGGCGCGATGTTGTCCCGATCCGTCACGAAGATCCTCGTCCGGACCACATCCGTGAGCGCGAACCCAGCCTCGCCGAGCGCCCGGTCGATGATCCCGAAGATCGCCCGCGCCTGGGCCGCAGGGTCGCCGGGATGGGTGGAGCGGCCGTCCGGGCCGGCGTCGGTGGTGCCCGAGACGAACGCCATGTCGCCCACGACCACTGCGCGGCTGTAGCCGAAGCGGGCCTCCCACGGCCCGCCGCTCGAGATCAGCCTTCGCGCCACGAGGCGACGACGGGGTCCCGGCCGGTGGCGAGCAGCAGGGCGGCAAGAAGCGCGGTGCGAGGCACGATGGAGCCCACCTCGAGGTACTCCTCCGGCGAGTGGTCCATCCCGCCGATCGGCCCCAGGCCGTCGATCGTGGGAACGCCCATGCCGGAGGTCGTGTTGGCGTCGGAAGCGCCGCCGGTCGAGACGTCCTTCGTGGCGAACCCGAGGCGCGCGGCGAGCGCGATCACGGTCTCCGCGAGCCGGCCGGACCGCTCGAGCTTCTCCATCGGCGCCCAGCTGTGCATCGTCTCGACGCTCGCGGTACAGCCCGGGACGGCCGGATCGATGGCCAGCGCATTGACGGCCTCCAGCACGGACTTGAGCGGCCCCGCGGCCATTGCCCGGATGTCCACCTGGAGCTCCGCCTCGTCGCAGACGATGTTGGGGCGGGTGCCGGCCTTGAAGACGCCGACGTTCGCGGTGACGTCCGGCCACCGGCCGTTGAGCGCGTGAATCTCGCGCACGAGCTCCGCGCCGGCGAGGATCGCGCTGCGGCCCTTCTCGGGCTCCACACCGGCGTGCGCCGCCCGTCCGTACACGGAGATGCGCAGGTCCGCCATGCCCTTGCGGGCAGAGACGAAATCGCCGCTCGCGCGGGCGCACTCGAGCACGAAGCAGGCGTCGGTCTCGCGCGCGATCTCCTCGATGTGCGGGGTCGAGGTCGGCGAGCCGATCTCCTCGTCCGGGTTGGCCACGAACGTGATCCGCTCGAACGGCAGGTCCGCGAGCGAGCCGCCCGCCAGCTCACGCAACGCAGCAAGGGCTCGGAGGCCGGCGATGAGGCCCGCCTTCATGTCGCTGACGCCGGGGCCTCGCGCGATCCCGTCCACGATCGTCACCGGCCGCTTCGCGACGGTCCCGACCTCGAAGACGGTGTCCATGTGCCCGATCAGCAGGAGCCGCGGGCCGGCGCCGGCGCGACCCTGGAACGTCCCGATGACCGTGTCGCCGTGTTTGCCGTTCGGATCCGGGCGACGCTCCACCGTGGCACCCAATGCGGCCAGCTCCGCGGCGACACGGTCGGCGATCTGGTTGACGCCCGCCGGGGTGTAGCTGCCGCAGTCGATCGAGCACATCGTCCGGAGCTCGTCGAGGAAGGCGGGCAGGCCGACCTCGACCGTCGCGTGGAGGGCCGTGAGCTCGGGTTCGGAGACGCCCGTGCCGGGCGCGATCGCGATCGTCATCGTGGGCAGTCTAGGCCCGTTGCTATCCTCGCCGGACCGTGCGACTGCTCGAGATTCGCCTGCTCGATGGACCCAATCTCTACCGGCTTTCGCCGGCGGTGAAGATGGAGGTCGCCATCGGGCGACGCCGCACCTGGTACGGGCAGCGAGAGCCCGAGCGATACGCCCTGGTGCGGCTCACCGCGACCGTCCCGCGGGCCGATCAGCCGGCGCGCGTCGCGGGTCTTACGGACTGGGTTCGGCGGCTCCGGCGGGAGCACCCCGACGGCTCGGAGGGGCCGGTGACGGTCCATCGATCGTCCGACCCTGGGCACTGGATCCTGGCCTGGCCGTGGCTGCTCGGGGATCGGGCGAAGGCGATCGCCGAGGCCGCCATGACGCTGACCGAGCGGGACATCCGGCCGGGCCCAGACGAGAGTCTCACGCCGCGGCAGCGTCGCGGGGTCGCGCGGCTGTCGGCGCGAATCGCCGAAGCCACCGGGCCGGGCCCCACATGGCTCCGCGACGCCGATCGGAAGCTCCCGATCGTCTCGATCACCGGCACCAACGGCAAGACCACCACGACCCGCCTGGTCGCCCACATCCTCCGCGAGGCCGGGAAACGGGTGGGCGCCACGACCTCCGACGGGATCGTCGTGGGCACCGAGATGGTGGAGGAGGGCGACTGGACCGGCCACGGCGGCGCGCACACGATCCTGGAGCGCGACGACCTTGACGTCGCGGTCCTCGAGACGGCCCGGGGCGGGATGCTCCTCCGGGGCCTCGGCTATGAGTCGAACGAGGCGAGCGTCGTCACCAACGTCTCCTCGGACCACATGGACCTCCAGGGCATCCACACGCTCCCCGAGCTCGCGGAGGTCAAGTCGATCATCACGAAGGTCACCAAGCCCGGCGGCTGGGTGATCCTCAACGCGGATGACAGGCATGTGGCGGGGATCGCCCGTGGTGTGAGGGGCAACGGCGCGAACCTGGCGTTCTTCAGCCTCGAGGGCGACCGATCGGCGCGCGTCCGGCGGCACCTCGCGGCCGGCGGTCGTGCCTACCTCCTGCGAGATGGCCGCCTCGGAGAGGCCGAGGGCAAGGCCTGGCGGCCGTTCGGTTCGCTCGCGGACATCCCGGTGGTCCTCGGTGGCGCGGCCCGGCACAACGTCGCGAACGCGCTCGCCGCCGCGGGGGCCGCCCGAGCGATGGGCGCGTCGATCGAGGCGGTCAAGCGCGGCCTTGCCACCTTCATCCCGAGCGCGGACGATTCGCGGGGGCGCCTGAACGTCTTCCGCGACAAGGAGCGCGTCGTGGTCGTCGACTTCGCCCACAACGAGGCGGGCGCTGGGGTCCTGATGGACGTGGTCGAGGCGATCGCGAAGGCGGTCGGCTCGAACGGGAAGCCGGCGCCCATCGCGGCCATCGTGGGTCTCGCCGGCGATCGACCGGACGACACGCTCCGTGGCGTCGGCAAGCTGATCGCGGGGAAGGTCGACCGGTTCGTCCAGAAGGAGATGCTTCATTACCTCCGCGGCCGGACGCGCGAGTCGGTGCTCGGCGAGATTCGCGCCGGCGCCATCAGCGGCGGCTGGAAGGACGACATCCCCGTCTACATCGACGAACCCACCGCCCTCGCCGCCGAGCTGGACCGCACCGAGTCCGCCACGAGCCCCGAGGTGATCGTCCTCCTCTGCCACGAGGACCGCGAGGGCGTCTTCCGCCTCCTCGCCTCCCGCGGCCTCACCCCCGTGACCGACCCGAAGGAGCTTGCCCGCCTCGTGTCCTCCCCCTGAATGAGCCATAACGAAGGTTCAGGCACGGATCAAGGGGCCCGCCTAAACGCCCCTGGCTGCTTCTTACGTGGAGGAGCGTCCCATGGACCTTGATGTCGAGCGGATCTTCCTCGAGTACGCGCGGCGGTATATGGCGGGCGACGCTGAAGCCGTCGCGACGGACCAGTACGCGGCCGGTGCGAGCGCGCATTGGCGTGGCCCCTGGACGCGATTCGTTCATCTGGCTTCGGCGCTTCTGACTAGCAACCGCCGCGACGCAATGGGCTTGCCCATGTGACATCCACCGACGCTGATTGATCGGCATTCATGACATCCCGCTGCTCGGGGCTATTCGACGTCTATGGATCTTGCTGTTCGAGCGGCTCGCTCGTCGTCGCCATCCCCCGAAGAGCTGACGAGCCCCGTCCAGCCCTTGGCTGGCCGTTCATGGCGCTACATCACTCTCAAGCCGGGCTGGGTCGCGCGGGTGAGATCTTCCATGACGCTGTAGTCAGCGGCTTGCACGTCGAGCATCGAAGGGTCGTTGAGGACCTCGCCCCACAGCTCACTAGCTAGAAACGCCTCATAGGCCTCGCGGTCCCGCCACAGGTAGAGGCCACCGTAGCGGCCATCCCCCTCCGGTCCCCTCAGCCAGACCTTCGCAAGCAACCCGGGCACGGCTGCCATTGCCTCGGCGAACTCTCTGTTCGCCTCGATGAAGTCCGGGTCACTGACGCCCTCCACGCGGTAGGTCACGATTTGAACGTGCATCGGCGCTCCCTTCGGTTCCCCGGTTCGGAAAATGTTATCGCTGCGGTCGGGTCAAACTGAAGACATTACCCTCGGGCGAGTGACATTCACGCCCGCTGAGCGAGGAGGGAGCATCTACGTGGGCGTGCCCGAGAATAAGGCGCTGGTCGCTCGCTTCTACGAGGAGGTCTGGGACAAAGGCAACCTGTCATTCGCGCATGAGGTCTTCGCCGGCGACTACACGCGCCATGACCTCAGGCCCATAGACGCACTCCCAGGCCCAGCCGGCCAGGCCAAGATCGCCGAAGGCTTCCGGCGAGCGTTCCCCGATCTTCGGTTCAGGGTCAACCTGATCTTCGGCGAGGATGACATGGTGGCCGCCAGGTGGACCGCAACGGGAACACATACCGGGCCGTGGGGATCACTCGAACCGACGGGCAAGCGGGCCGCCTTCTCCGGGGTCAACATTTTTCGGTTCAGCGATGGCAAGGTCGTGGAGATCTGGAACCATCGCGACGACCTCGGACTCATGACCCAGATCGACGCACCGGTGTTTGCCGGCGCCCCGCCGACACGCGACATTGCCCGACGCTGATGAAGGCCAGCCGTCTAGGGCGAGACCGTGGAGGCGAAGCAGTCCGTGGTCGGCCCGGAAGGTGCGTCCGGGCCATGCCCGGTCTCGCCAACCTGGAACTGGGCGGACAACGTGAACGCCTCGACATCGTTTTCGGCAGTGTCCGGCGTCATGCGCGGCACGAGTCGGAGGTCCGCGTTCCAGAGACCGGAGCCGAAGAAGCAGAGGCCCTCTCGGTCCAGCTCGACCTGGAAGGTGACGCTGCCCTCGTCGACCATGAGCCGCGGGTACTGACGATCCAGCGCGATCGCCCGTCCCTGGCTGCCCCAGCAGTACGTGTCGGGCTTGTAGGCAGGGTCCTCAGCGGTGGCGAGGTCCGTCAGGCAGAGCGTCGGCACCGCGGCGAGCTCGTAGCGTTCGGGGCTGGTCACGGCGACGTCGACGATCATGTGAAGCACGGTGGGATGCGAATCGGTTCCGGACGCCCGGTCGACCGAGACGTCGGGCGCAGCCACCTCGAGGCTCGTTCCAGCCACGAGCACCTGGGCCGCGCCGCGGCTGTCGGCGCCAGCGGCGACCTGCTGGGTATCGATCGCCCCGAACGCCACCCATGCCGCCGCGGCAAACATCGCCAGCCCGCCGAGCACGATCCCGAGTCGCCGGTCGCCGGCGTCCATCGATGGCGCGAATGACGCGCGCGCTCGTCTGATCGCGAGGAAGTACGCCAGCGAGACCAGGATCCAGATGCCGGCGAAGATGATGACGCCGCCGCCGATGGCGCCACCGAGTCCACCCTGGCCCACGTAGGGCAGCTCGATGACGATGACCAGCACGCCACCGAGGACCATCAGGATCGCCGTGCCGAGGCCGAGGAAAAAGCCGCTTCGCGATCCGCTCGAGACGGCCAGGGCGACAAGGAGGAAGCCGGCGCCCAGCGCGCCGAGCAAGGTGCCACCCTGCGCCGCCGCCATCACGGACTCACCGGACCCCGCCAGGGCCGATTGCACCGACTGGAACGCGACGTACAGCAGGATCAGCCCGATGAGGGCCGGGAAAGCGACACGAACGGCGCGCATCTGGACCTCGGGGGCTGCGGGGCCTGGGCGTTGCGACTAGGACTCCGATGCGCGGCCCGTGTGACGCCTGAAGATCAGCCCTCCGGGGCGTCCAGCTCGCCGGGGTCGGCAAAGGCCGTGGAGCCGGCCTTCTGGCCGGCGGACGCCATCGCCTCGCGGTAGACGCCGACGGAATCGTCGACGCACATCACCACGAGATCGCCGGGGTTCGCGCGTCGGAGGGCGGTCTTCACCGCGGCCATCTCGTCGAGGATCTTCTCGACCCGGGTCGTCCGGCCCCTCCCCTGCTCCTTCGCGACGCGCACGCCGTCTGCGACGATGGTCGCGGTGGCCCCCGGAGCGCGCCCTCGAAGGTTCCGATCCTCGCGAACGATGATCTCGTCGAAGGCCCCCGCCGCGAGGGCGCCGTACTCGCGCATGTCCTCGTCGCGCCGGTCGCCGGGCATCCCGATGACGCCGAGCGCGCGGCCGCGGTTCTTGCCGTTGCCGTCCTCGCTCATCCGCCGGGCAAAGTCCGCGAGGTTCCGCATCCCGTCGACGTTGTGGCAGTAGTCGATGACGACCCGAACCCCGCCCACCTCGACATAGTTCAGCCGTCCCGGGGCCTGGAAGAACGACGTGGTGAACGTTCGAAGGCCCTGGCGGATGTCGTGGAGGTGCGCGCCGGTCGCCCAGGCCGCGGCCGCCGCCGCCAGCGCGTTGGCCACGTTCATCCGGGCCTTGCCGCCGAACGTGGCCGGGATCAGGTGGGTGTAGAGCACCGGCATGACGCGCGGCCCGTGGCGCAGCACGATCTGGTCGCCCTCGGGCGTATGCCGGACCACGAACCCGGCGCCGCCGCGGCCAGCGTGGCCGTCCACGCGATCGAAACCCCGCTCGCCCTTGTGCGTCTCCATCGAGAAGTAGATGACCCGCCCGCGCGTCATCCCCGCCATCCGGGCGACGTACGGATCGTCGGCGTTCAGGACCGCCGTGCCCGTCCGCGGCACCGCCCCGACCAGCACGCCCTTCACGTCCGAGAGCTGGCGCAGCGTGTCGATGCCACCGAGGCCCAGGTGGTCCGCGGTGACGTTCGTGACCACCGCGACGTCCGCGCGATCGAAGCCGAGGCCCTCGCGCAGGATCCCCCCGCGGGCAACCTCGAACACGCCGGTGTCGACGGTCGGGTTCTGCAGGATCATCCGGGCCGACTTGGGACCGGACATGTCGCCGCGCCGGATCATCCGGCCGTCGACCACGATCCCGTCGGTCGAGGTCATCCCGACGCGCCGTCCCATCAGCTTGAGGATGTGGGCGATCATCCGGACCGTCGTGGTCTTGCCGTTCGTGCCGGTGACCGCGAGGATCGGGATCCGGGCGTTGGCGCCGGGCGGGAAGAGCAGGTCGATGACCGGCTTCGCCACGTACTGCGGCTCGCCCTCGGTCGGGTGGGTGTGCATCCGGAAGCCGGGCGCCGCGTTGACCTCCACGATCGCGCCGCCGGTCTCGCGGACCGGCACGGTGATGTCGGGGCAGATGAAGTCGAT
>DATLDP010000126.1:0-15997 GCA_035525825.1 Candidatus Limnocylindria bacterium
ACGGTCTTGCCGACGCCGGCGCCGCCGAAGATGCCGATCTTGCCGCCCTTGCGGAACGGGCAGATCAGGTCGATGACCTTGAGGCCCGTCTCGAAGACCTCGACTTCGGTGGACTGCTGGTCGAACGCCGGGGCGCTGCGGTGGATCGGGAGGGTCTTCTCGGCGTTGACCGGCCCCTTGTTGTCGATCGGCTTGCCGAGGACGTCGAACACGCGCCCGAGGGTGACCTCGCCGACCGGCACGGAGATCGGGGCGCCGGTGTCGCGAACCTCGCCACCGCGCGCCAGGCCGTCCGTGGTGGTCATGGCCACGCTGCGGACCCAGTTGTTGCCGAGGTGCTGCTGGACCTCGCAGGTCAGCGGCTCCTGGCCCTCGCGGACGATCTCGACCGCGTTGTAGATGGCGGGGAGCTGCCCGGCCGGGAACTCGATGTCGACGACGGGTCCGGTGATCTGGATGACCCGGCCGGTGCCGGGAGCGGTGGCGGTGGCCATGTCGGTGGATGCCTCCTGTGGGTGCGCTGCTGGCTGCGCGGCGGGGTTGGGCGCTACTGCGCGTTCGCCCCGGTGGAGATCTCGATCATCTCGCGGGTGATGTTGGACTGGCGGACCTTGTTGTAGGCGAGGGTGTAATCCTCGATGAGCTCGTCGGCGTTCTCGGTGGCGTTCTTCATCGCCACCATCCGCGAGGACTCCTCCGAGGCGCGGGTCTCGAGGACGGCCTGGTAAAGGCGGGTCGCGACGTAGCGTGGGAGGAGCTTCTCGAGGACCGCCTCGGCGCTGGGCTCGAAGATGAACTGGTTGCCGGGGATGCCCTCGGTGTCCTCCGACGGCGTGACCGGCAGGAGGGTGTCGATCGAGGGTCGCTGGACCAGCGTGGAGACGAACTGCGGGAACACGATGTCCACGCTCCCGAACTCGCCGCTGATGTAGCCGTCCGTGATGAGCCGCGCGAGCGGCAGGACGTCGGCGAACGTGGGGCGGTCGCCGAAGCCCGCGAAGTGGGCCTCCATCGGGACCCGGGCGCGGCGCATCGCGTCGCGGCCCTTGCGGCCGACGGTGATCAGCGACATGTCGCCGGTGTGCTCGGTGATGGCCCGGGCGACGAACCGGATCGTGTTCGTGTTCAACGGGCCGGCGAGGCCGCGGTCGGAGGTGACGAGGACCACGATCCGCTTGCCGCCCTCGCGGCGGGCCAGCAGCGGGTGCTCGTCCTGCCCCAGCACGGCGGCGAGATCCGCGAGGACCTCGTCGATCTTGTCGCTGTAGGGCCGCGCCTGGAGTGTCGAATCCTGGGCGCGCTTGAGCTTCGACGCAGCGACGAACTGCATCGCCCGGGTGATCTGCTTGATCCTCCCGACGTCCCGGATGCGGAGTCGGAGCTCGCGGATTGACGCCACGGGCTAGGCCAGGAAGCTCTTGCGGAAGGCCTCGATTGCCTCGTCGAGGGCCGTGGCGGCCTCATCGCTGAGCGCGCCGGATTCTGCGATGCCCGTGAGGATGTTCGGGTGCTCCGTCTCCAGGAAGCGGTAGAACTGCGACTCGAACTCCCGAACCCGCGGGGTCGGAACATCGTCCAGCTTGCCCTTCGTCGCTGCGTACAGGATCGCGACCTGCTTCTCGACGGGAACGGGCTGGTATTGCGGCTGCTTGACGACCTCCGAGAGCTTCTCGCCTCGGGTCAGCTGGTCGCGCGTGGCCTTGTCGAGATCGCTCGCGAACTGGGCGAAGGCGGCGAGCGCGCGGTACTGGGCGAGATCCAGCTTGAGCGGGCCCGCGACCTTCTTCATGGCCTTCGTCTGCGCTGCCGAGCCGACGCGCGACACCGAGATGCCGATGTTCAGCGCCGGGCGCTGGCCGGCGTTGAACAGGTCGGTCTCGAGGAAGATCTGGCCGTCCGTGATCGAGATCACGTTCGTGGGGATGTAGGCCGAGACATCGCCCGCCTGGGTCTCGATGATCGGCAGGGCCGTCAGCGAGCCGCCGCCGTTCTCGTCGTTGAGGCGCGCCGCCCGCTCGAGGAGCCGGCTGTGGAGGTAGAAGACGTCACCCGGGTACGCCTCGCGGCCGGGCGGGCGGCGAAGCAGCAGCGCCATCTCACGGTAGGCCCAGGCGTGCTTGCTCAGGTCGTCGTAGACGCACAACGCATCCTTGATGGTCTGCCCGTCGACCTCGACACCGTTCTCCATGACCTCCTCGCCCATGGCGACGCCGGAGTAGGGCGCGAGGTACTGGAGCGGCGCCGCGTCCTCGGCGCCGGCGACGACCACGATCGTGTGCTCCATCGCGCCGTACTTCTCGAGGATCGCCACGGTGTTGGCGACGGTCGAGAGCTTCTGGCCGATGGCCACGTAGATGCAGACGAGGCCCTTGTCCTTCTGATTGATGATCGTGTCGATCGCGATCGCGGTCTTGCCGGTCTGGCGGTCGCCGATGATGAGCTCGCGCTGGCCGCGACCGATCGGGATCAGCGCATCGATGGCCTTGATACCGGTCTGGACCGGGGTGTCCACGGACTGCCGGACGATGACGCCCGGGGCAATCCGCTCGACCGGGCGGGTCTTGGTGGCCTCGATCGGGCCCTTGTCGTCGATCGGGCGCCCGAGGGGGTCCACGACGCGGCCCAGCAGCGCCTGGCCGACCGGGACCTCGACGACGCGGCCGGTCGTCTTGACCGTGTCGCCTTCCTTGATCAATCGCGGGTCGCCGAGGATGACCGCGCCGACCGTCTCCTCCTCGAGGTTGAGGGCCATGCCCATCGTCCCGCCCGGGAACTCCAGCAGCTCGGACGCGAGGGCGCCCTCGAGCCCGTAGATCTGGGCGATGCCGTCGCCGACCTCGACGACCGTGCCGACGTTGCGCGTCTCGGCGTTGGCGTCGAACGTGTCGATCGCGGACTTGATGATGTTGACGATCTCGTCGGAGCGGATGGCCATCAGGGTCTCCTGCGTGAGGGTGAGCGGGCGGAGCGCTAGCGCGCGCCCGCCACGAGGCGCTCGCGGAGCCGCTCGAGGCGGCCACGGACGCTGGCGTCGTAGAGGGTGTCGCCGACTCGGACGGTGAGCCCGCCGATCAGCGATTCATCGACGGCGACCGAGAGCTCGACCGTACGGCCGGTCATCTGCTCCACCTTGCGCTGGAGCGCGGCGGTCTCGTCCTTCGAGAGCGGGCTCGCGGCCGTGGCGACGGCCTCGACGATCCCGCGCTCCTGGTTGTGCATGCGTCGGAACTCCGCGGCAACGGCGCCGATCCGATCCGCCTTGCCCCGTTCGACCAGCAGGCCGACGAGCTTCAGCACCGGATCGGGGACGCGGCCGGCGAGCAGCCCGTCCACGACGTCGGTTCGCTGGCGAAGCGGCCGGGCCGGGTTGCGGAGCATGTCGAGGACGTTCTCCTGCCCGAGCATGGTCGCGGCCAGCGTCAGGCCCTCCGCGTAGGCGTCGACCGACTTGTCGCGCGTCGCGAGCGCGTACGCCGCCTCGGCGTAGCGGCGCGATGCGGACGTGCCGGATCTGGGCATCTGCGGGCGGTCCTAGCGGCCCGCACCCGCACCGGGCGTCGGATCGGCGAGGAATTCCTCGACGAGCCGTCGCTGGCGCTGGTCGGTCATGGTCTCGCCGACGACGCGGCCGGCCGCCTGGAGCGCGAGGTCCGCGACCTCGCTGCGCAGCTCGGCCAGGGCCCGCTGCTTCTCGGCGGTGATCTCGTCGGAGGCGCGGACGCGCATGCGCTCGAGCTCCTCGCGGGTCGCGGCGATGTCCGCGTCGCGGGTCTCCTGGGCGACCTTCTGGGCTCGGGCCAGGATGTCATTCGCCTCGCGGCGAGCCTCGGTGAGGGCCGTCTGGCGCTCCTGCTCCGCGCTCTCGCGGTCGTGCTTCGCCTGCTCGGCGTCGCGGATGCCCTGCTCGATGCGCTCGCGGCGGGCCGTGAGCATCGCCGAGACCGGCTTGAACGCGAACGTCCACATCAGCACGAGGAAGACGACGAAGTTGAGCGCCGCCACGATCACCTGGAACAGGTTGATCTGGAACAGCGCCTCGCCTTCCTCGGCGGTCAGCTGGACGGCGCTACCGCCGACGGCCGTGATGACGGCCAGCAGATCCACGATCACTACTCCCGAACGCCGGGCTTACTTGATGAAGATCGCGAGCAGGCCGACCACGATCGCGAGGACGCCGAGGCCCTCGGCGAAGGCCGCCAGGATGATCGCGATACCGCGGATCTGGCCCGCTGCGTCGGGGTTTCGACCGATCGCGGTCGCGGACAGGCCGGCGAGGATGCCGATGCCGATGCCGGGGCCGATGACTCCGAGGGCCGCGAGGCCCGCGCCGATGTGCTCCATTGGATTGATCCCTCCTTGGGTGGTGGCGTTGCTGCGCTAGGTGGTGGGCTGGAGGGCGTGGTGCTCCTCGCCCTTGATCTCTGCCAGCACGTCTTCGGCGACGTGGCCCTCCTCTTCATGGTGGCTCTCGATGGCGAGGACGATGAACATCAGCGTCAGCACGCTGAAGATGAGGGCCTGGATCGCGTTGAGCATGAGCTCGAGGGAGATCAGCAGCACCGGGACGATCGAGACGGTGAGCGCCGTGATGACGCCCAGGGCGACCTCGCCGCCGTAGATGTTGCCGAACAACCGCATGGACAGCGTCACCGGCTTCACGAACTCGAGCATCAGCTCGATGATGCCGACGAACATGGCGATGACGCCTGCGCCAACGCCCTTCTTGAACTCGTAGACCGGGAAGAACTTGCCGAGATAGCCGCGGGCGCCGAGCTTCCGGAAGCCCTCGACGTGAAAGATCAGGAAGCTCACCAGGGCCATGCCGATGGTGATGTTCACGTCACTGGATGGGGCGCGCAGCTCCTCGACCTTGCCGACCGGCGGCACGAGGCCGATCCAGTTGTTGAAGACGACGAGCAGGAACGCGCCGATGAAGATCGGGATGTAAGGCTTGCCGGCCGGCCCCGCCAGACCAATTCCGAAGTCGCTCAGGAACTCGTAGACGAACTCGAAGACGTTCTGGGCCCGACCGGGGATGACCTTCGGCCGGCGAACGATGAGCGCAGCTCCCACGATCACGATGGCCATCACGAGCCACATCGTCAGCAGCGTCGAGCTGATGCTCGGGTGGAAGGTCACCAGCGCCGTGTGGTCGCCGGTTCCCGGGGCGAGGTCCAAGACGGTGTGGGGTGCCGGGAACTCCAGGCTGCTCTCGATGAAGCAGACCGGGAAGGAGCACTCGTCACCGGGCGCGCCCCCCTTGGGGAACGGCGGGACGACGATCAGGGCGAGGATGTCGATGGCGATGACGCCGACGATCAGCAACAGCCATCGGGGCGACACGCGACGCCCCTTCGGCGCCGGCTCGGCCGCGGTCGCGTCCGTCGCGATCGGGTCGCTCGACACTGTCCCTCCACACACAGGAGCGCGGCCAGCGCCGCGCTCGAACTTTCAGGTCCGTTGGACCGCCTGGGCTAGTCCATCGTCTTCAGGAACCGGCTGACCAGTCGGTAGATCAGCACGGTCCCGCTTCCGGCGCCGACCAGGAACCCGATCAGCGCGAACACCGGCACGGTGCCGAGCTGGGTGTCGGCCCAGTAGCCGGCGAGGACGCCGACCAGGGTCGTGACCAGCAAGGAGATTCCGATCTCGGAGAAGAGGACCGCATAGGCCGCCCCTCGTCCGGGCTCGATCACGCGCCACCTGGCAAAGCCCCGGGAGTATACCAGCGGTCGCGCGGGCGGCCGTCTGGTCGATGCTGCCGGGCCTACGGCGTGGGATTGGGCGGCGGATCGGTGGGTGGCGGGTCCGTCGGCGGCGGGTCCGTCGGCGGCGGCGGGTTCGTCGGTGGGTTCGTCGGCGTCGGCGGAGCCGCCGTTGCGGATGGCTTGGGACTGGGCTTCGGGGTCGGCTTGAGGCTGCCGCTCGGCCTCGGGCTGCCGGTCGGCTTTAGGCTTCCGCTCGGCTTGAGCGAGGGGGACGGTGACGGGCTCGGGGTGGGCGTCGGGCCCATCGTGATCACGGGAATCGGCGTCCCCGTGGCATCGATGCGCAGGCTCGGATCGATGATCGGCCCGAACGTGACGCCCGGCGGCAGGCTGAACGACGGCCCAACCGAGCCGATGACGATCCCGCTCGGGATCTCGCCTCCGGTCTGAACCGGCGTCCCGACGCGCTGGGGGAAGATCATCTGGCCCACCAGGAGCGCGATCACCACGCCGATCAGGATCGTGGCGGAGTCACGCCACAGCAGTCGCCGCCGCTCCGCGCGGCGCTCGGAATCGGCCACCACCCGAACGGTCTCCGCCGGTTGGAGGTCCGGTGTCAGCGACTCGCCGGCGTCGTTTGCCACCGTCGTCCCCGAAGTCGGAGCAGGGCCGGCGCGAGCAAGGGCGCCGCCGGAAGGATCGGGAGGATCGCGCTCGCGGCCGGGCTCGGCGGCGGCACGTATGTGAAGTTGAAGGTGCAAGAGATGTCCGCGCCGGGCGCGAGGCCACCGTCGCTGCAGGTCCCGGTCGTGGCCAGGGAGTAGTCGGCCGGTCCGCCGTCGATCGACGCCGAGAAGGACGCATTCGCGTCGAATCGCACCACCGTGCCGGCGGAGGATCCGACGAACTGCGCATCGGGACCGACGTTCGTCCCCGTGACCGTGACGGTCCAGTCCGAGGCGCTCGCCGATCCGCCCGACACATTCACCCGGACGACCAGCCGAGGGGCCTGGTCGTTCAGCGTGATCGTGCAGCTCTCCGTCGCGCCGCCGACCGGCAGTCCGCCGGTGGAGCTCGAGCAGTTCGTCGTCTGCGTCCGGGTATAGCCACTCGGTCCGGTCGAGGTCAGGTAGTAGGTCTTCCCGGCCGCGATCGTCACCGTGGTCGCCGACGTGCTGCCCACGAAGGAGGCCGGACTCTCGGATCCAGCGCTCTGAGGGAAGAACGTCCAGTCACCCGGAGACTCGTTGCCACCGTTGTCGTTCACCACGACGACCGTCACGTCGAGCGCCGACGTGGTGGGCGCCGAGGGCCCGGCGGTGGGCGTCGGGGTCTTCGTCGGGGTCGGCGTCGGGGTCTTCGTGGGCTTCGCGGTGGGCGTGGGGGTCGGGGTCGGTTTGGGTGTCGTGCCGGGCTTCTGGGTCGCGGACGTGGTTGGCGCGGACGTCGCGACGACGGGGGTCGCCGTCGGCGCCGGGGCGACCGTTGCGGCTGGGTCGACCGTCGGGAGGATCACCGGCGGCAGCGTGACCAGCCCGGGGGTGCCCAGGGGTGCGACCGTTGGGGTGGTCGACCCCGAGAGGGAGGCGATCGCTGCCTGCGAACCGTCCGGCGCCTCCGAGGCGACCGGGTTGAGGGGTCCGTCGGGGAGCAGGAATGACAGCGCCACGAGGCCGACGACCGCGAGCACCAGGAGCAGGAGGAGGTCCCGGACGCGGGTCCGCTGCGGCCGGCCGGCGACGACCGGACGGCGCGCCCGAACGGGCCGATCGATCGGGGCCCTGGGCTGATCTCCGGCGCGCACCTCGACGCGCCGTTGGACCTCCTCCTCGGACAGCTGCGGGACGTCGTCCTGGGGGCCGGGGCGCGGGCGGCGCCCGGGGCCCGGCGGACGGCGGCGGCCCGTCACGCGGCGGCGCCGGCGTCGTTGCGGCGGAGCAGCAACGCCACCACGCCGAAGACCAGAAGGGCGCCGAGGAACGCGAAGACCCCGGTCGCGCTTGAAACGAGGAGCGACATCAGCCCTAGCGTCGCGCACACGGCATAGATCAGCAAGACGGTCGATCGGTGCGAAAGTCCCAGGTCCAGCAGCCGATGGTGAATGTGGCCCCGGTCGGGGCTGAACGGCGACCGACCGGACGAGAGCCGTCGGACGATGACCCAGAACGTGTCGATGATCGGGACGGCGAGCACCAGCAGGGCCACGACCACCTTGGCCGAGCCGAGGATCGCCAGCACGGCCAGCGCATAGCCGAGGAACATCACGCCCGCAGTGCCCTGGAAGATCCGAGCAGGGTGGAAGTTCCAGCGCAGGAAGCCCAGCAGGCCGCCGGCAAGCGCGAAGCACAGCACGGCGACCAGCGGCTGGTTGACCTGCGTGGTTAAGCTCAGGACGCCCAGCGTCACCGCGGCGATCAGCGCGATCCCGGTGGAAAGCCCGTCCAGCCCGTCGATGAAGTTCAGGCTGTTGATCATCCCCACCACCCAGACCACGGTGAAGGCGGCGCCGACAGCGAGCGGGAACTGGATGTTGTCCGACCCGAACGGGTTGCCGATGAAGCCCACGGTGATTCCGGCCAAAATGGCGACGGCAGCCAGCGCGAGCTGGCCCATGAACTGCCACCTGGCGCGGAGGTCGTAGCGATCGTCGACGGCGCCGATGATCGTCGCCAGCGCCGCGCCCCCGAAGAGCCCGATGAGGTTGATGGGCTGGACGCTCCGCCAGGCCGGATAGCCCTCGAGGCCCCCGCCGAACACGACCAGGCCGCCGCCCACGAGCACGAAGGCGAGGGCCACCGCCACGCCGCCGCCGCGGGGAACGGGGCGATCATGGATCCGGCGCTCGTCGAGGTGGTCGAGACTGCCGAACCCCTGCACGAGGCGCTCGATGAGCGGCGTTGCCATCAGGGCGACCAGCGCCGCCACGAGGAAGGCGCCGATGATGATCGGGAACACGGCGCCCACGCCGGGGACGAAGGTCACCCGGCGGCCTCGGCGAACAGGCCCGGGACGGGGAATCGCCCGACGATCTCCGCGACCTCGCCTCGAATGCGCTCCCGGACGGCGTCGTCGTCGCGGAGGCGGATCGCGTCCGTGATGATCCGGGCGATCACGCGCATCTCGTCCGGCCCGAAGCCGCGGGTCGTGGTCGCGGGGGTGCCGAGTCGGATCCCGGAGGCCGTGTTGGGCGGGAGCGGGTCGAACGGGATGGCGTTCTTGTTCGCGGTGATCGCGACGGCATCGAGGAGGGCCTCGGCCTCCTTGCCGGTCACGCCCAGCGGCGTGACGTCGACGAGCATGAGGTGGTTGTCCGTGCCGCCCGAGACGATCCGCGCGCCGCGCTCCGCCAGGGCATCCGCCAGCACCGCCGCGTTCTCGACGGTCCGCTGCTGGTCCCGCCGGAACTGCTCGCCGGCCGCCAGGTGCAGGGCCACCGCCTTCGCTGCGACCACGTGCATCAGCGGGCCGCCCTGGACGCCCGGGAACACGGTCTTGTCGACCTGGGCCCCGAGGCCGGCCTTGACGGTCGGGTAGTCATCGCGGTTGACGGCGTCGGGCAGCTCCAGGCGGCTGAAGATCAGGCCGCCGCGCGGGCCGCGGAGCGTCTTGTGCGTCGTCGTGGTCACGATGTCGGCGTGAGGGAACGGGCTCGGATGAACCCCGGCCGCGACGAGGCCCGCGATGTGGGCCATGTCGACGAAGAGCAGGGCGCCAACCTCGTGGGCGATCGCGGCGAGCCGCGGGAAGTCCAGCTCCCGCGGGTACGCGGACGCGCCCGCCACCACGAGCTTCGGTCGAACCTCCTTGGCGGTCGCCTCGAGGGCCTCGTAGTCGATCCGCTCGGTCGCCTTGTCGACGCCGTAGGCATGGACCTCGTACAGCCGACCGGAGAAGTTGACCGGCGACCCGTGCGTCAGGTGGCCGCCGTGGGCCAGGTTCATGCCCAGGATCCGGTCGCCGGGCTGAAGGACGCTGAAGTAGGCCGCCATGTTGGCCTGGGCGCCCGAGTGCGGCTGGACATTGACGTGCTCGGCGCCCGGGAAGAGGGCGATCGCGCGCTCCTGGGCGAGCACCTCGGCCACGTCCACGAACTCGCAGCCGCCGTAGTAGCGCTTGCCCGGCAGGCCCTCGGCGTACTTGTTGGTCAGCCACGAGCCCTGGGCTTCCATGACCGCGGCGAAGGTGTAGTTCTCGCTGGCGATCAGCTCGATGTTGTCCCGCTGGCGGTCGCGCTCATCGACCATGGCGGACCACAGCTCGGGGTCGGCATCGGCCAGTCGAGCCCAGCCAAGGCGGGATTCGCTCGTCATCGTCATGGGGCGCCTCACGCCAGTGGCTGCACGGGGATTCGCCGGGTATCGTCCCACATCGACCGGCCGCCCGGCGACGGCCTCCGCGACGGCCGAAGCACCCCCGCGCAGCTCGTCAGCCGGCGTCGCCGACCTTGCGCAGTCGCGCCAGCACGGCCTCGACCTCGGCCGGCGGAACGGCGCCGGCACGAAGGATCCGGGCCTCGGGGCCGGTCAGGTCCACGACGGTCGAGGCAGGGCTGCCCGGTGCGGGACCGCCATCGAGGATCAGGGTCACCGAGTCGCCCAGGATCGCCTCGATCTCACCCGCGTCCCGGGCCTCGGGCTCGCCCGAGCGGTTCGCCGAGGTCGTCGGGAGGGGCCCGAGGGCCGCCGCCAGGGCGCGTGGCGCCGGATGGTCCGGGACTCGGAGGCCCACGGTCGGGATCGCGCCGGGCGCCAGCTCCCCACCGGTCAGGGCCGCCGGGAGCGGGTGGTCGGTGCGCCGCGCGACGACGAGCGTGATGCCACCGGGCCAGAACGCCGCGGCGAGGGCCTGCGCACGCGCGTCGAAGACGCCGATCTCGTTCGCCTGCTCCCCGTCCGCGAGGAGCAGCGCGATCGCCTTGTCCGGCGGGCGCGATTTCGCCGCGAAGAGGGCCTCGATCCCACCGGGCGTATCGAGGGCGACCGCGATCCCGTAGACCGTGTCGGTCGGGATGGCGACCACCGCGCCGGCACGAAGCGCCTCGATCGCCGTGGCTCGCCCGGCCTCGTCGTCGCGAACGCGGCGGGCCATCAGCGGCGCAGGACGGCGACGCGCGGCAGGCCGGACAGGTCCCGCTCGATGTCGCAGCTCCAGGCCGGAAGGCGCTCGGCCGCGAGGGCCCGCATGCCGGCCTCCTGGTCGCCGCCGATCTCGAGCAGGGCCGCGCCGCCATCCGCGAGGCCGTGCGGGAGCTGGTCCAGCAGGCGCCCGATCACCCGGAGGCCGTCGTCCCCGCCGTCGAGCGCCAGCCGGGGCTCGAACGACGTCGCCCGCGGCAGCGTCGGGATCACGTCCGTTCGAACGTACGGCAGGTTCGCGAGCACGACGTCCCAGCGCCGGCTGCGATCACCGGGCAGCAGGTCCGCCGTCTCGAACTCGATCCGGTCGCCGACCGCGTGGGCGACGGCGTTCTCGCGAGCGAGCTGGAGGGCGTCCGCGTTCACGTCCACGGCGGTGAGGACGACCTCGTCGGCCATCTTCCGCTTCCGCAGGAGCGAGGCCACCGAGACGACGATCGCACCGCTGCCCGTCCCGACGTCGATCACCGTGATCGGCGGCGAGCCCTTTGGCCGCGGCGCCCCGATGAGGCGGCGGACGATCTCGAGCTCCGCGAGCTCCACCAGCCGCTCCGTCTCCGGTCGCGGGATCAGCGCTCGCGGGTCCACCGCGAAGGCAAGGCCGTGGAACTCCTTCACGCCACGGATGTACGCGACAGGCTCGCCCGCGACGCGCCGCCCGAGCAGCTCCATGAAGCGAGCGGCCGCGCCGTCCCCCACCGGGGCCTCCCAGTGGGCGATCACGCTCGTCCGCTCGGCGTCGAGGGCGTGGGCGAGCAGCAGCTCGGCATCGAGGCGGGCCGTCTCGGAGCCGCTCTCGCGCAGCTGCGCGACGCCGAGGTCCAGCAGCTCGCGCACCGTCGCCATGGTCAGCGGCCGCCGCTCAGGACGACGCGGTCTCGACGAGCGCCGCCATCCGCTCGGCCTGGTCCGTCGTGATGAGGGTGTCGATCAGTCGATCCAGGTCCCCACCGAGGACTCCCGGGATATTCGAGAGGTCCATGCCCACCCGGTGGTCCGTGACCCGATCCTGGGGGAAGTTGTAGGTCCGGATCTTGTCGGACCGATCGCCCGCGCCGATCAGCGATTTGCGGGCCTGGGAATCGGCCTCGCGCTGCTTCTGGCGGGCCAGCTCCTGGAGGCGGGCGCGGAGGACCGCGAACGCCTTGGCCTTGTTCTTGTGCTGGCTCTTCTCGTCCTGGATCTCGACCACGAGCCCGGACTCGAGATGGGTGATCCGCACCGCGGAGTCCGTCGTGTTCACCGACTGCCCACCCGGTCCCGACGAGCGCTTGACGTCGATCCGGACGTCCCGCTCCTCGTCGATCTCGATCTCGGTCTCCTCGACCTCCGGCATGACCACGACGGTCGCCGTGGAGGTGTGGATCCGGCCGGACGATTCCGTGGCGGGGACGCGCTGGACCCGGTGGGTCCCGCTCTCGAACTTGAGCCGCGAGTACGCGCCGTCGCCGGCGATCTCCACGATCGCCTCCTTGACGCCGCCGATCCCGGTCTCGTTGAGGCTCATCACCTCGGTCTTGTAGTGGTGGCGGCCCGCGTAGCTGAGGTACATCCGGAGGAGCTCGTTGGCGAAGAGAGCGGCCTCCTCGCCACCGGCGCCGGCCCGGATCTCGAGGATGACGTTGCCGTCGTCGGCGGGGTCGCGGGGCAGCAGGAGCACGCGGATGTCGTCGATGAGGCGGGTTTCGTCGGCCTCCAGGCGGTCGATCTCGTCCCGGACCATCGACTTCATGTCCTCGTCGCCCTCGTCCCGCAGCTGGCGGGCGCCGGCGAGCTCATCGCGGGTCCGGCGCAGCTCCTGGTAGGCCTGGACGACGGGCTCGAGCCGCTTCGCCTCCTGGCCGAGCCGGCGCAGGGCGTCGAGGTCGGAGAAGACCTCGGGCAACGAGAGCTGGGCGTTGAGGTCCTCGTACTGGCGGACGACCTCGTCCAGCTTGGTGTCGAGGGATCCGGACGAGCTCACGCCGGGGCGGTGGCCGGGCCCGCCTCGAGTCGCCGGCGCTCCGGCTGCTCGGAGCCCTCCGGCACGTCCTCGCCGTCCGCCTGGAGAGCCTGCTCCATCGAGACGATCGCGACCTCGATCTGGTCGTCGGATGGCTGCTTCGTCGTGATCATCTGGACGAGGATGCCCGGCGCCATGATCGCCTTGACGATCGGGTTCGCGCGGTGCTTCGCCCCGAACCGGAGGATCTCGTAGCCGACGGCGGCGATCACGGGGATCAGCAGCACCCGGCTGCCGATCATGACCCCGATGCTCTGCCGGCCGACGAGGCTGAAGGCGAAGATCGAGAGCGCGATGACGACGACGAGAAACTCCGTCCCGCAGCGGGGGTGGGCCGTCGGGTAGCGACGGACGTTGCTCGTGGTGAGCGGATCCCCGGCCTCCAGCGCATGGATCGTCATGTGCTCGGCGCCGTGGTACTCAAAGACGCGGCGGATGTCGGGCATCCGGGAGATCAGGGTCAGGTAGCCAAGGAAGATCCCCACCCGGACGAGTCCCTCGACCACGTGTTGGACCCAGTCCTGCTGGATGCTCGCGGTCGTGAACGCAGCGATCGCGAGGGGCAGGAGGAAGAAAATGCCGACCCCCATCACGAGGGTCAGGCCGAGCATCAGCGCCACGGAGCCCTTGCCGAGCTCGAGGCCCTCCGCGCTGGCCTGGATGTTCGCGCTGCGGATCAGCCAGCGCGTGCCCATGATCAGCGTCTCGTACAGGACGACGAGGCCACGAACGAACGGCGCCTTCGAGAAGCGCGAACCGTGGATGCCCGTCTGGAGGGATTCCGAGGCCCAGACGATGTCGCCATCGGGATGGCGGAACGCGACCGCGATCGCGTCACGGCCGCGCATCAGGACGCCCTCGATCAGGGCCTGGCCGCCATAGTTGAACTTCGGCATTGCGGAAGTCTACGGCCAGTCGTGCGCCGGCAACCTCAGGCGAGCGTCGGGGCTCGCGCTCCGAGGTCCAAGGCGGAGCCCCGGGACGATAGCGGCACGAGGATCTAGGCGCGGACCTGGCGCTCGAGGCGCTTCTGGAACCGCTCGACCTGGCCGGCGGTGTCGATGATGTTCTGGGTGCCCGTGTAGAACGGGTGGCAGTTGCCGCAGACATCGACGCGCAGCTCGGCGCGGGTGGAGCCCACGGTCCATTCGCGGCCGCAGGAGCCGCAGTGGACCTTGGATTCGAAGTACTTGGGATGGATCTCTGGCTTCATGCCGGGGTCGCTGCCTCTGTCTCTGCCGGGATGACCCGGACTCGCTTCTTGTCTTTCCGCGCGTGCTCGAACTTGACCTTGCCGTCCGTCGTGGCGAACAACGTGTAGTCGCCGCCGAGGTCCGTGCCGCTGCCCGCGAGGAACGTCATGCCGCGCTGGCGGACGATGATCGCGCCGGCACGGACGGACTGGCCGTCACCGGCCTTGATGCCGAGCCGCTGGCCAACGCTGTCGCGGCCGTTCTTGACCGAGCCGCCGGCCTTCTTGTGTGCCATCGATCGCCCTCGTTACTTCTGCGTCTTCGACTTCGAGGTCGTCGCGCCCGACGCCTTCGACTTCGGCTTCGGCTTCGCGGTGTCCTTCGATCCGGTGGTATCGGCCTTCGCCTTCGCCGTGGTCTTCTTGGCCGCGGGCTTCTCGTCCGGTTTGGCCTTCGTCGACTCGGCCTTGGCGGTCTTGTCGTCCGCCTCGCTCGCGGCGAGCTTGGCTGCCAGCGCCGCGTCCTGCTCGGCCTGCTTGCGCGCCGCGGCCTCCAGCTTCTGGCGCTCCGTCTTGCGAGCCTCTTCGACCTTGGCGACCTCACTGGCGGCGCTCTTGCCGTCCAGCACGATGTCGCTGATCCGAACGACCATGAGCTCCTGGCGATGGCCCTTCTTGACGCGGCTGCGGGCCTTCGGGCGGTACTTGAAGCTGATGAGCTTCTCGCCGCGTTCGCGACGGACGATCTCCGCGGAGACCGAGGCGTTTTCCACGACCGGTCGCCCGATCGAGGCAGCCTCGCCGTCGGCGATCAGGAGAATCCGCTCGAAGGCGACGGACTCGCCGGGCGCGGCTTCGAGGAGCTCGATCTCGAGCTCGGTGCCGACCTCGACGCGATATTGCTTTCCGCCGGTCTCGATGACTGCGTACATGGGTCCCCTGGGCGTGGTTCGTGGTCGCGCGGCGGCTCGCCGCAGCGGGTTGGACAGGAAATGGCGCCTCGGTTGCCCGGGGCAGGATCGCGGATTGTACGGCGAAGCTCGCCGGAGCGTCAATTTGGTCCGCGAGCTACCCGCGAGGGGTCGCTGCCTCGCGAGCGTGAGCGTCCTGGCGGATGCTCACCATTCGGCTCGGCCCTGTCGGATGTTGATGCTCTGGAGGATCCCGAGGGCGAGCGCGATGCTGATGAGCGAGGCGCCGCCGTGGCTGATGAACGGCAGGGGAATGCCCGTGATGGGCATGATCCCGATGACCATCCCCACGTTCACGAACAGCTGGAAGAGCAGCATCGCGCCGACGCCGCAGGCGAAGATCGTCCCGAACGGGTCCTTCGATCGCCAGCCCGTCGTCAGGACGCGCCACAGCAGCAGCACGAACAGCGACAGGACCACGAGCGCACCGATGTAGCCGAGCTCCTCGGCGAGGATCGCGAAGACGAAGTCCGTGTCCTGCACCGGCAGCAGGCCCTGGCCGTTCTGGAACCCGTTCGTCAGGCCTCTTCCGAACCACCCGCCTGATCCGACGGCGATCTGGGCCTGGTAGAGCTGGTACCCGTTGCCCTGGATGTCGGCGAGCGGGTCGAGGAAGGCGGTGAGCCGGGCCTTCTGGTAGTCGGCGAGGACGTAGGTCCAGACGAACGGGAAGGCGGCGATGGCCGCCGCAGCCATGATCCCGAGCCAGCGCAGGCTCGCGCCGGACATGAAGAGGGTCGCGACGAGGATCGCGCCGAACACGAGCGCCGTCCCGAGGTCCGGCTGGAGGAGGACGAGCAGGAACGGCGGGCCCGCGAGGACGCCGGCGCCGACGATCGACCAGAGGGAACCCATCCGTCCGACCCGGCTGCCGAGGTAGTTGGCGAGCACCACGATCATCAGGACCTTGGCGAGCTCGCTGAACTGGAACTGGAGCCCGAAGATCGAGACCCATCGGGAGGTGCCGCCCACGCCCCCACCGATGGCCA
>DATLDP010000009.1:0-23297 GCA_035525825.1 Candidatus Limnocylindria bacterium
GACGGGTTGGGGATTCCACGCACGGCCACGACCACTGAACAGCGCCGTGGTTGACGGCTCCGTCCGCTCGACCCGGCCGGTCGGCCGAGCCTGACGGGAGCGTTTCGCCTCGCGATGGCCGTCCGCGGTCGCCATGGACGCGGGTCACCATCCTCTGAGCACGACCGACGCTCGTGCAGCGACTGGCGGGAGGTGCCAGCTCGATTCGGCGCCGCACGAATCACGGTTCCGCTTCGTTGGAACCATCGCCGATCAGGGGTTGTGGGCGATGGGTCCGGCTATGCGGGGCGCTCGATCCGGCCATGCGAGCGCTCGATCCGCCCGCGGCGAAGGTCGCCGATGCAGGCGCCAGCTAGCGATCGTGGCAGGCGTCGCGGAGGTCGAGGCGGTCTGACGCCGCGGCGATCAGGTCGCGGTCATGGGTGGCGACCAGCATCGTGACGTCGGCTCGATCGAGCCGAGCGAGCATCGCGATCAGCGAGGTGGCGCTGGCGCGGTCCAGGGCGGCCGTCGGCTCGTCGAGGATCAGCAGCCGTGGGCGCGCGGCCACGGCGCGAGCGATCGCGACTCGGACGCGCTCGCCGCCCGAGAGCGTGTCTGGCGATGCCTCGGCCAGGTCCGCGAGCCCAACCTGATCGAGCGCTTCACGGGCACTGGCCGCGCGCGATTCCCGAGTGCCAACGCCCCGGATCGAGAGCGCGAGCTCGACGTTTTCCTGGGCGCTGAGGAAGGGCACGAGGCGCGGTGCCTGCGGGCAAAAGGCGACGTCGCCGGCGCGGAAGCGGGCGAGGCCGGCACGGTCGAGGGTCGCGAGGTCCACGCCGAGTGTCACGACGCGGCCGGCGGTCGGGCGGTCGAGGCCGGCGACGAGCCGGAGCAGCGTCGACTTCCCGGAGCCCGAAGGGCCGGTGACGATGTGGAGGCCGCCCGCGGCGAACTGGGCATCGAGGTCCTTGACCGCGTGAATCGCCCCCGAGCCCGTGCCGTACGTGCGCGACAGGTGCTCGACGATGACCGCGGGCGTCGCGCCTGCGGCGGGCGCCACCGGGGCCATCGTGGGCGCGGCCGGCGGGAGTGGCGGCGCGAGCCACCCGCTGGGATCGGTGATCCGCGCAGCCTCGGCGTCCGGGCCACCCCGGCGCACGGCGATGGCTCGGCCGTCGCGGAGGTAGACGATCCGGTCCGCCATCGACTCGACCAGGCGGTCGTGGGTCACGACGATGGCCGTCGCGCCTTCGCGGCGCACGAGCGCCTGCAGGAGCGAGACCAGCTCCGCGGCGGTCCGCTCGTCGAGCTCGGCGGTCGGCTCGTCGGCGAGGAGGAGGGTGGGGCGGGGAGCGAGGGCCGCCGCGAAGGCGACGCGCTGCTGTTCTCCGCCGGAAAGCTGCGACGGCGTGTGGTCGCCGCGATCCGGGAGCCCCACCTGCTCCAGCAGCTGGGCGACTCGAGCCCTGCGCGCGGTCGGAGCCCAGCCACGCAGCCGGAGCGGCAGCTCCACGGCGTCGTGGGCAGTGAGGTACGGCGACAGCGAGCGCCAGTACTGCTGGTCGATCACGCCGACGTCGGCGCGGTACCGCACGAGCTCCGGCTCGGGCGCGCGCTCCAGCGGCACGCGGAGCGATTCGATCGACCCGGCAGACGGCCGATCGAGGCCCGCGAGGATCCGGAGCATCGTCGACTTCCCTGAGCCCGAGGCGCCGACCACCGCCACGACCTCCCTGGCGCCGACCTCGATGTCGAGGCCGCGCAGCGCGGCGACGTTGCCGGCCGCGCCGGGATAGACGCGCATGACCGACTCGGCTCGAACGAGCGACGGCAGCCTGGGCTCGCTCATCGAACATCCGCTCCGAGCGAGGGCCGGGCGAAGTGCCGCCTCGTCAGCAGCCAGACCGCGACGCCGAGCAGGAGCAGGAGCGCTGCCGCGAGCGCCAGGATCGGCGGCAAGGGAGCCACGAGCACAAGCGCCGGTACGGCAGTCGCGCCCTCCCCGCCGACCCCGATCGACGACGCGACCACCCAGCCGAGCCCGATCCCCACGAGGATTCCGGTCACCGTGCCGACGGCGCACATCGCGATGGTTCGGAGGACGACGAGGCCGGTGAGCGCGCGCGGCGTGCTGCCCTGCGCCTCCAGCTCGTACAGCTCGCCACGTTCATCGCGGAGCTCGGCGGCGGCGGCGAGAAGCACACCGAGGATCGAGAGCAGCAGCCCCGCGCCCGCACCCACCGCGAGGCCCCAGACGATCCCGAGCGCGAAAGGATCGTTGGCGCGCGCCTCCACGCTGGCGGGCCGCGACTGGATGACGAGTGGTGGAAAGGGATCGCGCGCGAGCGCGGACGCGAGCTCGGCGGTCCGGGCGTCGCCGGGCGTCCCGATGAGGACCTGGTTCGGCACGCCGGTGCCGGGATCGTGGGCATTCATCGAGAGCAGCAGTGGCTGGAGGTCCACCACGACCAGCCGATCCCGGTCGACGATGGTCGGGAACTCGGTGATGACCCCGACCGGCTTGATCCGAAGATCCAGGCTCGAGCCGATTCTCGCCGTCATCTCCCCGGCTGCATCCACGTCCCCCGCGAGCTCCGGGCTGACGAGCGCGGGCAGCACGAGCCCATCGGTGGGGACCGGCGGCCGGATGAGCTGGCCGCCCTCGCCGGAGACGATGACGTGGACGGGGATCGAGGGATCGACGAGGGACTCGAGGCCGCGAATCGTCAGGTCGCCCTCCTGGCGGTGACCCTGCTCCGCGCCGCCGCCACCGGCGGGTCCGCCATTCGCCGCAAGGAGGCCCAGGATCGACCAGCCTTTCGGCTCGTCCGCCGGCAGGCCCTCGAGCTCGACCTGGGTGAAGAGGTTGCCGGACATCGTGGCCGTGCCGGGCGCCAGCTCGCCGAGCGGGATGTACTGGACCGAGCCGTCGGCGGCGGCGACGATCATCGAGAGGCGAATCGGCGCGCCGTCGTAGTCGACATCGATCGAGACCGTGCGGACGCCGTCGGCGAGCGGCTGGCGCGCGAGCTCCCACGCGCCCGGCAGGTCGATGGCGGTTGCGAGCGCGGCCTGAGCTTGGCCGGAGAAGTCGTTCCGCCAGCCTTCGAGGCGGGGGATCGCCAGCCCGTCGACCCCGACGAGGATGAAGGTGCGCCGGCTCGCCGTCTCGCCGGACTCCCGGGCCATCGGCTGGATATCGAGGTCCGTGCCGAGGTCGCCGCGCAGCAAGGAGGGGAGCACCTGCCTCGAGAAGCGACCCTCGGCGGCGAGGCTCTGGACCCGGAGGTCCATGCCGGTCGCGAACGACGACTGGTCCACCGCGCCCTGGCGGAGCGTCGCCGAGTACACCTGCCCGAAGACCACCGCGCCGACGCTGAACGCGAGCAGCGTCATGACCGCCGCGGGCCGGAGCGGCTCGCGGGCCACGGAGATCGCCGCGAGGCGGATGCCGATCGGGCCGCGGCGGGAGATCCGTGCCAGCCCTCGCAGGAGCGGCGGCAGCAGCGCGAGGCTCCCGAGGATGACCGCCAGCCCGAGCGCGCCGGGGAGCAGCACGGAGGCGGGAGACGTTGCTTCCGCGGCGAGCGCCGCCGCGTCCGAGGGTCCGGCGGTGAGCCGTTGCCACGCGAGGATCAAGCCGGCCGGGACCACCGCTGCCGCGACCACGCGGGGCTGGAGCAGCCGGCCCGCACCCGGGTGGATGCCCAGGATCACCGCGATCACGGCCAATGCCACGAGGCCGAACGTCAGCGCCAGGGCCGCGGGCTGGAGAAGCGCCAGGCCCAGCACGACGTCGACGGGCGCGGCCTGGGCGGAGGCAAGAATCGCCACTGCCGCGGCGGCGCCGGCAAATCCGACGATCGCGCCGGCGATCGCCGGCAGGATCGCCTCGGCGGACACGAACAGGAGTCGGGCCGCCCGCGAGGCGCCCGCGGCTCGGAGCCGCCGGTCCTCGAGGGCCACGTCCGAGCGCTCGATCGCCGCGGCGAAGGCCGCGAACGCAAGCAGCACGCCGACGATGAGCGAGCTGATGAACACGAGCCGCCCGATCGCGACCTGGGTCCGCTGGTGGACCCCGGCCAGGGTGTTCTCGGGCGTCTTGAGCAGGAACGATCGGCCGTAGGGCGCAAGGACGCGCTCCACCTCGTCGACGCGGCTCGCGAGGCCCGCGAGGGTCCAGCTGTGGACCGCTTCGGGGTCGATGGGCGCGAGCCAGAATCCGGTCCGGGGCACCGCCCTCACCTCCGGCGATTCGTTGATCCCGATCCGGCCCTCGATGAGCAGGGCAAGCCCGTCGGGACTGATCACGGCGAGCGGAAGGTTCGGCGAGGGCGTGGCCACGCCCACGATGTCGAGATGAAGGTCGCCCAGCTCCACGGAGGTACCAACCTCGCCGACGCCGCTCGGGAGTGCGGTGGGACCGATCCGGAGCGCCTCGCAGGGGGAGCGGCCGGCACACGCCACCGGGAGCCGGCCCTGCGTGAGCTCCGCCCATTCGGCGCTGCCGTCCATGGCGAGGACGCGGAACGGTTCTCGCGGTGGCTGGTACATCCGGACCGCGACGATCGGCTCCGTGATGTCCAGCACGGGTTGGAGCGCCTCATGCGCCGCCTGCTCGTTGGTGACGTCCTCGAAGCCGTCCTGGTTCGAGCGCTGGACGCCGATCAGCCGGTCCGGTGGCGCGAGGTCGGAGAGCGCCCGGCGAGTGGCAAGGTCCTCGGTGACGATCCCGACGCCCAGCAGCGAGCCGAGCACGACGATCGAGCCCGCAACGGACAGCGCGACGAGGGCTGCTGCGCTCCTCCGGCGCCGTGCCCGCGCCCCGACCAGTGCCAGGATCGCTGCCGCGGCCCGCGCAGCGCGGATGTGGGAGCGGCTGGCGCGCGGGGCGCGATCGCGTAGTGGTGCCAGGAACTGCCTCCTCATCCCAAGAGTACGGTGCTCGGAGGCGCCATCTTGCCGTCGCAATCCCGATGGCGCCGGTGGGGAATTTCCACGCTCGGCGCTAGAATGCGCGAGCACCCATGGACGACCTCTACCGCGACTACATCCTCGAGCACTACCGCCGGCCCCACAACTTCGGGGTGCTCGACAACGCCACCGCCACGCAGGAGGGTGCCAACCCCCTGTGCGGCGATCGGATCACCATGCAGCTTCGCGTCGTCGCTGGCCAGGTGGCGGGCGTCGGCTTCACCGGCCGCGGGTGCGCGATCAGCCAGGCCTCGGCGTCGCTCCTCACCGACGAGATCAAGGGCAAGGAGCTCGACAAGGCTGCGGCGATGACCTCCGGAGACGTGCTCGACCTCCTCGGAATCGAGATCAGCCCGGCACGGATGAAGTGCGCGCTGCTCTCCCTCGAGACGCTCCAGGGAGCAATCGGCGGCGGCGCGAGCGCCAGGGCCGCGAAGCCCGCAGCCGCTGCGGCCGAGGTGCAGGCGTGAGCGCCGCCCGACGCGACTGGCTGCGCAGCTGTAGGTGTCACTCGCCGGCCTGACCGCCGGCGCACCTCGACCGTCCGGCCTTCGTGCCGCCACGGTCCCTCGTGAATCTCACTCCCTCGCCGCGTGGCGGCGATCCCTCCCTCCCCACTGGAGCTCCTGAATCCGATGTCCAACGCAATCCGCGAGATCAGCCCGCCCGAGGCGCAGGCGCGCCATGCAGCCGGCGCGACCCTGGTCGACGTCCGCGAGCAGCACGAGTGGGACGCCGGCCACATCGCCGGGGCCGTGTTCATCCCGCTCGGCCAGCTCCAGCAGGCGATCGCCACGGCCGTGCCGAACAAGGACACCGAGCTCATCCTCCAGTGCCGCAGCGGGGCGCGATCCGGCAACGGAACGGCGCTCCTCCAGGCGCTCGGCTACACCAACGTGTTCAATCTCGCCGGCGGGATCCTGCAGTGGCAGGCGGATGGGCTGCCGGTCGATGCGCCCGCGACGCTCACGCCGGCCCAGCAGTCGCGATACAGCCGCCACCTCCTCATCCCCGAGGTCGGCACGAAAGGCCAGACGAAGCTCCTCGAGTCGAAGGTGCTGCTCATCGGGGCGGGCGGGCTCGGCAGCCCGGCGGCGCTGTACCTCGCAGCGGCTGGCGTCGCCACGATCGGGATCGTCGACTTCGACGTCGTCGAGGCCAGCAACCTCCAGCGCCAGGTCATCCACTCGACCGAGCGGATCGGGACCAAGAAGGTCGATTCCGCCCGGAAAACGATCGAGGCGCTCAACCCCGACGTGAAGGTCGTGACCTACGACGAGATGCTCCTCGCCGATAATGTCGATCGGCTGATCGCCGGCTACGACATGATCCTCGACGGGACCGACACGTTCGAGACGCGCTACCTGCTGAATGACGCGGCCGTGGCGGCCGGCATCCCCGTGGCGCACGCCTCGGTGTTCCGATTCGAGGGCCAGCTCACGACCTTCGTGCCGTACGAGGGCCCGTGCTATCGCTGCCTCTACCCGACCCCGCCACCGCCGGAGCTCGCCCCGGGTTGCTCCGTGGCCGGCGTGCTCGGCGTCGTGCCCGGGATCATGGGCCTGCTCCAGGCCAACGAGGTCCTCAAGGTGCTGATCGGGATGGGCGAGCCGCTCGTGGGCCGGCTGCTGCTCTTCGACGCGCTGGACGGCTCCTTCTCGGAGCTCCGCCTGAGCCGCGATCCCGGCTGCCCGACCTGCTCCGACGAGGCCCGCGCCGCGCGGGAGCGGGGCGAGTGGGTCGCCCCGGCTGCGTTCGGCGCCGACCAGCCGTTCGCGCTCGGTGGCGCGCTCGGCGGCGCGGGGATCGGGCGATGAGCGTCGTCCGGCTACCGTCGGTCCTGCGCTCCAACGCCAATGGCGAGCGCGAGGTCGAGGTCGACGGCGCGACGATCGGCGACGCCGTGCAGGCGCTCGTCGGGCGCCACCCGGCGCTTCGCGAGCAGCTGCTCACGCCGGACGGCGACCTCCATCGGTTCGTGAACGTCTACCTGAACGGCCGCGACGTCCGGTATCTCGCCGGGCTGGCGACGCCGGTCGAGGCCCGCGACGAGATCCGGCTCCTGCCGGCGATCGCGGGCGGCTCGAACGAGCACTGGGGCGGCTCGAACGAGCACTCGGGCGGCGCGAACGCCGAACCGGGAGCCTGAGGTGGAGGCCGTCGCACCAGCGCGGCCGGCACGATTTGACGGGCTGATCGAATCGATCGGTGGGACGCCGATCGTCGAGATCTCCCGCCTCTCGCCGGACCCCGCGATCCACCTCTTCGTCAAGCTCGAGGCCGGCAACCCGACCGGCTCGGTCAAGGACCGCGTCGCGCGGGCCCTGATCGAGGACCTTGAGACCAGCGGCCGCCTCTCGCCGGACTCCATCATTCTCGAGGCGACGTCCGGCAACACCGGCATCGCGCTGGCGATGATCGGGCGGCGCAAGGGCTATCGCGTCGCCGTGGTCATGCCGGACAACGTCACGGTGGAGCGGCGCGCGCTCATCGCGCTCCACGGCGCCGAGGTCATCGATTCGCCGGGCGCCCTCGGCTCCAACGGGGCCATCGCGCTCGCGCGGGACCTGGTTGCCCGAGATCCGCGCTTCGTGATGGCCGATCAGTACGCCAACCCGGCCAACCCCCGTGTGCATGAGGAGACGACCGGCCCGGAGATCCTCGACGCCGTTCCAGAGCTCGACGTGTTCGTGGCCGGGTTGGGTACCGGCGGGACGCTGACGGGCGTCGGGCGGTTCCTCCGGCGAGCCAAGCCGGGCGTGCGAATCGTCGCGGCCGAGCCGCTCCCGGGCGAGGCGGTCCAGGGGCTCCGCTCGCTCGACGACGGGTTCGTGCCGGAGATCTTCGACCCCTCGATCCTCGACGACCGCTACGTGATCTCGAACGCCGAGGCCATCACGGTCGCGCGGCAGCTCCTGGAGCTCGAGGGCATCTTCGCGGGCCCGTCCTCGGGCGCGATTCTCGCGACCGCGGCGCGGGTCGCGCAGTCGATGACCGCCGGCACGATCGTCGCGCTCCTGCCCGACGGCGGCTGGAAATACCTTTCCGCCGGGACGTACACCCGGCCGCTGGACGACATGGAGCCCGAGCTCGAGGGCGGCGTCTCCTGGTGGTGAGCCGGTGGTGAACCGCGCTGAGGTCGGCGACGACGCCTACTACCCCGACGCGGCGGACCGCTCCCACCCGGGGCCGGCGCGGGTCTCGCTGCCCGCCTCCATCCGGGACGCGATCGTCGCCCAGGCCCGTGCCGAGGCGCCGAACGAGGCCTGCGGCATCGTCATCGGGGACCGCCCCGCGGCAGACGGCGGCACGGCACTCCGGTGGGCGCCGCTTCGGAACCCGCTGGCGTCGCCCTACCGCTACTCGATCGATCCGGACGACCTGCTCCGCCTGACCATCGAGACCGACGACGCCGACGAGGTGTTCTGGGCGATCGTCCACTCGCACGTCGCGTCGCCCGCCCGGCCCTCGCCGACGGACCTGCGCGAGTCCCACTATCCGGACGCGCTGTACCTCCTCGTCTCACTGGACCCGGCAGAGGCCGATCCCCAGACCGGGGCCGAGAGCGTGCGTGCCTGGCGGATCGTCGACGGCGGCGTCCACGAGGTCCCGCTCGTAATCGCGTAGCGTTGCCGGGTGACGCGCGAGGCCGAGGACCTGAACCGGCGGCTCCTGCGGGCCCGTGACGCGATGGATCGAGCCTACGCGGAGCCGCTCGACATCCCGGCGATCGCCGCCGTGGCGTTCATCTCCGAAGCCCACTTCATCCGGACGTTTCGCTCGGTGTTCGGCGAGACGCCCCACCGCTACCTCCAGCGCCGCCGGGTCGAGCGATCGATGTTCCTGCTGCGCGAGACGGATCGGAGCGTCACCGACATCTGCATGGACGTGGGGTTCAGCAGCCTCGGGACCTTCAGCCGAACGTTCCGGGACATCGTCGGTGACTCGCCGTCCGGGTATCGCGAGCGGAACGACCCTTTCGTGGCGCCGAACTGCTTCCAGATGATGGCGATGCGGCCCTGGGTAGCCACGGCCGCGCAGGCCGCGGCGGCGCGCAAATCGAGCCGGGCGAAGGATTCGAGCAGTTCCGGAGAAGCCCTGGCGGAGGCGGCTCCGTAGGATCAGGCGCATCCTCAGCCTCGACTCGACCCGAAAGGAACCACCACCATGGCAACGACGAAGACTGCCCCATCCAGCCGAAACGCCGCCGACGGCAAGGGCTTCACCTCGGAAGAGAAGGCCGCGATGCGCGAGCGCGCGAAGGAGCAGAAGGCGGCCAACGACAAGGAAGGCGGACGCAAGCAGCTGCTCGCCAAGCTCGCGGAGCTGACCGAGCCCGACAAGTCCGTCGCCCGGCGCGTTCACGAGGTCGTCAGCACCGCCGTTCCGGAGCTCGACTGGACGACCTGGTACGGCATGCCCGCCTACGCCAGGGGCGGCAAGGTGATCTGCTTCTTCCAGCCCGCCTCGAAGTTCAAGGCGCGGTACTCGACGTTCGGCTTCAGCGACGAGGCAACGCTGGATGACGGCGCGTTCTGGCCGACGTCCTACGCAGTCACCGAGCTATCCGCCACCGACGAGAAGAGGATCGCGGAGCTCGTCAAGAAGGCGGTTGGGTGATGGCCACGAAGCTCGCCGTCACCTCCGTCAAGGTCCTCGACCAGGAAGAGGCTCTGGACTTCTACGTCAACAAGCTCGGTCTCGAGAAGGGCCAGGACATTCGCCAGGGCCCATTTCGGTGGCTGACCGTCCGCTTCCCGAACGATCCGGAGGTCGAGATCTTCCTCGAGGAGCCCGGCCCTCCGGTCCACGACGAGGCGACCGCCGCCCAGCTCCGGGAGCTGATCTCGAAGGGTGCCCTCGGCTCCCTCGTCTTCTACACCGACGACGCGCGCGGCCTCTACGAGACCCTCAAGGAGCGCGGGGTCACCGACTTCACGCAGGAGCCGATCGACCACGGCTACGGCACGGACATGGGGATCCGCGATCCGTTCGGCAACGGGATCCGGATCCTGCAGCGCAAGACGAAGGGGTAGCCCGCAGCAGCGCCGCTAGGGCAGCACCTCCGAGGGCCGGCCGTCATCGACGAGCCGGCCCTCTTCGATTCGCACGACCCGGGCGAACGAATCCTCGATGAAGCGCGCGTCGTGGCTGACGGCGACGATGGTGCGACCGGCGGTCGCGAGGTCGTCGACGATCGATCGAACATGATCGATCTGGCGAGCGTCGAGCCCCATCGTCGGCTCATCGAGGACGATGATCGGGGTGCGCATGGCCAGGACGGAGGCGATCGCGAGGAGGCGGCGCCAGGAGCCGCCGAGGTCGTAGGGGTGCTTGCCGGCGGCGTGTCCGAGCCCCGCCGCTGCCAACGCGGACTCGACGACCGTGTCGAGCTCCGCGTCGCGGACGCCGACATTCCGGGCGCCGAAGGCCACCTCGTCGCGGCACGTCGCGCCGAAAAGCTGCCGATCCGGGTCCTGGAAGGTCATCCCGACGACTCGGGCGAGGTCCGCGACGCGCCGAGCCACGGTCCCGACGCCCTCGACGCGAACCTCGCCCGCGGCTGGGCGGAGAAGCCCGTTCCACGTCCGGACCAGGGTCGACTTGCCGCTGCCGTTGCGCCCGACGATGGCCATCCTTTCGCCGGCAGGGATCGCAAGGTCGATGCCGCGAAGGACGGGGGCGTCGCCGGGGTAGGCGAACGCCAGGGCCCGGCACTCGATCGCCGGTGCGGCGGCGGCTGTCCCGTTCTCGGCGCTGTTCAGCCCAGTCATCGCTGCGCGCTCGCGGCAGCCGGCGCCAGGCGCCCATCCTCGATCGCGACGATCCGGTCACAGAGAGCGTCTAGCAGGTCGGTGTCGTGCTCCGCGATCAGCAGGCCAGTGCCGGCCCGGGCGAGGGAGCGGAGGGCCTCGCTCACGAGCTGCCGGCCCTCGGGATCGAGCTCGGCAACGGGTTCGTCCAGGACCAGGTGGCGTTGCCGCATCGCAACCATCGACGCGATGGCCACGAGCTGGGCCTGGCCACCGGAGAGCCGGCTCGGTTCGCGCTCGGCCAGCCCGGCGATCCCGAGCAGCTCCATCGCCTCGCGTGCCCGCGTCCGGCTTTCGCCCGCCGAACAGCCGAGGTTGACGGGCCCGAACGCGATCTCCTCGAACACCGTGGAGGCAACGCCGCTGAGGTGCGCGGCGGGGTTCGAGAACACGATCCCGACGGAGCTCGCGAGGTCGTGCGGCCTCCGTCCGATGACCGACGCCCCATCGATGCGCACGTCGCCCGCCAGCTCCCCACCGATCGATGCCGGCGCCAGTCCGGCGGCGACGAGGCCGAGCGTGGATTTCCCGGCGTCGTTGGGCCCGACCAGCCCGACGACCTCCCCAGCGCCGAGCCGGAGATCGATGTCGTGGATCGCCGGCTGGCGGTAGCCCGGATAGCGATACGAGACCTTCACGAGCTCGATCACGGCAGGCGCCCCACCGCCCCGGTCGCCTTCGCGGCGACGATGGCCAGCAGCAGCGCGATCGCGATCCAACGCAGCGCTCGCTCCCAGCCGGCATCGGACGGTGCCCAGAGGAGGTCGCGCCGGCCCGGGCGCCCAAAGGCGCGGGCCTCGAGGGCCAGCGATCGCAGCTCGATCGAATGGATCGTGCCCGCGACCATCGGGCCGACGAGCGGCACGATGCCCCGGATTCGCGCCATCACGCTGCCCTCGATGTCCAGCCCCCGGGCACGCTGCGCGTCACGCACGACCTGTGCCTGCGCGGCGAGCGCGGGCAGGGCCCCGATCGTGGAGGCCGCCGCGAAGGCGATCCGTGGTGAGACGCCTCGTCGCTCGAGGTCGGCGACGAGCTCACGGGCTGGCGTCGTGAGGCCGAACAGGGCGAGTGCCGCCGCCATGACGAACACGCGGAGGCTCACGGCGACGGCCCCCTCCACCCCCAGCCCGGCGAGCCCCTGGACCAGCACGACGGCGATGGCGACCGGGAGCGTCGCGACCACGGCGAGCCGCAGCATCCTGGCGACCACCCGCGCCACGATCGCGCCGGGGACCACGACGAAGCCGAACAGGAGTGCCGGCACGAGCAGCCCACCGAGCGCCAGCGAGGCCAGCGTGACCGCGACGGCCAGGGTGGCCTTCGTGAGGGGGTTCAGGCGGTGATACGGGCCGCAGACGGTGTCGGGCGTGGCACGGCCGTGGGCCGCTGCGCCCCCCGCGTGCTCAGGCGTCGATCGTCCCCACGGCGCGCTCACCCTGCGGGAACCGCGCGACGATCCGGCGCGAGGCCGAGGCCAGCACGACGAACACGATCAGGTACGTGATCGACTTGTCGATCGTGTCGGACAGCAGCGCCTGCTGGACCACGGCGGTCTGGAGATCCGAGCCGGCCTGGGTGAAGGCCAGGACGAGCAGATCGGTGCCGGAGCCGGTCACGCCGCCGAACACCAGGACCGCGATGGGCGCGGCGATCAGCGCCGAGATCACGCCGCACGCCGCGCCGGCCACGACCGCGAAGACGACGCCGAGGTCGCGGTCGCGCAGCACGCGAAGCACGAAACCCGCGACACCGAGCGCGATCACGGCAAGTACGACGACGGCGAGGAACGCGAACACGGGTGCGAGCCCCGAGAGGCCCGGGGAGAAGAGCTGGAAGCACGGCGAGTCGGCAACCGTGCCGCCATCGGCGACCTCGCACAGCCCGCGGTAGAACGGCAGGACGGCGAACCACGCGACCCCGATCACGAACGCTGCGGCCGCCGCGAGCCCCGCCAGCAGCCGCGGCAGCGGCGTATTCGGGCGAGGGCGAAGGAGGCCGGCGTAGCCCACGAGCCCCGCCACGAACCCGATCTCGCCCGCAACCACCGCGAACGGCCACGCATACGGCGAGCCGAACGGCGTCCCTGCGAAGAGGAAGGTCCAGGCGAGATTCGCGAGGATCCCGGTCGCCGCACCGGCGAGCGGGCCGCACAGCACGCCGACGAGGATCGTCCCGATCGAATCGAGGTAGATCGGGACCTTGAGCGCCGATGCAACGGTCTGCCCGAGGATCACGTTCAGCGCGATCGCGAGCGGCATCATGACCAGGGTTCGGGTCCCGAACTGGCGGGCGATCGACTCGATTTGGCGCGTCTGGACCCACTCCGCGGCCGCATACATCGCCGTGCCCGCGACAGCGGCGACGATGGCGAGGACCGTGACGGTCCGCGCGCCGCCGGCGATGCCGTTGTCGTCGAGGCGGTTGTCGAAGGTCCCGGTCGCGAGCAGTCCCACGACGAATGCGACCACTGCGCCCCCGACGCCGATGAGGACCCGCCCGACCTGCCCGCCCATCACGACTAGCGTGGCACGGTGGCCCGGCGCGCCGCCAGCCCGCCGACGCGCTCGATGAACCGATCGACGAACGTGCCGGCATCTCCCCGCACGGCGACGTCCACGTTCGGGGCCCTGCCCGTGGACCGCCGCCAGTCGGCGACGGTCATGCCATGGGCGAGGCCCGGCCCGGCCTCGACATCCACGAAGACCGCTTCCGTCTCGACGAGGGCTCGATCGATCGCTGCCGCGACGACGAACGGATCGTGGATGAAGGCCCCGTAGAACCCGTCGTAGGCCGCGTGGAAGTCGAAGTAGAACCGCAGCGCATCCACGACGAACCGCAGGACGGGATTGGCCGCGACCGTGCCGACCGCCTCGATCGGCTGCCGCCCGAGGGGCTCGGCATCGAGCGGCTGCACGCCGGCCCGAACTGCGAGGTGACGGATGTGCTCCGGCAGGAGCCGGGCCTGCTCGGTGACGTCCAGGCCCATCGCGAGTGGAAGGCCCCCACCCTCGGTCGGCTCGTGCCAGGCGGCGAACACGGCCTTCGCCGCGTCCGGGTCCACGTGGACGTTCCACTCGCTCGTGGGGGTCGTGTTGCCGGGGCCGCGGAAGACGCCGCCCATCATCACCCAGCCCCGGAGCAGGCTCGGGAGCGAGGGTTCCTGCTCCAGCGCGGCCGCCAGATTCGTGAGGGGCCCAAGGGTCACGAGCAGGATCTCGCCGGGCCTGGACCGGGCGAGCTCCACGATCGCCTCGGGTCCGGGGGCCGCCTCGAGCGCGCGACTCGCCACGGGCAGGTCCGCGCTCCCGATGCCGCGCGGCCCATGGGTCTCCGGCGTCGTCACGAGCGGCTTCCGCAGGGGCACCTCGCGCCCGAGATGGACCGGCACGTCGGCGCGACCCGCCAGCTCCAGCACGGCGAGGGTGTTCGCGGCCACCTGGCGGGCATCGACGTTCCCGGCGACGCACGTCACCCCGACGAGCTTCACCTCGGGCGAGGCACAGGCGTAGAGCAGGGCGAGCGCGTCGTCGATCCCCGTATCGACATCGAGGAGCAGCGGGATCGGTCCGGCCATCCCCGAATCCTATCGGCGGCCCGCCGCGGAGCGGTGGCCGGTTCAGCTGGCGGCGCTGAGCTGGGCGTGGGCGAAGAGCACCGAGAACTGCTTGCACCAGACGACGACGCTCCGAATCGCCGCCGCGTCGGTCCCGGCCGGGACTTCGTAGTTGAAGGCGCCATCGGTGGCCTTGAGCGCGCCGAGCTCCACGACCCCGTCGCCGTAACCATCCGGATCGGGCGAGAGGTAGACGTACAGGTTGGGCCCATTGCGAACCGAGAACTTCTCGAACCGGACGACCCAGGTGCCCGGCACCGTCTCGATGAGCCGCGCCGTGCCCTTGCCGAAGTGGAAATCGTCGGCGCCCGCGAACGTGCCCGACCGCTCCCGTGCGAGCGGGACGACGGGCGTGGCGGCGACGGCCGGGGCGGGCGTGACGTTCGGCGCGATCGGATTCGAGGGCGCCGCGCCGACCGACGGGGCAGTGGCCGCGGGGGTTGCGCCTGGGTCGGCCTCGACGAGCGACGTTCGGATGAACAGCGGCGAGCCGAGGTACCAGCCCGTCGGGATGCCGATCGCCAGCAGGAGGACGACCAGGGTCGTCGCCCGAGCAGGATGCCGGCGGGCCGCGGCGAACCAGCCTCGGCGCCTGGCCACCAAGACGAGCCCGACGAATGCCAGCAGCAGCCCGATTGCGATCGGAAGCCGAAGCGGGTAGAGATTCGTCGCGAACGACCGCTCAAGCTCGCCGATCCATTCCATGGCGGGATCATCACGGGGCGCCGTGACGCGTCCATGACGGGCTCAGCGGAACAGCGCGGTCAGGCGGTCGCGGAGCAGCTTTCGGCTGCCGGGCGGCGGCTCCGACCGCGCGTGGAGCTGGGCGACATCGGGAGCGACGGCAGCCGCGAACGCCTCGGTGAGGGCCCGCGCGGTGCGTCGCTCGGCGGACGAGCCCGACTCGGGCAACGTGGCGTGCGGAGGGAGCCCGGCCAATGCCCGGGGATCGAGCGCCGGCAGCACGCGCAGCACGATCCGCCGGCCGAGATACAGCTCGTGATTGCCGCCGATGACCAGCGGCACGATCGGGGCGCCATTGCGGAGTGCGACGTAGGCCATCCCGCCGCCGATGCGGCGAAGCTCGCCCGGCGTCGAGGGGGGCCCGGTCTCGGGCATGAGCATGAACACCATGCCCGCGTCGATCACCTCCCGCGCCGCCTCGAGGTGCCGCTCGACCGTCCGCGGATCGCGTCCCGCGGGAATCGGAATCACGCCCCCGAGCCGCCGCATGACGAATCGCCGGAGCGGCGAACGGGCCATGGTCCGGGCGTCCCCGAAGAACGCGAATCGCGGCCGCTCCGGCAGGAGGATCCACGGCACGAACGGATCGACCCACGCCCGATGCGGCACCACGGCGGCGACCCATCCCCCGCGATGTCGTCCCCGCGCATCCCGCGGCAGGTTCTCGGCGCCCTCGAGCTCAAATCGCACCCGGAGCATCCACGCGACGAACGTCCAGACCCGCCGCAGCAGCCGGTACGTGATCCCGGGGCGAGGGGATGCGCGGCCCAGCAATCCTGGCGGCAGCTCGGGTTCGGCGGCGTGGCTCGTCATCGAGCCAGAACCTTAGACCGCACCGCCGAGCGCCCATCACGCTCGCCTACACTCCGCGGGTGACGCAGGTTCGACCGGCGAAGCCCATCGGGCCGTACGAGCGCCTCGAGGCCGTGGTCCACGAGTGGGACCCGAAGTCGGCCGAGGTCGCCGCCATCGTCAACGACCTGGTCCGCGAGCAGCGGCCGGATCTCGTCGTGGAGCACATCGGCAGCACGGCGGTTCCGGGCCTGCCCGGCAAGGGCATCGTCGACCTCTCGATCGAGACCACGCCGGACCAGATCCCTCGCATCGTGGCGATGCTCTACGACCTCGGCTTCGGGCCGCAGCCGGGTCCGGATCCGTGGCCCGCCACCCGGCCGATGCCGGTCGGGTCGATGGAGCTCGACGGCAACCACCACCGGATCCACTTCCACGTGCAGCCCGTCGGCGGCGATTTCCCGCGCGATCTGGCGTTCCGCGACGCGCTCCGCAACGACGACGACCTCCGCCGCCAGTACGAGATGCTGAAGCGCGGGATCACTGACCACGGGCCGGTCGAAGGGCTGAAGTACACCCACTCGAAGACCGCCTGGATCCTGCAGGTCTACCGGAAGATCGGCTTCGCGCCGCCGTCGATCGCGCCGCCCTCGACGATCGGGATCCTGGGCGGCGGCCAGCTCGGCCGGATGCTTGCGCTCGCGGGCCGGGGCCTCGGCTACCGCATCGTGGTCCTCGATCCGGACCCGCATGCCCCCGCGGCCGGGATCGCGGACCGCGTCGAGATCGGGACCTACGACGACGTCGGCGCCGCGCTCCGGATGGCCCAGGAGTGCTCGGTCATCACCTACGAGCTGGAGCACGTCGGGCAGGCGGTGGTCGGGGCGCTCGACGACCGGAAGCGGCCGATCCGGCCAGGCCCGTATCCCCTCAAGCTCACGGCCGATCGTCTCGCCGAGCGACGCTTCGTGGAGGCAAACGAGGGCCGCGTGGCGGAGTGGCGCGAGGTCTCATCGCCCGCCGAGGTGTTGCGGGCCGCCGCGGAGCTCGGCTATCCGCTGCGCCTGAAGGCTGCGCGGGGAGGCTACGACGGCCGGAGCCAGGTCCGCATCGATGGCACGGCGGGGATCGAGGGCCTCGACGGCCGGCTCGGCTGGCCGGCGCTGCTGGAGCGCGAGCTCGATTTCGAGTGCGAGCTCTCGGTCGTCGTGGTCCGCAACGTCGACGGGATCAGCCGGACGTTCCCGGTGGCCCGGAACCGCCACGATCGAGGGATCCTCGCCGAGACGGTCGTCCCCGCGGGCATCCCCGCGGAGGTGGAGCGGGCAGCCGAAGAGCTGGGCAGGACGCTGGCGACCTCCATGGGCCTCTGCGGCACCCTGACGGTCGAGCTGTTCCTCATGCGCGACGGGTCGCTGGTCGTCAACGAGCTGGCACCGCGCGTCCACAACAGCGGCCACTGGTCCATCGAGGGCGCCGTCACGAGCCAGTTCGAGCAGCACCTGCGGGCGATCTGCGGGCTGCCGCTCGGCTCGGTCGAGATGCGGGCACCCGCGGTGGCAATGGTCAACCTCCTCGGCGAGGGCGCGCCCCGCGCCGCCCACCCGACCGGCATCTACGAGGCCCTCGAGGTGACCGACGGGCACCTCCATCTCTACGACAAGGAGCAGGTCTTCGAGCGGCGCAAGATGGGCCACGTGACCGCGCTCGGCGCGACGGTCGAGGAAGCGCTTGGGCGGGCCCGGGAGGCGGCCGCGCACCTGGGCTGGCGGGCGTGACGACGGGCGTCAATGCGGGCACCGTGCCCCCACTCGTCGGCGTCGTCGGCGGGAGCCGATCGGACTTTCCCGTGCTCGAACAGGCGACTGCCCTCCTGGATCGCCTCGGCGTCTCGAGCGAGCTTCGCGTCGTGTCCGCGCATCGCAGCCCGGACCACCTCTACCGCTACGCCGAGACCGCCGCGGCCCGAGGCATCAGGGTGATCGTTGCGGGGGCCGGCGGCGCCGCGCACCTGCCCGGGATGCTAGCGGCCAAGACGATCCTCCCGGTGAT
Source organism: Candidatus Limnocylindria bacterium (assembly GCA_035525825.1). Taxonomy (GTDB): domain Bacteria; phylum Chloroflexota; class Limnocylindria; order Limnocylindrales; family CSP1-4; genus UBA5189. Next base: position 17,977 of record DATLDP010000009.1, read on the forward strand.
CGGCGTGCCGATGCCGACAAAGGAGCTCGAAGGCCTCGATTCGCTGCTCTCCATCGCCCAGATGCCACGCGGGATTCCCGTCGCGACCGTCGCGATCGGCAACGCGGAGAACGCCGCGCTGCTCGCGGTCGCGATCCTGGCCCTGTCCGATGCCGCGCTGGCCGACCGGCTGGCGACGTACCGCGCCGAGATGACCGCGATGGTCATGGACGACCCGTCCAACGCCGAGCCGCTGTGACCGACGAGCGCGACTCGCCGAGCTCCATGGACGACGCCCGGTGGGAGCCAGGAATGCCCGTCCTACGTCGGCAGGCGATCGGGCGGGAGCGGGCGATCGATCGGATCCCGGAGACGGCGCCGACGCCCCTCCAGAAGCACTACATCAACCTGTCGGCGGTGGCGCTGGTCGCCGGGGCCATCGCGATCACCGCCATCGAGGCCGGCGTTCCCATCTCCTCCCCGGTCGTGAAGTTCTGCGCCCTCATCGCCGTGCCGATCATCGTCGCCACCACCGCCGACGCGGCGCTGAAGTTCTATCGCAGCGCCTGGGCCTGGATCCCGATCAACCTCGGGCGAGGACTGTTCCGCCTGACGTGGGTTGCCGCCGCGGTGCTGGGGATCGGGATCGCGATCGGGGCCCTCAGCATCGTCCTCAGCGCGTGAGCGACCCGGTCTCCCGCGGGGCCGACCGCGGTCCTGACGGCCGATCGACCGACCTGCCGGCGGGGGGCGGCGCGCCGGCGTGGCTCGCGGCCGCGGTCAACCACTGCCGCAACTGCGGGGCGCGCCTCGAGTTCGGGCCGATCGACGGCGAGGAGCGCCATCGGCATGCCTGCAAGGCCTGCGGCCACATCGAGTACCTCAACCCAAGGCTCGTGGTCACGACCCTGCCGGTGACGGAGGCCGGAGACCTGATCCTCATCCGCCGGGGCTTCGAGCCGGGCCGGGGCTGGTGGGCCCAACCCGGGGGCTTCCTGGAGGTCGACGAGACGGCGACCGAGGGCGCGGTCCGGGAGACGCTGGAGGAGACCGGGCTCGTCGTGGCGCCAGGGTCGATCGTCGGCCTGTACGCCCGCCTCGAGGCCGCGGTGATCGTGGTCGTCTATGAGGCCCGGATCGTCGGCGGCGAGCCCCGCCCGAGCCCCGAGGCCCTGGAGGTCCAGGCGTTCACCCCGGACGAGATCCCGTGGCCGGAGATCGCATTCCGAACGACCTTCTACGCGCTCTCCGACTGGGTCGCCGCCCGCCGACCGGACCTCACGCCGCCCGCCTGGGACCACCTCCGTCGAGACGGCTGACGGGCTACTCGTCGAAGCGTGTCCGCCTGAACCCGGTCGCGTCGCCACCGAGCGGGATGATGAACCGGGTGCTCAGCTTCTCGATCCGACCGGTGGCGATGACCCGGCCTGTCGAGTCATAGGCGGTCGCATGCAGATCGAGCGCCGTGGGGTAGTCGGCGTACGGTGCCGCGAGCTCGAGGTCGAAGAGCATCGCGGGTCCGTCGCCCACGGCCAGACCCGCCGCGCCCGGAACGCTCAGCGATGCCCACCCGGCGATCCGGCCCGATGCATCCCGGACGGATACGAAGACCCACGTCACCCGCTTGACGAAGACGTCGCCATGGACGAACACCGAATCGACCTCGCGCTGCGCGGCCAGGGCCAGCGGGCCGGGCTCGCTCGTCATCCGGGGCCCGCCGATGGGCTGGCGCGAAGGCGCCACCGATGCCTCCGCGGTTGGCGCTGCCGACCCGGGCGCCGGCTCGGAGGGCCGCGATGTCGCGGCCGCGACGGGACGAGCCGTGGCCGAGGGGGTCGCGGGCCGGCCGGCGATGCCGACGGCCACGAGCGCCCCCACGGCGACGAGGAAGCCGAGGACCACGATCGGCGGCCGGCGCCGCGGCGGGGAGATCCGCGTGGAGGCGAAGCTGGCGCCGTCCGACGCCCATTGCTTCGGCGCGCCACGCTCCCGGGCATCGCCGGAGCGCCCGCTTCCCGCACGACCGTTGCCGCGCCCGCCGGCGTGGACTCGTTCGGCCTCGAAGGTTGCGCCGTCTGTCCGCCCGGTCACCGGGTGCGGCCGGTCACCGCAGGTCGATGAAGACGTTCTTCGTCTCGGTGTAGAGGTCGATCGCCGACATCCCGAGCTCTCGCCCGATGCCCGACATCTTGTAGCCGCCGAACGGCGCCTCGATGTGGACCGAGCTGTTGGAGTTCACCGAGAGGTTGCCGGTCTGGATGCCCTTCGCGGTCCGCAGCGCCTTGCCGATGTCCCGAGTCCAGACGGACCCCGAGAGGCCGTACGGCGTGGCGTTCGCCAGCCGGATCGCCTCCGACTCCGAATCGAACGGGATGATCGAGACCACGGGGCCGAAGATCTCCTCCTTCGCGATCCGCATGTCGTTCGAGACGCCATCGAAGACCGCCGGCATGAGATACGCCCCGTTGCCCAGCGCCGGATCATTCGGCGCCTGGCCGCCCACGACGAGGTTCGCGCCCTCGGACAACCCGATCTCGATGTAGTCCCGGACCCGATCGCGCTGCTTGGTGCTGATGAGCGTCCCGACCTCGGTCTTGTCGTCGGCCGGATCGCCGACGATCACCTTCCGGGTCGCCTCGGCGAACAGCTCGACGACCTGCTCGTGGACGGACCGCTCCACGAGGATGCGGGAGCGGGCGCAGCAGTCCTGGCCGCAGTTGTCGAACACCGAGTAGGGCGATTCGGCCGCGAACCGCTCGATGTCGGCGTCCGCGTAGACCACGTTGGCGCTCTTGCCACCGAGCTCCAGGCTGACCTTCTTCACGTTGTTGGAGGCGAGCCGCATGATCTCCTGACCGGTGGTGGTCTCGCCGGTGAAGGCGACCTTGCCGATGCCGGGATGCGAAGCGATCGAGGCGCCCGCCGTCCCGCCAGGCCCGGTCACGATGTTGAGAACCCCCGGCGGGATGCCCGCCTCCAGGGCGAGCTCCCCGAGCCGGATGGCCGTCATCGGCGAGTACGAGGCGGGCTTCAGGATCGCGGTGTTGCCGGCCGCGAGGGCCGGGGCGACCTTCCAGCTGGCCATGTACATCGGGAAGTTCCAGGGCACGATCAGCCCCACGACCCCGATCGGCTCCTTGAGCGTGAGGTCCATCCCGGGCTTCGCGACCGGGATCGTCTGGCCGTAGATCTTGTTGGCCGCGCCGGCGTAGTAGTCGAAGACGAGCCACACCCCGGCGACCTCGCCCCGGGCGCTGGTGATGGGTTTGCCGGTGTTGCGGCTCTCGAGCTGGGCCAGCTCCTCGGAGTTCTTCTTGACCAGCTCCCCGAGCTTCGCCAGCGAACGGCCACGCTTGCCGGCGGGCCAATTGGCCCAGCCCTTCGGGTCCTCGAAGGCCTTCTGGGCTGCCTCGACCGCCCGATCGACGTCGACCTTGCCGCCGAGCGGGGCCGTCGCGATCGCGGCGCCGGTCGCGGGGTTGACGACCTCGAAGGTCTGGCCGTCCGCGGCATCGACGGTCTCGCCGCCGATGACCATCCGAAGGGTTGTCATCGCGGTCCCGGCGTCGCCGTCCGTCGTCTGCTCGATCGCCATGGGGTCGGTCTACCTCTCGGATGGTTCAGGCCGTAGCCCGAGGGGGAAGCTGCCCGCTGCGGGGCGCGGATCGGTGGATCTCTCGATCATACGCCGGGCCGTCACACGGGCCGCGCCGGCGTCTACCCGGTCAGGTGGCTCGCGCCCGCGGGCGGCTGCGGCGGACCCTGGCGCCCTGATCCTGCCGGCCCGCGGGCCTTACGATCGGCGGCACATGGCCGCCTCCAGCGCCCTCCCTCCGGCAAATCCGTCCGCGGCCGGTCCGCGCATTCGGCGGTGGGCCGCGATCTGGGTCACCGTGGTGCTCGGCATCGCGACCGTCGGGACGCTCGGCTACGTCGTGCTCTTCGGCTGGTCGGTCAGCGACGCGTTCTACATGACCGTCATCACCCTCACGACCGAGGGCTACCGGGAAGTCCGCGACCTCGACGATGGCGGGCGGATCTGGACAATGCTCGTGGCGGTGGCCGGAGTCGGCATCATCTTCGGGACGGTCGGGTTCGTCGCGGAGACGTTCGTGGCCGAGGCCCTCAGCGGAAGGCGGCAGCGACGACGAATGGCGAAGACCGTGGCGGAGCTCCGAGACCATTTCATCCTGTGCGGCTATGGCCGGGTTGGATCAACGGTCGCGCGCGAGCTGGAGAATGCCGGGCAGCCGGTGGTCGTGATCGACAGCGTGGCGGCGTCGACCGACCTGGCCGCTCGCGAAGGGCACCTCGTCGTGGAGGGCGACGCGACGCGGGACGACGTCCTCGTGGCGGCCGGCATCACGCGGGCGAAGGCCCTGATCACCACCGTCGACACCGATGCGACGAACGTCTACGTGACCCTGTCGGCACGGGCGCTGAACCCGAAGCTCTTCATCGTCGCCCGGGCCAACGAGGAGACGTCCGAGTCGAAGCTCCGCCAGGCCGGCGCCGATCGCGCGGTCTCGCCATACACCCGCGCGGGCCGCCAGATCGCGGAGCTCGCAACCCGCCCGCGCGTCGCCGACTTCATCGACTTCGCCCTGTCACGCGGCCAGCTGTCCTTCACGATCGAGGAGATCGAGGTCGCGGCCGATGGCCCGCTGGCCGGCAGGACCGTCGCCGACATGGCCAATCGCGGGATCCACGTGATGGCCATCGTGACCCACGGCCCGCGGCAGTTCGAGACCAGCGCGCCGATGGACCGGGTCCTGGCGCTGGGCGACCAGCTCATCGTCAGCGGGACGGCGGAGGTGCTGACCGCCCTCCGGGCGGAGGTCTGAGCCCGCAGCCCAACAGCACTGCGCCCTCCCTTGACATCTAGTACGTCAAGCGATATACCCACAGGCGATATATCGACCGGCGATGGTGCGTCACCCGACGCCCGCACGGCGAGACGCCTGGAGGGTTCCCATGGTCTCCACCCACCAGCCACGGCCGACGCACCGCCGGAACCGGCGAGCCGGGCTCCGCGCCGCGAGCATCCTCGCGACGAGCCTCGCCCTGCTGCTGGCGCCGAGCGTCCTCGCGCTCGGGGCCACCGTGACGCGCGGCGATTTCCACGCCTTCGCAGCCGGCGTCGGCCTGCCGATCACCGGCCGAGCAGAGATGGTCCGGACGCCCGATGGCAAGACGTTCGTGACGGTCCATGTCGAGGGCCTGAGCGCCGCCACGTCGTACGGATCCCACGTCCACCAGCTCCCCTGCGACACCTCGGACGCCGACGGCCACTACAAGAACGACCCGGCCGGGCCCGCCGCGCCGCCGAACGAGATCTGGCC
>DATLDP010000015.1:0-15786 GCA_035525825.1 Candidatus Limnocylindria bacterium
CAGCTGCCGATGATCGTCTACCACTTCCAGACGAAGTTCCGCGACGAGCCTCGCTCCCGTGGCGGCCTCATCCGCGTCCGCGAGTTCGTGATGAAGGACTCGTATTCGGTGGACCTCGACGACGCCGGCCTCGACGTCAGCTATCGCAAGCACTGGGCGGCGTACGACGCGATCTTCCGCAGACTCGGGCTGGACGCGATCGTCGTCGGGGCCGACGTCGGGATCATGGGTGGCTCCGGCGCCCACGAGTTCATGGTCGTCAACGACTTCGGCGAGGACACCCTCGTCCTCTGCGACAGCTGCGGCTTCGCCGACAACCAGCAGATCGCGATCGTCGGCAAGCCCGATCCGGCGCTCGAGGAGCTCCTCCCCATGGAGGACGTGGAGACGCCGAACGCGACCACGATCGAGGCGCTCGCGAACTTCCTTAGAATCCCGAAGACGAAGACGGCCAAAGCCGCGTTCTTCGTCACCGGCGACGACCGCTTCGTCGTCGCGATCGTCCGCGGCGATTACGACGTGAACGAGACGAAGCTCGTCAACACCGTGAAGGCCCGGCGCGGGCTGCGGCCGGCCACGGTCGAGGAGATCAAGGCGCGGGGCATGGAGGCCGGCTACGGCTCGCCGCTCGGCGCGCGCGACTCGATCGTCGTCGTCGACGAGCTGGTCGCGCGATCCCCCAATCTGGTCGCCGGCGCGAACCGGGCCGGTTGGCACGTGAAGAACGTGAACGTGCCGCGCGACTACACGCCGGACCACATCGCCGAGATCACCAACGCCCGCGAGGGAGACCCCTGCCCGAAGTGCGGCACGCCAGTCCGCCTCGCGAAGGCCATCGAGGTCGGGAACATCTTCAAGCTCGGCACCGACTTTACCGAGGCCTTCGGGTCGATGTACCTCGGCGAGGATGGCGAGCGCCACCCGATCGTCATGGGCTCGTACGGGATCGGGCTCGGGCGGAACGTGGCCTGCATCGTCGAGGCCCACCACGACGAGAAGGGGATCGCCTGGCCGGACGAGGTCGCGCCGTATCCCGCGCACCTGGTCTCCATCGGGGCGGGGCGCGACGAGAACGTCCGCGCGACGGCGGGGCGCCTCCACCAGCTCGCCGCCGAGGCGGGCCGGGACATCCTCTATGACGATCGCGACGAATCGCCCGGCGTGAAGTTCACCGACGCGGAGCTCCTCGGGATGCCCTGGATCCTGACGGTTTCGCCCCGGTCCCTCGCCGCGGGGGGCGTCGAGGTCACCCGCCGAGCCACCGCCGAGCGCCGAACCGCCGCACTCGAGGAAGTGGAGGCCTTCCTCCGCACCGGCATGTTCGCCGAGGCCGCCGCCCCAGCCTCCTGAGTCGCGACGGTCAGCACGTTTCCGCTCATTGCCTCCCAGGTCAGGCCGTGAGCCGAAGCTCCGTGATGATCTGATCGGCGATCGCGGCGGGGTCCTCGACAGCGTTGACGCTCGAGCCGGGCTCTTCGCGCTCCAGCGGCTCCAGCGCCGCGAGCTGGGAGGCGAGCAGGGACGCCGGCATGAAGTGGCCCTCGCGCTCCGCCATCCGCGACGCCAGCACCTCGACCGGCGCAACGAGGTGGACGAACCAGGCCGATGGGTGGCCGGCGCGGATGAGATCGCGATAGGGCCGCCGCAGCGCCGAGCACGTCACCAGCGATGAGGCTCTTGCTGCCTCCCGATCGCCGATCCACCTGGCGATCTCCGCGAGCCAAGGCGCGCGATCCGCGTCATCCAGCGGAATCCCGGCGGCCATCTTCGCGACGTTCTTCGGAGGGTGGAGCGAATCGCCCTCGAGGGTGGGCCAGCCAAGTCGATCGGCGAGCGCCGCCATGACCGTTGTCTTGCCAGATCCGGCGACACCCATCACGACGAGGGTCGTCAGCCGCTGCCGCCGCGGAGACATCGGCTATGCCTCCTCGGCGGCCTCGGTCATCGTCGCGTCGTCGATGGCGGTGCCGTCGAGGGTCACGATCGTCCCCGGCTCGATCGGGTCTCCCGTGACCGCGGCCGTCTCGATCAAAGTCGTGGAATCCATCGCGGCGGGATCGTCGATGCGCTCGATGGAGAACTGGATGCTCGGCGGGATGGATGCGCCGATCGTGATCTCGCCGATCCGATAGGCGGAGCCCCGTTCCCTGAGGCTCAAGTTGGCCTTCTCCTGGAGCGAGGTCGCCTTGACGACCACGTCGGCGAGGATTCGCGGGTCGATTCGCTCCAGTGCCGTCGTGAACCCGCGCTTGGCCTTGCGGAGGGCCGCATGAGCCCGGGCCTTCGTCGCCGGGTCCCGGATCGTCGTTGCGGCCTGGTGCGCGGCCTTGCTGCTGAGCTCCGCACCGGCCTTCGCCGCCTGTGAGCCCACCTCGACGGACACCTTGGCGGCCGCCCCGGCCGCGACGCCGGCAGCCTGTCGGGCCTTCTCCATGAAGGTCATCGGCCGCAGCTGGTTGGAGATCGGATCGATGACGTAGCCCGGCGGCGGCTCGTTCGCGTCCGGCTCGGGCGCCACCACCTCCTGGCCAGCCTGCTGGCCAGCCAGGTCCGAACCCGGTGCCGGTCCCCGCTCCTCGGTCATCGTCGAGCCAGCCTCCCGCGATTGGCGCTCCCTCGGCGCGGCGAGATCATAGGACGCCGCCAGTTGCTCAGAAGGGACGGCCGCCGCGCCAGACGCTCAGGCGTGTTTGATGGTGATCCGCTCGATGATGTTGGCGACGTCCTCGGCCTTGTCGATCGTCTGCTCGAGGAGAGCGTAGATCTCCTTCCACTTGATGAGCTCGATCGGGTGGCCGCCTCCGGAGAACAGGTCCGCGATGGCCTGCCGAGCGAGCTGGTCGCCCTCGTTCTCGAGCCGATGGACCTCGATCCAGTACTTCTCGAGGCCCTTGAAGCCGCGCAGGTTCGAGAGGGCTTCCAGGAGCTGCTCGCACTGCTTGACGATGATCGAGGCCTGCTGGATCGCGACCGCCGTGGGGGCCTCGATTCGGTAGAGGATGAAGGTGTCCGCGGACTCCTCGATGAAGTCGATCACGTCGTCCAGGGCGCTGATCAGGGCGTGGATGTCCTCGCGATCGAACGGGGTGACGAACGTCGACTCCAGCCTCCGGCCGATCTCGTGGCTCAGCTCGTCGCCGCGGTGCTCGGCGTCCCGGATCTCCTGCGCCCGCTGCTCGGGGGCGTCGTAGGAGCGGAGCATCGCCTCGAACAGCCGGGCCGCCCCGAGGACGTTGGCCGCGTCCTCTGCGAACATGTCGAAGAACCGTTCCTCGCGCGGGATCAGGCGCAGCTTCACGCAGGGAAGAGTAGCGAAGCGCGGGTCGCAGCGTACCTATGCGATCCTCACGCCGTGGACGGCCTCGTCATCGTGTTCGTCGCGATCCAGGCAATCGCGCTGGCGGTCGCGCTCGGGATCGCGTGGTCCCGCGGGCGGACGCTCGAGGGCATCGATGAGGCCCTTCGCGACGCAGCGCGCGAGGCCGACCCCGCGAGCCCGGCACGTGGCACCGCGGAGGAGGACCTCGGCGATCGGCTGCGCCGGCTCCGGCGTCGCGCGGAGGCAGCCGAGTTCGGCCTGCAGCAGCGGCTCCGCGACCTCGCCTACCTGGCGGACCTGGTCGGCGTCGGGATCGTGCGCCTGACCGACGACCTGCGGGTCGAGGTCGCGAACACGGCGGCCCACGTCTTCCTGCGGCGCGAGCCCGGATCGATGGTCGGGCGGACGGCGATCGAGGCGCTCGGCGAGGCGCGCGTCGAGGCGATCGCGCAGCAGGCGCGGGAAGGGGGCTGGGCCAGCGGCGAGGTGGCGCTGGCCGACGAAGGCGGACCGGGTTCCACGCTCGTGGTTCGCGCCCGCAGATCGCCGATCCTCGGCGTGTGGCTGGTCCTGGAGGATGTTGCCGAGCTGCGTCGGCTCCAGCGCATCCGCGCGGAGTTCATCGACAACCTCTCGCACGAGCTGCGGACCCCGATCACGACCGTCGGCCTGCTGGTGGAGTCGCTGGCGCGCGATGCGGACGGCGCCGCAGCAGGTGGCTCACCCGTGCCCCAGAAGATGCGCGATCGGCTCGGCAAGCTGGAGGTGGAAACCGGCAACATTGCCCAGATGGTTGCCGAGCTCCTCGACCTTGCCCGCATCGAGGGCGGCGGCCGCCAGCTGCACCTGGACGATGTCGACCTGGCACGCGTGGCGGCCGAGTCCGTGGAGCGCCTGCGGCCCTTCGCCGAGCGGCAGGGCGTGACGCTCGCCATCACGGCCGCGCCGGACCTGCCGCCGGTCCGGGGCGAGGCCTCGCGGCTCGCGCAGGTGTTCACGAACCTCGTCCACAACGCCGTGAAGTTCAGCCCCAGTGGCACGGAGGTGCGAATCGAGGTTGGCCCGGCGCCGAAGCGGATGCTGGAGGCGCGCGTCAGCGACGACGGGGCCGGGATCTCGCCGACCGACCAGGCGCGGATCTTCGAGCGCTTCTACAAGGCGGACCGCACGCGCACCGCCGGGGGCGGGACCGGCCTCGGGCTCGCGATCGCGAGACACATCGTGGAAGGGCATGGGGGCGCGATTCGCGTGGAGTCCGAGGAGGGCAGGGGAGCGACGTTCGCATTCACGATCCCGATCTCCGATGTCGCCCACGAGCCGGTCGCGGCCGGCGGCGCGGCGGCGAGGGCCCCCGGTGGCTGACTCGGTCCTGGTCGCAACCCTGAACCTCCGCAACATCGCGGACCGCTGGCCGGAGCGCATCCCGCTGCTCGTCGCGGACATGGCGGCGCTGCAGCCGGACCTGATCGGGCTCCAGGAATGCGTCTTCGCGGTCCAGCAGGATCGAATGTTGGGCGCCGCGGGCGCGGGTCGCTACGAGAGCCGGCGAGGCTGGGCCGGCCGGCCCGAGTACGGCAACGCGATCCTCGGCAAGGAGCCGCGGGAGCTCGGCGAGGGCGTCCGCCTCGACCTGGGGAACAACCGCTCTGCCCTCCGCGTGCCCGTCTCGCTCCCGAGTGGCGCCCGCCTCGACTACGTGGTGACCCACCTCCACCACCTCGTCCCCGACGAAGCCACCCGCGAGGGCCAGGCACGAGCCATCACCGAGTGGCTGGCCGGCGTCGAGGGACCGCTCATCGTCGTCGGCGACTTCAACGCGGAGCCGGTCGAGGCCGCGTACCGCGTGATGCAGGACGCGGGCTTCCGCTCTGCCCACGCCGAGGCGAACGGTGCCGAGCCCGCGGTCACGTGGCCGTCCGGGATCCAGGCGCCGGGCATGGACGTGGACGGCGATCCCGGCTGCCTCGACTACATCTGGATCCGCGGGGCGATCACCGCCGAATCGTGCTCGCTGGCCTTCGATCGCCCCGCCGTCGGCGACCCGACGCTCTATCCGTCCGATCACCTCGGGCTCGCCGCCCGGGTCCGCCTCGGGTGACCGAGCCCTCCCACGCCTGCGCCGCATGACGACCCTCCGGCTCGCGCACCGGGGTGACTGGCGTGCGGCGCCGGAGAACACCCTCCCGGCGATGCAGGCGGCCCTCCGGATCCCGGCCTGCGACGGCCTGGAGTTCGACCTCCGCTGCTCGGTCGATGGCGTCCCGGTCCTGCTCCACGACGCCTCGCTGGCCCGCGTCCAGCACAGCCCGCTGGCCTGCTCGACCCTCTCTGTGTCCGAGCTCGCCGAGCACGGGATTCCGACATTCGCCGACGTCCTGGCCGCGGTCGGCTGCGACCCATTCCTCGACATCGAGCTGAAGGCGCGGGCGGCGGCGATCATCGACATCCTGGAGCTCGAGCGTGGACGCATGGACGAGGCCGGTAGCCCGGCCCTCCACGCGGCCGTCCTGTCCTCGTTCTCCATCGGGATCCTGCGCTGGCTCGCCAACGTCCGGCCCACCTGGCCGCGCTGGTTCAACGCCTACGACCTTACCTCCGCGACCATCCAGAAGGCGGTCGCACTCGGTTGCCAGGCCATCTCCTGCGAATGGCACGCGATCGACGAGGCAGGCGTGACCCGCGCCGGTGCTGCGGGCCTGAAGGTGGCTGCGTTCACGGTGAAGGGGCTCGCAGACTACGACCGGCTGGCGGCGCTCGGGCTCGTCGGCATCTGTGCCGAGGCGGACGCGCTCGACGGCTGAACGCCCGCCGAGCCGGTCGTGGTCACGATGACCGCGACCACCACTGGAACGCGGCTCGGGCCGGCGCGCTTCGCCGGCCCGAATGTCCCACCCCGATCAGCACTCGCACGGACAGTCAGGTCCGCACGGACAGTCGCGCGTCATCGAGCACCTCCTGGCTGCACGGGCTTCGTTGCTCGGACGATTGCCGAGTGCATGCCCTCCACGATCTGGTGAGTCGGAACGACCTCGACGTTCTCGAGCCCGACGGCTCGGAGCCCGTCGCGCATCTCGCGGAACGAGAGGGCTCCCGCGATGCAGCCGGTGTAGCTGCCGCGCTCGGCGCGCTGCGCCGGGTTGAGGCTGTCGTCCGCGACGATGTCGCTGACGCCAACGCGGCCGCCGGGCCGCAGGACGCGGGCGATCTCCGCGAAAACCGCCGCCTTGTCGGACGCGAGGTTGATGACGCAGTTGCTGATGACGACGTCGACGCTGGAATCGGCGAGCGGCAGGGACTCGATGGTGCCCTTGCGGAACTCCACGTTCGCGGCGCCCGCCTCGGTCGCGTTGCGGCGAGCCAGGTCGAGCATCTCGTCGGTCATGTCGACGCCGATCGCGCGGCCCGTCGGGCCCACGCGCCGAGCCGAGAGGAGCACGTCGATGCCGCCACCGGAGCCGAGGTCGAGCACGGTCTCGCCCGCCCGCAGCTCCGCCACCGCGACAGGATTCCCGCAGCCGAGGGAGGCGAGGAGGGCCGCGTCCGGGATCCCTTCGCGCGACGCTGCGTCGTAGAGGGCGAGGCCCTCGGTCCCGGAGGCGGGACCGCAGCAGTCGTCGCCACAACGGGCGCTGTCCGCCACGGGCAGGTGCTTCGAGGCGCCGACGGCGAGGGCCGCACCGGCGTAGCGGTCCCGCACGACCTGCTGGATGTCGTTGAGCTCGAGGCGCTCGTCAGTGGTGGTGCTCATCTCGTCGTTGCTCCTATGCCGGGCAACTGCAGGGCTCGGCCGCGGCGGAAGGCCCGCCGGCGAACGCGAGACGGAGACGGGTGGCGATGCTGTCGCCGCGCGGTGCGGCCGCGGTGATGCCGCGGGCATCGGTCGCGACCTGGGCCTCGCGAAGGACCGTCTCGTGGAACTCGTTTTGGGGGTCGCCGCCGTCGATTGTGAGCCCCCAGTTGCTCGGATGGATCTCGAACACGTCCGTGACCTCCTGGGCCGGGTGATTGCGTCGCGTCTGTATCGACGGTGGTCAATATGGCGCTCATATCGATGGTTGTCAATATCGAAGGTCATCGATACCATGCCCGCATGGCCAAGTCCACCGACCCCGACATCCAGCTGCTCGCCGCCCTCGCGGATCCCACACGCATGGAGATCCTCCGCGAGCTTGCCGGCTCATCGGAGGTCTGCGCCTGCGACTTCACGTCGTGCTGCGACGTCTCCCAGCCGACCGTGTCGCATCACCTCAAGGTCCTGCGGGACGCGGGCGCCGTCACCTCGGAGCGACGGGGGAACTGGGTCTTCTACACGATTGCGCCGAACCTCATGGAGCGCCTCGGCGGCATCGCCCAGGGCATCGCGCCTGGCGGCCTGATCCCGCCGAGCTCGCTTCGTCTCCGCGGCCGATCCGCGGCGCCGACGGTCAGCCCAGGGGCAGCAGCTCCGTCTTGACCCGAGCCGCGATCTCGTCGCGAACGCTGCGATACACGGCGAGCCGCTCGTCCTCGGTCCCGGTCGCGGCGGACGGATCCGCGAACGACCAGTGCAGCTGGTGTGCGGCGTTCCCGAAGTACGGACAGGCCTCGCCGGCGTCCTCGCAGACCGTCACCGCGTAGTCGAACGACTGGCCGTCGTAGTCGCCGACGACCTTGCTCGACTGCCCCTTGATGTCGATTCCGAGCTCGGCCATGGCCGCGATCGCCAGCGGTCGCACCTCGGTTGCGACGACGCCCGCGCTGTAGGCCTCGAAGCGAGCGCCGCCCAACGCGCGGAGCAGCCCCTCGGCCATCTGGGAGCGAGCGCTGTTGTGGACGCAGAGGAAGAGGACGCGGATCATCGTGGAAGTATCGCCCAGGGCTCTGGTCAGCGAGGGACGACCTTGGGTGGGATCAGCCAGCGCAGGACGCCCGCGCCGGGCATCGCTCCACGTGTCGGCAGGTCGATCCGAACGAGCGCGCCTTTGCGAACCTCGAGTGCCGCGCCCGTCAGCGACGAGGCGATGGCGCTGAAGTCCGGGTCGTGCCCGACGAGCGCGATCCGCATCGCACCGGGATGCTCGGCGAGCAGCCCGCCGAGCGCCGCGAGGTCAAGGCCCCCACCCAGCCGGTCGTCCTCGATCGGCTTGCGCTTGACCTCCTGCGCCAGCGCATCGGCCGTCTGCCGCGCCCGCAGCTTCGGCGAGGTCACCATCACGTCAGGGCGCCATCGGATGTCGCACAACAGCTCGGCGAGGCGCCGCGCCTGGCGCTTGCCCTTCTTGGAGAGAGGCCGATCCGCATCGTCGCCCGTCCATGCCGCGGGATCACCCGCGTCGGCATGGCGGAGCAGGTAGAGCTCGACGCTCGCGGGAGGCTCCTCGGGGTCGTTCACGGGGTCATCGTAGACGGCCTTGCTCACGGGTTGAGGTCCTCGATCGTGCCGCTGGCGAGGTACACCACCGCTTCGGCGATGTTCGTGACCCGGTCGCCGATCCGCTCGACCCAATGGGCCGCGAGGATCAGGCGGGTTCCGCGCTCCACGGTCCGGGGATCGGTTCGCATCAGGTCGATGACGTCCGCGAAGATCTTGCGGTAGAGATGGTCGATCTCGTCGTCCCGGGCGGCAACGCGTCGCGCGAGCTCGTCGTCGACGTCGACGAGGGCGGTGACGATGCCCCGCACCTGGTCCGCCGCGAGGCGGCCCATCTCCACCAGCTCCCGAGTCTCGCGCAGCGCCGGCTCGTCCGAGAGCCGTCGAACCTGCTTGGCGATGCTCGAGGCGTGATCCCCGATCCGCTCCAGCTCGAACGCCACGTGATCCAGGCCCATCAGGAATCGCAGGTCCCGCGCCACCGGCGACTGCGTCGCGATCGTGGAGACGATCGTGTCCGCGATCTCGCGTTGGACCTCGTTGATCCGGACGTCGCCGTCCACGACCGCATCACCCAGCTCGGTGCTGCGCTCGGCGACGGCCCGCACCGCATCGCGGATCTGGGCCTCCACCAGCGAGCCCATTCGGAGGATGCCGTCCTTGACGAGGCGCTCGTCCCGGTCGAGCCCCGCGCGCGAGCGGGCCTGCTCGATCCGGACCGTCCCAGCTGCTGTTTCCATCGTGTCCCCCTCTACCCGAACCGTCCGGAGATGTAGTCCTCGGTCAGCCCTTCGCGAGGGTTGGTGAAGATCCTGATCGTCTCGTCCATCTCGACGAGGTAGCCGGCCCGATCCTCGCCCATCGTCATGAACGCGGTGACGTCGGAGGCGCGTGCGGCCTGCTGCATGTTGTGGGTCACGATGACGATCGTGTACCGGGCGCTGAGCTCGCGCATCAGCTCCTCGATCTGGAGCGTCGCCCGCGGGTCCAGGGCGGAGCAGGGCTCGTCCATGAGGATGATTTCCGGCTCGGTCGCGATGGCCCGCGCGATGCACAGCCGCTGCTGCTGCCCGCCCGAGAGCGCCAGCGCCGACTGGCCGAGCTTGTCCTTGACCTCGTCCCACAGGGCCGCGCGCCGGAGGCTCTGCTCGACGAGCTCCTTCATGTCGCCCTGGAAGCCGTTGATCTTCGCGCCGAAGGCGACGTTGTCGAAGATCGACTTGGGGAACGGGTTGGGCTTCTGGAACACCATCCCGATCCGCCGTCGGACGGCGACCGGGTCGACGCCGCGGCCGTACAGGTCCTGGCCGTCGAGCCGGATGGCGCCGTCGAGCCGGAAGCTCGGGACCAGGTCGTTCATCCGGTTCATCGTCCGAAGGAGCGTCGACTTGCCGCAGCCCGACGGCCCGATCAGCGCCGTCACGCTGCCCCGGGCGACGGTGAGCGAGACGTCACGAACGGCTCGAAAGCCCCCGTACCAGCACGAGACGTCCTGGAGCTCGAGGGCGGTCTCGGTGACCGGCTTCGTCGCCGGATCGGTACCGGCTGTCCGGGTTGGATCGCCGCCCGTCGGCGGGGGATCGAACGGGATGACCCGGATCGTGGCGCGCTCGGGCCTCTCGTCGGGCGCCGGCGGGCGGAGCGGCAGAGCTTCGGTCACAGGAGCGTGCATAGCGGATTCCTCTACCACTGGAGATGCCGTGAGAGTCGAGCCCGAACGACGATGGCGAGGCCGTTGAGGAGCAACATCAGGACCAGCAGCACGATGATCGCGGCGGCTGCGATGCCCTGGAACTCGTCCTGCGGACGGCTCGCCCAGTTGAAGACCTGGATGGGCAGGACGGTGAAGCCCGGCTGCGTCGGCGTGGGCAGGAAGGTCACGAAGCTCGCCGCGCCGATGACGACGAGCGGCGCCGCCTCGCCGATCGCTCGGGCCATCGCGAGGATGATCCCGGTCATGATCCCCGGCGCCGCCGCGGGCAGGACAGCCCGCCGGACGGCCTGCCAGCGCGTCGTCCCGAGGGCGTAGGCGGCCTCGCGCTGCGAGTCCGGCACGGCCCGGAGCGCCTCCATCGTGGCGATGATCACGATCGGCATGATCAGGAGGGCCAGCGCCAGGCCCGCGGCGAGCGGGGAGCGCCCCAGGCCCAGGACCCGCACGAACAGCGCCAGTCCGAAGATGCCGTAGATGATCGAGGGCACGCCGGCGAGGTTCGAGATGTTCGTCCGGAGCGCGCGGTTGAAGAACGTGTTCTTCGCGTATTCCTCGAGGTAGACCGCCGCGCCGACCCCCAGCGGCACGCTCACCGCGCCGACGATGAGCCCGATCTCGAGCGAGCCGACCAGCGCCGGCAGGACCCCGGCGCGCTCGGCGCGTCGCGACGGGAACGCGGTCAGGAAGTCCAGGTCGAGGTAGGGCAGGCCCTTGGTGATGACCTCGTACAGGAGCAGGCCGAGGGCCAGCATGAGCAGGCCGATCGCCACGAGGCAGGCGACGAGGAAGACGGACGCCGAGGCCTTGCGTCGCGCGAGCCGCGGCTCGAAGCGCGGGCCGGAGCCGAGGGTGACGGCCACGGTGGCATCGGAGGCGGTCATGCGTAGCGGTTCCGGAAGCGGGCCACGATGCGGTTACTGATCAGGTTCAGCCCGAGCGTGATCGCGAACAGCACGAGGGCGACCGCGAAGAGCGATTTGAACTGGATGGAGTCCTGGGGCGTGTCGCCGCTCGTGATCTGGGCGATGAAGGCGGCCATCGTGCCGCCTTGCTCGAGGGGGTTGACGGTGAGCTTGGGGTTGAAGGACATCGCCAGGACCACGGCCATCGTCTCGCCCACGGCCCGCGACATCGCGAGGATGACCGAGGCCATGATCCCCGAGAGCGCGGCGGGAACGATGACGCGGCGGGTGACCTCGAAGCGGGTGGCGGCCATCGCGAAGGCGCCTTCGCGGAGGCCTCGAGGCACCGCTCGCAGCGCGTCCTCTGACAGCGACGCGATCAGCGGCGTGATCAGCAGCCCGACGACGATCCCCGCCGAGAGCATGTTGAACGTCCCGATGGACGGCAGGGCAGGCTTGAGGATCTGCGGGGTGATGAAGTTCAGGGCGAAGAAGCCGAGCACGATCGTCGGGACCCCGGCGAGGATCTCGAGGATCGGCTTCACGATGTTCCGCGTCCGGAGCGACGCGTACTCCGCCAGGTAGATCGCCGCAAGCAGCCCCAGGGGAACGGCGACGACGAGCCCGAGGAGCGCGACCTCGAGGGTGCTGGTGACCAGCGGGATGATCCCGAACCTGAAGGGCAGGATCGAGGCGGACCAGACGGTCCCGGTCAGGAAGTCGATCGGGCTGACCAGCGCGAAGAACTGGGCGGCCTCGAGGAGCAGCACGATCACGATCCCGACCGTGGTCAGCACGCCGACCCCCGCCGCCGCGACGAGCAGCAGCTCGATCACGCGCTCGGATCGCGGGCGGGGCACGGTCAGTGCGCGGCTCCGACTGGTCGCCGTCGTGGCATTGCTCGCGGTCATCGGTCGATCAGGACCTCTGGGCAGGTTGGGACGCCGGCCCGCTCAAGCGGGCCGGCGTCCGAGAGGAGGAGGAGCGGGCTACGGGAGGGCCGCGGCAACGTCTGCCTTGGACTTCGCGAGGACATCGGGCAGGGCCTCGATGTACCCGGTCTCGTCGACGTAGGTGTTGACGTTGTCGAGGTAGTACTGGACGAAGGCCGCGAACTCGGGTCGCTCGAGCGCCGTCGCCGAGGGGTAGATGAAGAGGGGGCGAGCGAGCGGCTTGTACTTGCCCTGGTTGACGTTGTCGGCCGAGGGCTCGACGCAGCCGCTGCCGCTGTCGATCGCGACCGCCTTGATCTTGTCGAGGTTCTCCTCGAGGTAGGCGAAGCCGAAGTACCCGAGGGCGTCCCTATCGCCGGCGATGCCGGTCACCAGGGCGTTGTCATCTTCCGAGGGCGTGTAGTCGGAGCGGCTCTGCTTGGCGGTGCCATTGATCGCCTCGGTGAAGTAGTCGAAGGTGCCCGAGTCGGCGCCCGGGCCGAAGAGCTTGACCGGCTCCGCCGGGAATGACGGGTCCAGCTGGTTCCACATCGAGACGGTGCTGCCCTCGTCCCAGAGCTGCTTCAGCTGGGCCGTGGTGAGGCAGGTCGCCCAG
This sequence comes from Candidatus Limnocylindria bacterium, assembly GCA_035525825.1. Lineage (GTDB taxonomy): Bacteria > Chloroflexota > Limnocylindria > Limnocylindrales > CSP1-4 > UBA5189. The sequence goes on from DATLDP010000015.1 coordinate 12,834, forward strand.
GTGTTGTCCTTGTTCACGACGACCGACAGGGCATCCGTCGCGATGCCGAGCTCGAGCCACTCGACGCCGGCCTCGGTGCAGAGCGTGCCCTCGGACTTGGCCTCGGGGGTGTCGGTCGTCTTGATCGGGCGGGACGCGTCGTTCATGTCCGTCTCGCCGGCGCAGAACTTCTTGAAGCCGCCTCCGGTGCCCGCGAAGCCGACCGTGACGTCGACCCCGGGGTTGGCGACGTTGAACTCCTCGGCCACCGCCTCGGTGATCGGGTAGACCGTGCTGGAGCCGTCGATGGTGATGGTCCCGCTCAGGGCTGCCGTGCTGGCGCCGGCGGTCGAGGCCGGCTGGGTGGCTCCGGCCGTCGTCGGCGCGGTCGAAGCACCGCCCCCGCCGCCGCATGCCGAGATGGCGAACGTCGCCGCCAGCATGAGCCCCCCGATCCGGTTGGTTCGACTGATGGTCACTCGGTTTCCTCCATGTGCCGCGGCCCGTGGCGCGGCGACTGCTCACCTTCGTTTCCGGGATGAGCGTCGGCGCGCGGGATCAACGCGACATCGACCGAGTGTTAACAACAGGATTTGTTCGGCGGCGCACGTCGCCCGCGGGCCGGCGGGGCGCGGGAGGGCCTGGGTCAGGCGGGCGGTTCGACCATCCCGAGCGGCGCCTGGCCGCGGCGCGGCACCGAGGCGTCGTGCGAGCGCTGGGCGGCCCGGGCCTTGAGGACCTGCTGGCCGTCGTAGGTCCCGGGCTTCCCGGTCAGCTGCTCGACCCGCTGCCAGCGCCCGTCCTCGGCCAGCACCCACGAGCGCCTGTCGTCCGCGAGCATGACCCGGAGGATCTCGTCGATCTCGGCTCGGGCATCAGGATCGTCGATCGGCGCGAACGCCTCGATCCGACGGTCGAGGTTGCGGTCCATCAGGTCCGCCGAGCCGATGAACCACTCGGGCGAGCCGCCGTTCTCGAACCGCCAGATCCGGGAGTGCTCCAGGAACTCCCCGATCGTCGAACGGACTCGGATCCGATCCGACAGGCCTTCGACGCCGGGCACGAGCGTGCACGCGCCGCGGATCAGCAGGTCCACGCCGATGCCGGCCCGCGAGGCGCGATACAGCCCTTCGACGCAGGCTCGATCGACGAGCGCGTTCATCTTCAGGACGATGCCGGCCGGGCGGCCGGCCGTCGCGTGCTCGATCTCCCGGTCAACCAGCTCGAGGAACCGGTTGCGCATGCCCGTCGGCGCGACCAACAGCCTTCGGAACGTCCGCTGCCGCGACAGCCCGGTGAGCATGTTGAAGAGGTCCGTGACATCCGCGCCGATGTCCTCGCGAACCGTGAACAGCCCGAGATCCACGTACGACCGGGCCGTCCGGTTGTTGTAGTTGCCCGTGCCGACATGGACGTAGCGCCGCAGCACCCCGCCCTCGCGTCGCACGATGAGCAGCGTCTTGCAGTGGGTCTTGAGCCCGACCAGGCCATAGACCACGTGGGCGCCGGCTCGCTCCAGCTTCCGGGCCCAGCCGATGTTGGCCTGCTCGTCGAAGCGGGCCTTGACCTCGACGAGCACCACGACCTGCTTGCCCTGCTCCGCCGCTCGGATGAGGTCGTTGACGACCTCCGAGTCGAGCGAGGTCCGATAGAGCGTCTGCTTGATCGTCAGGACGTCCGGGTCGTCCGCGGCCTGCTCGATCAGGCGCTCCACGCTGGCCGCGAAGCTCTCGTAGGGATGGTGGACGAGGATGTCGCCGGCTCGGATGGCCGCGAAGGCGTCGGCCGGGACGTCATCGTCCGGCGGGAGGAGGCGCGGCGGGATCGCGGGGCTGAGCGGCGGCACCTTCAGGTCCGGCCGGTCGAGGTCGACGAGCTGCCACAGGCTCGCGAGCGCGAGCATGCCTCGAACCTCGAACGTCTCCTCGACCGAGACGTCGAGGCCCAGTCGGAGCAGGTCGCGCGTCGCGGCCGGCATCGAGCGCTCCACCTCGAGTCGCACCGGATCGCCGAAGCGCCGGCGCCGGAGCTCCTCCTCCATCGCGACGAGGAGGTTCTCGGCATCCTCGTCCTCGAACGCCAGGTCCGCGTCGCGGGTCACGCGGAAGAGGTGGCTCTCGACCACCTCGTGGCCGTGGAAGAGCGTGTCGAGGTTGGCCTTGATGACCTGGTCGAGCAGCACGAAGCGGTGGGACGTCGCGGCCTGGCCGCGACTCGGCGGCAGCTCGAGGAGGCGCGGCAGCACGGCCGGCACCTTGACCCGGGCGAAGCGTCGTTCGTCCGACTGCGGGTCGCGCAGCTGGACCGCGACCGACATCGTGAGGCTGGAGATGTACGGGAACGGGTGCCCCGGATCCACCGCGAGTGGCGTCAGGACGGGATGGATCTCGGCCAGGAACCGGTCCCGGAGGGCCGCGTGGTGGCGGGGGACCTTGGCGTACTCGACGATCTCGATCCCGGCCTTCGCCAGCTCCCGGCGGACGCGCCGGTAGATCCGCGATTGCTCCGCGACCAGCTCGCGAATCCGGGCGTGGACCACCGCGAGCTGCTCCGCCGGGCTGGCGCCGTCGCCGAGCTGCGCCAGCCGCGGGGAGCGGACGGCGCGGAGCAGCCCGGAGATCCTGACCTGGAAGAACTCGTCGAGGTTGGAGGCGAAGATCGCCAGGAACTTGGCCCGCTCGAGCAGGGGATTGCGCTCGTCCGCGGCCTCGTAGAGCACCCGGGCATTGAACTCGATCCAGGACAGCTCGCGACCGAGGGCCGGCCCGCGTCGCAGGCGCCGCCGCCGACCGCGTGGATCGGGGCTTGCCGGCGCGGCCGCAAGGGCCGTATCGATCGCCTTCGTCTTCGATCTTGCCTGGCTCTTGGCCACAGCCGACCTCCCGGGCGCGGCAGTCTACCAGCGGCCGGTCAACGCTCCGACCAGCGCGCCTGCTCCGCGGGACGCCGGGCCGCACGCTGCGCGCTGAGGGCG
>DATLDP010000018.1:0-9992 GCA_035525825.1 Candidatus Limnocylindria bacterium
CGCACCGCAGGAGACCGGGCAAGAGATAGCGTCGCACGGCTCGCGTCCGGGTCCGGGCGCGTTCGTTGAGCATGACGCGGAGTCGGGTCGTCTCGTCCGGCTTGATGATCCGCTGCCAAGTGCCGACCGCGACAATCTCGCCCCGATACTCGCGCTGCCCCGACAGTCGGGGCGAGGCCAGAATGCGGCGAAGGGTTTGCACCGTCCAGGGGCGGCCGGCAGGCGTCTTAACGCCTCGGGCGTTCCATTCGCCGGCCACAGCCCGGACGCTGTCGCCCGCGAGGATGCGGCTTGCCGCCTCGCGCACCAGAACGGCCTCTGGAGGCTCGATCGTGACCCGATCGGCCTGATAGCCGAAGGGCCGTGTTCCGCCGCCTGTGGGCAATCCCGCGAGGGCGCGTTGCTCGATGCTGCGCCGGATGCGCCGGGACATGTCGTCGGAGGACTTGCGGGCCACGGCTCCCAAGATACGGGCGTGGAACCTGCCATCGTCGCTCGCGAGGTTGATGTCTCCCTCCACGGATGCCAGGGCGGTTAGACCCGCCGAATCAACGACATCGAAAAAGGCTTCCAATTCGCGCGGCTGGCGGTGGAGTCGGTCGAGGTTGTAGACGAGCACGGCGTCGACTGCCTTGGCGCGGATATCGTCGAGCATTCGGCGGTACTCCGGGCGCGGCTTGCCCGAGTACGCGCTGCGGTCATCGTCGATGTACACGTCGGCGACCGGCCAGCCCTTGCGATCCGCCAGGGCGCGACAGTCGGCGGTCTGCCGGTCAACGCCGAGCCGGTTCCCCTCCGGGTCGGAGCTGATTCGGGCGTACAGGGCGGCGGCCTGGACCATCTCGTGACATTAGCACACGCTTAGATCGGTCGGCGTGACGTCACGAGGCGTCACTCCTGTGCCCTGGTGGAGCGGCGTCGGCGACGGCCATGCCGTGGCGGTGGGCCTTCGAGGCGCGCTCCAGCTCGCGGGCGAGACTGGCGACGGGGACCGCGCGCTGGGTGCCGGCCTCCAGGTCGCGCAGCTGGACGTGGCCATCGGCCAGCTCGTCGCCGATGATCACGGCGAAGTGGGCACCGTCGCGGGCCGCGGACTCGAGCTGCTTGCCCAGCCTCCGCGGCGCGAGCTCCGCGCGAGCGGCGATACCGCCTGCCCTGAGCTCCGTGGCGATTCGCAATCGCGTGACGGTATCCGTCGGGTCGCTGCCAACCACCACCGCGACTGGCGACGGCTCTACGGGAGCGTCGAGTCCCGCCTCCGAAAGCGCCAGCAGCACCCGATCCAGCCCCAATCCGAACCCGATTCCGGGCGTGGGCTTGCCCCCGAGCAGCTCCACGAGCCCGTCGTAGCGTCCGCCGCCCCCGATGGCCGATTGCTGGCCGTCCGAGCCGGCGGGGTAGATTTCGAACGCGGTCCGGGTGTAGTAATCCAGCCCGCGCACGAGCCGCGGCTGGAGCGTGTACGGGACGCCGACGGCGTCGAGGTGGGCGCGGACGCTCGCGAAGTGCTCGGCGCACGCGTCGCACAGCCGGTCGGTGATCATCGGCGCGGCCGCGTTCAGCCGGATCGCGGCGGGATCCTTCGAATCAAGGATCCGCAGCGGGTTTCGCTCCAGCCGCGCGCGCTCCAGCGGCGCCAGCTCGGAGGCGTGCGCGCGGTAGTACGCCGTGAGCTCGTCGACGTACGCCGGCCGGCAGGCCGCGTCCCCGATCGAGTTCAGGAGGATCTTGACCGGCGGCAGCCCCGCGTCGGTGTAGAACCGCCAGGCCAGCTCGATGATCTCGGCGTCTACGGCCGGACCGGGATCACCGATCGCCTCGACATCGAACTGCCAGAACATCCGGTAGCGACCCGCCTGCGGCCGGTCATAGCGGAACATCGGGCCGATCATCGTGACCTTGACCGGCTGCGGCCAGGTCTTCATGCCGTGCTGGACGTAGGCCCTCACGATCCCCGCGGTCGGCTCGGGGCGGAGGGCCCAACGCTCGCCGTCCTCGTCGCGCGGCTGGAGCAGGAACAGCTCCTTCTCGACGACGTCGGTGACCTCGCCGATCCCCCGCTCGACCGCGGCGACCTGCTCGAACATCGGCGTCTCGATCGGGCGATAGCCGTAGCGCTGGGCGAGGTCCGCCGCGATGCGCTCGAGGCGCGCGAGCGCGAATCGCTCGGGCGGCAAAAGGTCGCGGGTGCCCCTCGGGGCGCGGAAGGCGGGCATGCGTCGAAGTCTATCGACGCGCCGCGGCGCGGTTACCCGAGGTCGCGCTGGACGGAGCTGACGTCCTTGAGCTGCTCGATCCGGGCGAGAACGCGGGAGAGCTGGCTCACGGAGGCCACCTGGAGCGTGGCCCGGACGATTGCCGTGTGATCCGGTCCCACCGAGACGTCGGCGGCGAGGATGTTGACCTTCGCCTCCGCGACGACCTGGGTGATGTCGCTGAGGAGGCCGGTCCGGTCGTACGCCTCCACGCGGATCGCGATCGGGTACGTCTGGGCGGGCGCGGCCTCCCACTCGACGTCAATGAGGCGTGAGACCTCGCGCTCGTTCAGGACCGTCGGGCAGGAGCGAAGGTGCACCGTGACGCCCTTGCCCCGGGTGATGAAGCCCTGGATCGGATCGCCGGGGATCGGGTGGCAGCAGCGGGCGAAGCGGACCAGCAGGTCCCCCACTCCCTTGACGCGGACGCCGCCGGCGCGGGCCGGTGACGGCGGCGGGGCGATCGTCGGAAGGGTCAGCTCCTTGTCGTCGACGACGCCGAGCCGCATGACGACCGACGCCGGACCCACCGCGCCATAGCCGACGGCGGCGTAGAAGTCCTCGATCGACTCGTAGTTCAGCTGCCGCGCGACCTCCATCAGCTTGTCCTGGCCGATGGCGGCGGTGGAGGTGCGAGCGAGGCGCCGGAGCTCGCGATCCAGGGATTCCCGGCCGTGGACGATGTTCTCGTCACGCTCCTGGCGCTTGAACCATTGCCGGATCTTCTCGCGGGCATGCTGGGTCCGGACGACGTTGAGCCAATCGCGCGACGGCCCGTGGCCCGCCCGCGTCGTCACGATCTCCACGATGTCGCCGTTCTTGAGCTTCGAATCGAGCGGGACCAGGCGGTTGTTGACCTTCGAGCCGATCGTCTTGTGGCCCACGTCGGTGTGGATCCGGTAGGCGAAGTCGAGGGGCGTGGCGCCGGCCGGGAGGTCCTTGATCTCGCCCTTCGGCGTGAAGACGAAGACCTGATCCTGGAAGATGTCGAGCTTCACGCCCTCGACGAACTCCGTCGCGTCGGAGACGTCGCGCTGCCAGTCCATGAGCTGGCGGAGCCAGGCCAGCTTGGCGTCGTACTCGCGCTCTGCCTTGGAGCCTTCCTTGTACCTCCAGTGCGCCGCGATGCCGACCTCGGAGACCTGGTGCATCGCCTGGGTCCGGATCTGGATCTCGAGGGGCTTGCCGTCCATCGCGATCACCGCGGTGTGGAGCGACTGGTAGAGGTTGTTCTTGGGAACCGCGATGTAGTCGTCGAACTGGCCGGGGATGGGCCGCCACAGCGCGTGGACGATCCCGAGCGCCGCGTAGCAGTCGCGGACCTCCTCGACGAGGATCCGGATCGCGTAGACGTCGTAGATCTCCGCGAACTCGGCGGACTTGCGCTGCATCTTCTTCCAGATGCTGTAGATGTGCTTCGGGCGGCCCTGCATGTCGGCATCGATGCCGGCGGCCTTCAGCTTTGGCTTCAGCTCGGCGATCGCGTGTTCGATGAAGGTCTCCCGGCCCTTGCGCCGGGTGTCGAGGAGCTTCGCCAGCTCGCGGAACTTCGCGGGCTCCAGGGCCTTGAACGCGAGGTCCTCCAGCTCCCACTTGATCTGCCAGATCCCCAGGCGCTCGGCGAGCGGGGCGTAGATCTCGAGGGTCTGGCGCGCGATCCGGAGCTGCTTCTCCGGCGCGAGCGCGCCGAGGGTCCGCATGTTGTGGAGCCGATCCGCGAGCTTGATGAGGACGACGCGGATGTCATCCGCCATCGCCAGGAACATCTTCCGGATGTTCTCGGCCTGCTGCTGCTCGTGGGACAGGGTCGAGAACTTGCCGAGCTTGGTCACGCCGTCGACGAGCTGCGCGACCTCCGAGCCGAAGCCCTCCTCGACATCGGACAGGCCATATTCGGTGTCCTCCGGAACGTCATGGAGGAGCGCGGCCTGGATCGCGATCGGGTCGATGCCGAGCTCCGCGAGGATCTGCGCGGACGCAATGGGATGCGTGACGTAGGGCTCCCCCGAGGCGCGTTTCTGCTCCCCATGGGCCTCGATCGCGAAGTCGAGGGCGCGCTTGAGCGTCGCGATGTCCGCGTCGGCGTCGTACCTGACCACCGAGGTCATCAGGTGCTCGCCGGCCGCGACCAGGGGATCCTTGCGGTGCGGCCCCGGGCGGGGCGATGGCGAGGTGGCGCGCGCACCGTTCGACCTGGCGGAGGCGCCATTGGATTTGGCGGCCGAACCCTTCGACGTTGCCGTTCCGTTGGCCGTTGCGGCTCCGTTGAGCGTTGACGCACCCTTGGTCTTGACCACTCCGCCGTTGCTTGCGCGAGCGCGGCCGTTCGACTTCGTCGATGTCGGGGAGGGCGGGGCCTCGGCGGCGTCGGGCGCAACGCGTCGCTTGCCGTTCCGCGCCGGGCGCGCGGCCGGGGCGATCTCGGCGGGCCACCCGGCCCGCGTGCGCGGGGCCACCATCAGGCGCGAAGTCTAGCAGCGGGCCTTCAGGCGACCGCGCTCGTCGGCGGATCGGTGTCGAGATCGTCGAGGTAGTACACGTCCAGCCCCGACGACGCGCGAAGTCGGCGGTCGTTGGTGACGAATGCGGTCGCCGAGGCGCGGGCCGAAGCGAGGTGGAGCGCGTCCACCAGGTGCGTGTCACCCCGCCCCCGCAGCCAGGCCGCATCTTCGGCGACCTCCGGGGTCACCGGCCGAATCTCCAGCCCGAACCCTCGGAGCTCGGATGCCGTCTCCTCGAAGACGGACGCGTCACCGGTCCGTGCGGGGCCAACCAGCACCTCGGCATGCGCAAGCGCGGACATCGATCCCTGAAGCAGACCCGCCTCGATCGCATCCACGACGACAGCCGCAAGCTGGGCGCGGACGCCCGCGTCGTCGATGAGGTAGATCAGGACGTCAGCGTCGAGGGCGACCCGGCGATGGGCGCTCACCAGGGTCTCGATCGACCAGCGCTTCCCGCTCATCGAGGTCTGCCTCCATGTCTCCGCGGAGCGCCCGCAGGTAGCGATCAGGATCAGGCCCGTACGCACCCCGCGCAACGCCCCGGAGGCGCTCCGATGCCAGCGCGGGCCTGCGCCGCAGCACGAGCTCATCCCCTCGAACCACGACGGTCAATCGGTCGCCCGCGCTGATGCCCAAGGTTCGCCGGGCTTCGCTTGGCAACGAGATCTGGTGCTTGGTGCTGACCTTCGCGCTTAGCATCGTCTGCGGATACTAAGCGGACCTTCGAGCCTGCGTCAACCAGGGCGCCAGCGGTTGTGGCCGAGGAGATCGATGGCGGCCTGACGATCGGACCAGGGCTCGGGGCCCTTCGGCCCCATGTTCCAGGTTTCGTGGCCCTTCCCGGCAATCAGGACGACGTCGCCGGGCTTCGCCTGTGCGAATGCCTGGGCGATCGCCTGGCGGCGGTCCGCGATGACGAGAAGGTTCTCGCGGCGACGCATCCCGGCCCCCTCTGCACCCGCCGCGACCTCCTCGTAGATCAATTCGGGATCCTCGCCGCGGGAGTCGTCCTCGGTGACGATGACGAGGCGGCTGTGGCGCGCCGCCGCCTCGCCCATGAGCGGGCGCTTGCCGACGTCCCGCTCCCCCGACGCGCCGAAGACGCTGATCACGGAGCCGCCGCTGGGCTCGACGAGCGCCCGCAGCTCGCCGGCGACCGCGTCGATCGACTTCGGCGTGTGCGCGTAGTCGACGACCACCGCGAACGGCTGGCCGCGCGAGATGACCTCCATCCGGCCGGGCACGCCGGGAAATGCAGCGAACGCCTCTACGACCGGGCCGAGATCGAGGCCCCAGCCGTGGGCGAGGGCCAACACGGCCAGCGCGTTGTTGGCGTTGTAGCGACCGGCAATCGGGAGGGTGGCCGCGAGGGTTCCACCGCCTTCGATCGAAACCTCGAATCGGGAGCCAGATGCGTCCGCCTGGATCGAGACGAGTCGCACGTCGGCCCCCGCGGCGCCCCCGTAGGTCAGGACGCGCGCGCCGGACTCGAGAGCGGCGTCCGCAAACATCGAGCCGTGCCCGTCGTCGGCGTTGATGACGGCGAGGCCCGGCCGACGCTCCTTGGCCGCGCGGGGCAGGCGCGTGAACAGGCTGAGCTTGGCGTCGCGATATGCCTCGAACGTGCCGTGGAAGTCGAGGTGCTCGTGCGAGAGGTTGGTGAAGATGGCGGCGTCGTAGGCGACGCTCCCGACGCGGTCCGCCGCGAGCCCGTGGCTGCTGGTCTCGATGACGACCGCCTCCTCGCCCGCGCCGCGCATCTCGCGCAGCAGGCGCTGCAGATCGAGCGCGCCGGGCGTGGTGTTCGGCTCCTCGTTCCGGCGCAGCTCACCGCCGATCCCGATCCCGATCGTGCCGACAAGGCCCGTTTGAAGCCCCGCGGCCTCGAGCGCCGCTCTCGCGAGGAACGAGGTCGTGGTCTTGCCGTTGGTGCCCGTCACGCCGACGGTCAGCAGCTCCCGGCTGGCGTCGCCGTGCCACCAGGCGGCGGCGGAGGCGAGGGCCGACGCTCCCCGTCCGACGATCAGCTGTGGGACCGCGAGGTGCCGGATCGGCTCCTCCAGGGCGACCGCGACCGCGCCCTGATCGACCGCCTGGGCCACGAAGTCGTGCCCGTCGACGCGGAGCCCGCGGACCGCCACGAACAGGTTGCCGGGCTCGACCGATCGGGAGTCGTCGCGGACGCCGGTGAGCTCGATGGCAGCGAGGTCCGGCTCTCCGGGCCCGGCGCCGGCCTCGTGGGCATGCCCGATGAGGCGCGCCTCAGCCCGCCATCGATCGACGAGATCGCCCAGCAACCGAACTGCGGGCAGGCTCGCGTCAGGCATCCGACTCGGGGCCCGGCGCGAGCGCCAGGTTCTCGCCCCGGAGGCGGCGCCGGGCCGCTCGATACAGCTGGCGTCCCCGCTCGGCGGCGCGGAACGCCGCGGCGCCCAGCGGGTTGAGCGCGAGATCCCACGCCCCGATGTACTCCACCTCGCGGCCACCGAACCCGGCCTTGAAATGGTCGATCCCCGTGCCGATCAGGCCCCACATGTCGTACGAAGTCCCGCCCTGCTCCCTCGAGGTCCGGATCGCCTCCCACTTGAGCAGGTAGTTCGCACGCGACTCGGCGCCGGCCTCGGTCATTCCGCCGTACGGCTCGACGACGCGGGTTCCACATCGGACGAGCAGGAGGACGGCGTGGACCTCTCCCGCGGCGTCCTCCGCGAACAGCAGGCGGCTCTCGCCGGCGGGCGCGAAGGCCGCCCAGACGGCCCGGAACGTCGCGGCCGAGCGAAGCGGGAGCGCGGTCCGCTTCGAGACCTCTCGCATCACGGCGTAGAACTTGTCGAACGCGTCCGGCTCGGCGTTCGGATCCACGTCGCGGACGACGATCCCGTTCGAGCGAGCCTTGTTGACGTACTGGCGCCACTTCTTCCGCAGGTCGGACAGGAGCGTGGCCTCGTCCCGGGTCAGGTCGACGATCCGGGTCCTCCGGGGCTGCATGTCGTGTGCCCGCCGCCAGCCGCCGGCTCGAAGCGCCGACTCAACCGCATCCGATGCCTCGATCTCGGGGTCCATCCGCAGGATCGCCACGCCCGCGAGGCTGCCGCCCGGCTTCGCGGCCGCACGAGCCTGCTCGCGCCACGCGAGATCCGTTTCCGCGTCCCATCGATCGGCCAGCGGCCCCCGCGGCGCATACGCGAACCGCCACGGAAGAATGGGCATGGGCCGCGTCAGGACACGGGCGCCAAAGGACCCGAGCGGTCCGCCGTCGGTGCCCACCCCGATCGATGACCAGCCGGTCGCGGCCTTGACCCTCGCCCATGCCTCGAGCTGGACGTATGTCGCAAGCGGGTGCGCCCGGACGTAGGCATCCCAGGACTCGGGAGTCCACGGGGTCCCCGATCGATCGGTCATCGGCGGAGGACCCGCGCCGCAACGCGGCCGGCGAGATAGCGCGTCGGGCGGATGACCTTCTCGTGAGCGCCGGGCAGCTCGACCCATTCGGCGCCGAACGAGCGCTTGTGCTGGTACAGGCCGAACATCGACTCGCCTTCCTTTGGCTCGTGGCGGGCGCCGGCCACGTCGACGCCCCCGAGGTCCATCTCGCTCGCATGCTCGCGGATCGCGAGCTGGATCGCGCGCCAGCGCAGCAGGTGGAATGCGCCGGGATGGCGGTCGCGCGCATCCGGACGGTCGCCGGAGAGCGCGGTGGAGAGCCTGCCTCCGTGGCGGTAGAGCATCAGGCCAGCGACAGGCGACGTCTCGCCGCCCTCGTCGTCCGTCGCGAGCAGCAGCACCAGGTGACCCGGAGCAAACGCGCGGGTGGTCCAATCCAGGAACGAGGCGCGACCGCCGAGGCTGAAGTGCCGGCGATCGGCGGTCTGGGTCGCGAGGTCGTGGAACCGCCCGAGGGCCATCTCGATCGGCTCGGTCGGGGCGTTCACGTCTCCCGCCTCGCCCGAGCTCGGTGTCGCGTCGTGGCGGACGATGGCCAGTCCGTCGCGCTCCGCCTTCCGGAGCCGCTGCCGAGTCGATTTCGAGACGTTCTCGAGGGCGCCATCCTCGGTCACGTCCGAGCCGAGCTTGAGCGAGAGCCGGTGGCGCGAGGGCTGGATCTCCTCGATCGGCCGATAGCCGAGCCGCTGGATTCTCTCGGCGTAGCCGTCGGACTGGACCTCCGCGTCCGAAGCGATCACGTCGACGCCATGGTCGACGAGCCAGCGCGTCGCGCCGTCCAGTCGTGCGATCGCGTCGTCGAGGCCGCCCGTGGGCACCGGTCCGCGCGGGATGTACGCCGACGCGCCACCGACGATCGGCCACGGCCGGGCCAGCGCGAGGACCGCCGATTCGTCGTCGCCGACGAGGTAGCGAGGCAGCCAGCCCTTCGTGGCCCGATGCTCCGCCCAGGCTCTCGACTGCAGCACGTGGCCGCCCGCGGGCCGCACGGTTCGATCATCCCAGCCGGTCAGCTCGTCGGCTGTCGCCGCCCGAAACGTGATGCTCCTGCTCACGCCGAGCGCCGCCGGCGGACGAGGTCGAGGGTGATCGTCATCAGGGTCCGAAGCTCGCGAACGCCGAGGACCAACGTGATCGCGGCGTAGATGGCCAGGCCGATCGCGGTCGCCACCGCCGTGATGGCCAGGATCGTGAGCTTGCCCGCCAGCGAGCCGGCATTGGCGCCGAGGTCGCCGATCGCGAGCGCGTTCAGGCCCAGGTACACGACCGTCGCGGCCACGGCCGCCGCGACGAGGCAGCGAATCGCCACCGAGACGACCCCGGCGAGGTCGAACGACGGCTCGTGTCGGCGCAGCCAGACCAGCAGCACGACGGCCTCGCTCCACGCCGCGATCGCGATCGCGAGGCCGATCGCGGGCAACCCGAGCGAGCCCACCAGCGCGACGGCGAGCACGGTGTTGATCACGACGGCAAGCACCGCAGCCACGGTCGGCGTCCGCGTGTCCTGCCGGGCATAGAACGCTCGAGCGAGGACAGCGATCAGGCTGTGCGCGGCCAGGCCCAGCAGGAACAGCGCGAGCGTGTCCGCGGTGAGGCGGACGGCCGCGGCGTCGAACTTGCCATAGCCCAACAGCAGCTCGACGACGCCGAGCCGCAGCACGATCCCGAGGGCGGCGATCGGAAGCATCACGAAGGCGAGAATCCTGAGGGACCTCGCGAGGATCTCGAGGTAATGGTCCGTCCGGCCGAGCGACAGCTCCCTCGCAAGCGACGGGAAGATCACGATGCC
>DATLDP010000036.1:0-2512 GCA_035525825.1 Candidatus Limnocylindria bacterium
TCGTCGCCCCACGGGTAGACCCGGGATTCTGGGCCGCGGGCGGCGAACTCCCACTCCGCCTCGGTCGGGAGGCGACCGCTGCGCCACCGGCCGTAGGCATCAGCCTCGTACCAGCCAACGCAGACGTGTGGCTCGTCTGGCTCCTGGGTGCCGGGCGACCCCTCGATGCAGGCACGCGGCAGCTTCGTCATGCCCATCGTCTGGAGCCATGCCCAGCCGTCCTCGGACCAGCTCGCCTGGTCCTGGTAGCCGCCGGCCTCGACGAGGGCCGCGTACGCCGCGACCGTGACCTCGGTCGCGTCGACCCAGTAGCCGCGGGTGATCGCGACCTCGTGCTTCGGCTGCTCGCTGCGGTAGGTGTTGCGAGCCCATGACGGCGCGACCGCGGAGCCGGCGTCGGAGCGGCCCTCGGCGCCGTGCTGGCCGTCGCGGGCGTGGCGGTGGGCGCGCCGGCGCTCGCGGGCGGCTGGCTGTGCGTCGCGCCGCCGCCGGAGCAGGCGACGACCGTCAAGGACGGAGGTCAGCCGCGGCTGCGGCGCTCGGGCTCCATGTCCTCATCGAGCTCCCGTGACAGCTCACGGACGAGCCGGGATGCCAGAGCGGCGAACCGCGCACCTGGCGCTCCTTCCGAACCCACGGCGATTCGCCGGAAGGAGCGGTCGCCGCGTTTCGCGAGCGAGCGCCGAATCTCCTCCATCCTGCGGGGTCCGATCGCATGTTGTCTGATCAGCGTCATGCTCGTGATTGAAGCGCCTGCACGATTCACGATTGCCAAGCGACGTGCCCCTGAGGCTGCCGCGCACGTGTCAATCCGGCTGCTCCGGCTCGACCGGCATCATGACGTGCACCGTGGAGCCGCGGTCGCGACCGGCCGACTCGATCCAGATGCGGCCACCGTGGCCCTCGACGAGTCCCCGGCAGGCATACAGGCCAAGACCAAGCCCGGGGAGGCCCCGGCTTCGTGCCGATTCAGCGCGGCCGTATCGCTGGAAGAGGAGGGCGATCTCGGCCGGGTCAAGGCCGATTCCCTCATCTCGTACCTGGATGTGGACCATGCCGGCTGCAAGGTCCGTCTCGACCACGATCGGGGCCGGTGGTGCCGAGTACTTCGCGGCGTTCGTCAGAAGATTCGTGAGCACCCGGCGGAGGGCCCCACGATCCCAATCCCCGACGGCGGCAGTCGCGTCATCAGTCCTGACCCGGATCCTCGCCTGGCTGGCTGGATCCAGCATCTCGATCGCGTCATCGATCACATGCCGCAGGTGCGTCGGTTCCCGCTCGAGCTCTATGGCGCCCATGGCCACCCGGGAGGCGTCCGCGAGGGTGTCGATCAGATGCGTCATCTCCTGGGTCACGGCCAGAGCCTGATCTGTCGTCTCGGCCAGCTTCGCGATGTCGACCGGCCGCCGGCGAAGCCATCGCGCGGCGAGGACGAGGGAGCCCTCCAGCAACGTGAGCGGCTGCCGAATGTCATGCAGCGTGGTCGCCAGAAACTCGTCCCGAACGGTCTCGATTCGCTCGGTCAGCGCCGACAGCGCGATCATCGTGGCCCCGTCGAGGGCATCGTTGACGACCATGATGGAGCTGACGATGTCGCCTGTCGGGAGGTCGTCATCAAGGTGCTCGCGGAGCGCCCGCGACACTTCCTGGCGAAGGAGGCGAAACTCGGTGGCGATCGCGACCGGCCCGAGCCGCTGCTCGTAGCGGGCCTGGGCATGGGCATTGGCGGCGCGGACGACCGCTTCGTCATCGAGCGGGGCCTGGACATCCTGGTTCGCCGGCCCGCTGGCAATGAGCAGCTGCGTGATCGCCTCGAAGAGTTGCGGGATGTGGTCGGCGACCGCTTGCTCCGGGTGCTCCACGTGGAACGGCTGCCGGGCGGCCTGCAGAAGCCAGGCATCGAGAATCGATTCGCGCTGGGAGGTCAGGACCTCCGCGACCGCCCGGAGATCGGTATCTCGGGCCAGATGCTCGATGCGCTCGTCGATATCCGGAGCTGGCTGATCGGAGGGCATGGCCACTCCACTCCTGGCGCTAGCCGATGGCGTTGACTTCTGCCGACCGACGCCGTGATCGACATGATGGCACCCCCGCCAGATCCGGCGCGCTCAGCGGCTTGCGACCGGGCTCCCCGCCCGGCAACGGGCTGGTCGGTCGCCTGCGCCCGCGAACGGCGCGAACTCGCGCAGCGAGGTGCCCGGATCTGCGCCGGCCTCGACGCCGGGGTCGAGCGTTTTCGGACCCGGGCACTCGGCGAAACCGCCCTCCCATGCCTGTGGCTCGATGCCACGTATCTCAAGGTGCGCGAGGCCGGGCGGGTGGTCTCGATGGCGGCCCTCGTCGCCACTGACGTGGCGCCATGCGGCGCGCTCACCTCCGGCTAGGTCAGTCCGGGCGAGGGACGGCGCGCGCCGGGCCATGGTCAGCAGGCCCGATCTGAGCTTCGACCCGCGAGTGATGCTCCCTGTCGCCGAGGGCCAGCAACCCGTCGAGGCCCACCTGGACCAGACCT
>DATLDP010000014.1:0-16242 GCA_035525825.1 Candidatus Limnocylindria bacterium
CGAAGGGGCGGTTTCGGAGGCGTGGTCGTCGTCCTCCTTTCGGAGCCCGATCCCGTTGACCGCCGCGCCGGCGAGCAGCAGGCCGGCGCTGACGATGACGGCGAGGTGGTAGGCATCCGTCGAGGCGCCGCGAGCGGCTGCGGCCAGCTGCGGGTCAGCATTGGCCGGCGGCGGGTTCAGGGGCTGGTACGCGGCCCGCAGGTCCTCCGAGTTCGGATCCGTCCCGGGCACCGCGCTCGCGAGGCTCGCGTAGAAGGCGCCACTCACGACGATGAAGACCAGGGCCGCGACGAGCGGCTGGCCCACCCGCGAGAGGGCGTTGTTGACCGCCGACGCCACGCCGGCGTTCCGGGTCGGCACCGAGCCCATCAGCGCGGTGGTCAACGGCGCCACGAGCAGCGACAGCCCGAGCCCGAAGATGATCCCGGCGACCATCGGCCCGACGAGCGCATCCACCGGCGGCACCAGCGTCGCGAGATCGAACGTGGCGTTCCAGGGCTTCGAATCCGGCCCCACCGTGAGCCACCACAGCGCCCCGGCCGCCATGATCACCGGGCCGACCACCATGAACGGCCGAACGCCGATGCGCCCGGACAGCGTTCCGACGCGCGGTGAGAGCAGCGTCAGGAAGATCCCGGTCGGCAAGCCGATCACCGCAGCGCCCAGCGGGCTGTAGCCCAGCGTCCCCTGCAGGAACAGCGCCTGGAACCCGGCGCCGGCATAGAGCGCGCCGTAGATCAGCAGGGTCGAGACATTGATCGTGCTGAATGCCCGCCGCCGGAACAGCCGCAGGTCGACCAGCGGGTGCGGGCGGATCGCCATGAGGATGGGGAAGGCGACGGTGGCGACGGCACCGATGCCGAGGGAGATGAAGGCGATGGGGTCGCGCCACTGCCCCTCCTGGCCGCGGGTCGCGCCGAAGGCCAGACCGCCAACGGCGAGGACGGCGACGATCGCGCCGAGCCAGTCGAAGTCGCCCGACGCCTCTTCGTCCCTCGACTCGGGCATGTACGTGCGGGCCAGCCAGACGGCGCCGATCACGAGGGGCACGTTGATGAGGAACATCGCACGCCAGCCGGCGAGCTCCAGGATGATCCCGCCGACGGGCGGCCCAAGCGTCCCGAGCGCCGCGGTGACGGACGCCCACAGCCCGAATGCCCTCGCCCGCTGCGCGCCGTCGAACGAGTTGGTGATGAGCGAGAGGCTGCCCGGAACCAGCAGCGATCCGGCGAGGCCCTGCAGCAGCCGGCCGATCACGAGCAGCTCGAAGTTGGGGGCCAGGCCGCACAGGACGGACGTCAGGCCGAACCCGACGAGCCCGATCACGAAGGTCTTCCTGCGGCCGTAGTAGTCGCCGAGGGCCCCGGCGAGCACGAGGAACGCGGCGAGCGTCCCGAGGTAGCCGGACGTCACGTAGGTCTGGGCCTCGAGACGGCCCAGGATCGTGCTCGGGAGCTCCGCGCCGATGCGCGGGAGGGCGAGGAGGACGAGGGTCCCGTCGAGGAAGACGATCGCGGACCCGACCATGGCCGCAGCCAGGGTTCCGCGCTGCGCCGTCGTCATCGGCCCGAGTCTAGAGCCCCGACCGACATGTTCCTGAGAGGGCCGCGGCCGTGATCAGCGAAGCCGCCAGCCGCCGACGTTTCTCCGGGACGCTACCCCGAGGAGCATTGCGCGTGGCACTAACTCGGCAAAACGTGATTCACCGCGCCCCCGCGCACGAAGCGATTGCGTTGGGTGCGGAATGTCGCCTGCAACGTCGTCAGGGCGCGCGGAACGCTACTCCCGGGAGCATCCCGGAACAAACGCCGCCGACCCGAGGCGATCGGCGGCGATCAGTGGCGCCCAAGGGGCGCGACGATCAGTCGGGATGGGCCTTGCGGAAGCAGTCGGAGCAGTAGACGGGCCGGTCCATCCGAGGCCGGAACGGGACCTGGGCCTGGTTGCCGCACTCCGAGCAGAGGACCGCGAAATACTCGCGGGTCGGAGCGCTGCGCTCGTACCCACGAGGGCCGCCGAGGTCGGATGCGGTGTAGCCGGTGTCACGAGCAGCCCGGCGGCTGGCCCTGCAGCTGACGCAGCGCTTCGGGTCGGAAGCAAAGCCCTTCTCGGTGTAGTACTTCTGGTCGTCGGCGGAATGGATGAACTCCTGGCTGCAGTCGACGCAGGTCAGGGTTCGATCGGTGTAGGTCACGAGAACCTCCGGAGCGCGTGGATGGGCGGCTGGTGGCCCAGGTTCCGGGGACGACGTCGGCAACGCGGAAGCGGCCGGAGCCGGTTGCCGCGCGACCCTTGGTGCCGTGTCGGAGTCCCGTGGTCGGGGCGCACCGGGTGAATGCGGACCGAAGAATACCCCGCATCTCCCGATCGGTCCGTCAGCGGCCAGACCTCCGGAATTTCGTTCGGGTGAGGGTCGGTGAGGCTCGAGGCTGTGCCAGTCGACCTGTCACAATTGCCGGCGACCGTTCGCGTAGGCGAGCGGGGAGCAATTGGGGGCGCCCCGCTCGCCTGGCTTCCCAGCCGGCGCGGGACTGCCCGGGGGAGGGCCCACCGAAGGTCATGCTGCGACTGCTCCACACGGCCGACGTCCACCTTGGTGCCCGCCACGCGGACCTCGGCGACCGAGCCGCCACGCAGCGTGAGCGCCAGTTCGCCGCCTTCGTCGCCACCATCGACCTTGCGCTGGCCGAGAAAGTCGATCTCGTCCTCATCGCCGGCGACCTCTTCGACTCCAACGTCCAGCCGCGCAGGTCCGTGGAGCGCGCTGCGGCCCAGATCAAGCGCCTCGTCGAGGCCCGGATCCGGGTGGTCGTCGCACCCGGCACCCACGACGTCTATGACCGTGCCTCCATCCACCGGGCGTACGACCTGGCGGCGCTCGCCGGAGCTGTCGGCTCGGACCTCGTCACCGTCCTTGATCCGGACCATCACGACGTCCACCTGAAGAACCTCGATGTCGTCGTGCACGGCCGCTGCTTCTCCACGAAGCGGGCGCCGCAGTCGCCGCTCGCCGGCCTGGATGTGACCACCGACAACCGGGCGGCATGGCACGTCGGGCTGCTGCACGCCGCGCTCGCCATCGAGGGCCGGACGGACGGCGACGACGTGGTCATCACCTCCGACGAGATCGCCGCCAGCAACCTCGACTACCTGGCCCTCGGGCACTGGCACTCCACCACGAAAGGCAAGGCCGGCCGGACGACCTACGCCTACTCCGGCGCGCCCGAGCCCATCGCCGTCGACCAGGATCGGGCGGGCAACGTCCTCCTCGTCACCCTCGATGGGGCGGACGGCGGGAAGCAGGTGGTCGTCGAGGAGCGGAAGGTCGGGAAGACCACGTTCGAGCGGCTCGAGCTGGACGCCGCAACCCTTGGCTCCCAGCCGGGGCTGGTTTCGAAGCTCGCGGAGCGCGCCAGCCCGGACCTCGTCCTCGCCGTCGAGCTGATCGGGGTCCGCCCCGACGAGCTGGACGTGCACGTCGAGGAGGTCGAGCAGGAGCTCGCGGACCGCTTCCTGAAGCTCCGCGTTCGCGATCGGTCGGTGGCGCCGCTGCCCGAGGGCCCGGTCGCTTCCAACGACACGGTCCTCGGGGCCTTTATCCGCGACTTGGAGGCCCAGGTGGCCGAGGTCGAACGCGGCGACGACGCGGAGACGGCCGGCGAGCTGCGCGATGCGCTCCGGCTGGGCCGGCTCCTCCTCGCCGGCACGGAGGTGACGCTGTGAGGATCACCCGCCTCCAGCTCCGGAACGTTCGCCGCCACGCGGACCTGGACCTGGAGCTCGCGCCGGGCCTGACCATCGTTCGGGGACCGAACGAGTCCGGCAAGTCAACGATCCAGCGGGCAATCGAGCTGGCGCTGACGCGCCGAGTGACGTCCGGCTCCGCCGATCTCGACGGCATGCGGACGTGGAACGGCCAGGACGACGACAGGCCGTGGGTGCGAATCGAGTTCGAGCAGGACGACGCCGAGGGCGAGGGCACGAGTTCCGGGTCGCTGGAGAAGGCGTTCCGTGGGTCGCGAGGCACGGTCAAGGTGGAGGCGGACGGCGAGACCATCACCGACCCGGCGTTGGCGGACCAGGTGCTCGCCGAGCTGACCGGCATCCCCAGCGAGGCATTCTTTCGCTCGACCGCCTCCATCCGGCATCACGAGCTGGACGGCCTGGCCCGGGACGAGGCGGCGCTCCGGGACCGACTGCAGGCGTCCATCTCCGGCGCGGATCGGGGCACGAGCCGGGCCCGCCGCAAGCTGGAGCGGGCGCTCTACGAGCTCAACACCAAGGGCGACAAGAACCCCGGCAAGCTCAAGGCCGCCGAGGCGAATCTCGCCGCCGCCACCGCGGCGGTGCGCAACGGCGAGGCGGCCCTCGCGCAGCTGGAGCGGGACCGCGACGCGCTGGCCGAGGCGCGCGAGGAGCGGGTCCACGCCGAGGCGATCCTCGCGGAGCAGCGCGGCCTCCTCGAGAGGGCCCGCCTCGCCGAGCGGCTCGTCGCGGAGCGCGACCAGGCAAAGGAGCGGTTCGAGCGCTACAGCAGCGCCGTGAACGTGAGCCGGGAGATCGAGAGGCTCGAGGCGTCGCATCCCTCATCGAACGGGCTGCCCGCCTTGCGCGATGCGCTCGCCAAGATCCGTGCCGCCGACCTGCGGCTTCGCGAGATCCGGGCGTCCCTGGCGGGCGACGGCGAGGTCGCGTTCGTCGCCGAAGAGCCGACGCCCCGCGCCTGGCGGCCCACCGCGATCGCGGCATTCATCTCGATTCTCGCCGCCGTGGCGATCGTGGCGGCCGGGCAGCTGGGGGTGCTCCCGCGAGACCTGCCACGGATCGGGGCGAGCGGCACCGGGATCAGCGTGCCAGGCGAGTGGCTGCTCGCGGCGCTGCTCGTGCTCTTCGGCGTCGGCCTCGCGCTCGTCGGGCGGCGCCAGCGGATCCGGGCCCAGGGCGCCCGGAAGACCACGGACCTCCGCACCCAGGAGATCGAGCGCCGGCTGCGCGGCCGGTCTGCCCTCGAGCTGGAGCGCCGCCAGGAGGAGGCCACGCTCTCCAACCTCCTCGCGGCGCTGGAGATGCAGGACCTCGCCGGCGTGGAGAAGCTGGTGGAAGCGGAAGAGGCCCACATGGGCCAGATCCTTCGGCTCCGCGCGCAGCTGGAAGGGCTCGTCGGGCGCGAGGCGTCCGCCGCGCTGCCGGAGCTGCGCGACCAGTCGGCGCTGGACATCGAGCAGAAGACCGGCGCGCTCGAGGCGCTCGGGCCCATCACCCGCGAGCCGCGGGCACGGGAGCGGCTCGACGTCGAGGTCGGCGAGGCGGAGCGCGCCGTCAGCACGGCTCGCGATGCGGAGGCGCAGGCCCGAGCCAGGGTCGAACAGAACCCGGTTGATGCCGAGGAGGTCGCCGCCCACGCCGAGCGGGCCGCGACCTGGACGGAGCAGCTGGCCACGCTCCAGCGCCGCGCCCGGGTCTACGGCGCCACCCTCCAGGCCCTGGACGCTGCCGAGCGGGCGACGATCCGGACCGCCACGCGCTACCTCGAGGAGCACATGGTCGCCGACCTCGAGAAGGTCACCGCCGGCCGGTATCGGCGCGTCCAGGTGGACGACGAGAACCTCTCGCTCCGCGTCTACGCCCCCGAGCGTGGCGACTGGGTGGACGTGAGCAGCCTCAGCCAGGGAACGCTGGACACCGTGTACCTCGCGGCCCGGATCGGCCTGGTCCGGCTGGTCACCGGGGACCGTCGCCCGCCGCTGGTGATGGACGACCCGTTCGTCACGCTCGACGACGACCGGGCGAAGCGCGCCCTCGAGCTGCTCAAGGACATCAGCGCGGACTTCCAGGTCATCTACCTGACGACCTCGGACCGCTACGACGAAGCTGCGGACAAGGTCTGCACGCTGGAGCCCGCGACCGCCACCACCCCCGACCTCGAGCCGGGCGAGGAGAACGGGAGCCTAGAAGCCGCCTCCGGCGCCGCCGCCCCCGCCACCACCACCTCCACCGCCGTAGCCGCCGCCGGACGATGACGACGGGGCCGTGGAGATCGAGCCCATCGAGCTGGCGAGGTTCCCGACCGAGCTGATGCCGCCGGCGCCGGCGTACCAGGTGGGCGCCCACATCCCCGACCCGCTCTGCTGGGCCGTGGCGAACGTCTCCTTGATCAGATCGTCGATCTCGTCTTTGAGCCCGAACGCGACCGCCCAGACCGTGAGCAGGTCCGGCGTCGTGATCCAGGGGAGCCGCGTCTTCGTCTGCTCGACCGCCTGGTCGACGGTGTGGGCCGCCTTCAGCTCGTAGCGCAGGGTGTTGCGATAGGCGAGGGCCATGCCCAGCGCCCGGGCGCCGTCCTCGGTCCGGGCGACGAGGCGGCCGCTGAAGATCATCACGAAGACAGCCATCAGGATCGCGGCGAGCATCGGGAGGCCGAGGACGAACCGTCCGGGCTTGAAGAGGGTCTCGGTGTCCTCGCTGAGGTCGAAGACGAACAGGAACCCGAAGGCCACGACCGCGACGATCAGCAGGATCCCGAACCCGATCCACTGGGCGGGCAGCTTGTTGGGATCCTCCTTGAAGAATCCCGCGGCCTTGGCCGCTCGGCCGGCGTTCTTCTTGAACGACTCGAAGAGCTTCGCGCCCTCGCCGGCCTTCAACGTGGTGTAGCTGAGCACGCCACCGACGGACTTGGCGTTGATTGACGAGGCGAGGCTGTTCTCGGCGCTCCCCAGCGGGCGTCGCCGCGCCTCCAGCGAGTTCGGATCGATGAGCGGCGCCGGCGGGATGACCAGGTCGATCTGCTTCTTGTGCCGCGGGTCCTCCTGGAACGTCACCAGCCCGCGATGCCCGAGGTCGACCAGCGCCGAAGTGAAGGCCTCCTTGTCGACCCCGTCATTCCGGAGGACGGTGGCCAGGGCCGGCGTCAGGCCGGGGGGTGGCGTCGGCAGGAGCACCGAGTCGTCGATGAGCGGGACCTCGGCGTCGCGCCCCCGCTGCCACCAGGTGCGCAGGAAGAGCAGGAGCACCAGGCCTCCGAGGCCCGCGATGATCGCGCCGAGGATGAAGTTGAGGGTGTTCGCCGGGCCGCGATCCGGGTTGCCGTTCGGCTGGGCGACGTGGTCGATCTCGCGGAGGCCGGCGAGGAGCGCGCCATCGATGTTGCCGGCCTTGGCCTCCGGCAGCATCTTCGAGTTGACGATGACCGCGGCCTCGTCGGGGTTCATGTAGCGATCGACGAAGCCCTTCCCCGCGTACAGGTAGACCTGGCCGTGGTTCGTGCTGCCGGAGTCCATGTCGAACAGCACCACGAGCCCGTCGTCGACGCCCTTCCGGCCCACGCCCCAGGTGTTGATGATCGTCAGCGCGTCGACTCGGGCGGTCTCGGTCGAGACGTCGAAGTCCTCGCTCGGCCACGAGACGATCGCGAGCTGGGCCTCGGTCCGCGTGCGGATCGCCGTGGCGATCGCCTGCGCCTGGGCCTCCGTGTCGGACGTCCAGATCTCGGCCAGGTCGTAGACGTACACGCCCTCCCGCGTCGGCGGCAGCACCATCGCCGCCAGGGCCAGCGGGGCGCTCGCGATCGCGGCGACCGCGACGAACGCGAGGGCGGCCAGCGCGGTTCGGGGGGAACGGGCACGGGTCATGGGCAGCCGCGATCATATGCGGATGCCCGACGCCCTTGTTCCGGCCTCGCTCCTCGTCGTCGTCCTGAGCCTGCTCGCGTCCCTGGGCTGGGGCGTGGCCGACTTCGGGGGCGGACTGACGAGCCGCCGCGCGCCAGTCCTCGGCGTGCTCGGTGGCAGCCAGCTGGCGGGCCTCCTGATCGCGATCCCGCTCCTGCTCCTGATCCACGAGCCGGCCATGCGCCAGCTTGACCTGTTGATCTCGATCGGGGGCGGCGTGCTCGGCGCGCTGGGGCTCGCGCTGCTGTACCGAGGGCTGAGCATCGGCCGGATGAGCGTGGTCGCACCGGTCGCGGCGCTCCTCACGGCGCTCTTGCCGGTCGGCTTCGGGTTCCTGACCCAGGGATTCCCGCCCGCCCCCGCCATCGTGGGGATCGCCTGCGCGATGGTCAGCGTGATCCTGGTCTCACGGGTGTCCGACGACGGTGACACGCGCCCGAGCGGGATCGGCTACGCGCTGGCGGCCGGGACGACGTTCGGCCTGTTCACGATCTCGGCATCGCAGCTGAGCGACGACCTGGTCATCTCGCCGACGGTCGTGATCCGGATCACGTCGGTGGCGGTCATCGGGGCGTTCGTCCTCCTGCGGAAGCAGGCGTGGCGGGTGCCCCGAGGCTTGTGGCCGCGCCTGCTCGCGATCGGCATCATCGACATGTCCGCGACGGCGGCGTACCTGTCGGCGATCGCGGTGGGCCCGCTGGCGATCGCCTCCATCATCGGTTCGCTCTATCCGGTCATCACCACGGTGCTGGCCGCGGCGGTGCTCCGGGAGCGGGTCACGAGGACCCACGCCCTCGGGATCCTGGCCGCGGGCGCCGCCGTGGCCTTGATCGCCGGCGCCACCGCCTGAGGGATCGGGTCGCTTCGGGCCTAGTGGGTCCGTTCGATCACCAGCGCGTCGACCTCGGCGGCGGTTCGGAGGACGTGGATCGCCGCGAACCCCTCGTTGCCCAGCCCACGCCTGAGGGAGTGAGCGAGGTCCCGGAGGTGCCGGTCCACGACCTCGCCGGGAACGATCCGCCCCGGCCGGGTGGCGTTTCGCGCCCGAACCAGCGGCGCGCCCAGGTCCAGGACGATCGCGATCGCCGGTCGACCGCCCGCCGTTGCCCGACGACCCAGGGCCCGACGGGCGAAGGACGTGACGCTCGTCGCGTCGACGACGGCCGTACGCCCCGCGGCGAGGCGCCGCTCCAGCTCCCGATGGAGCATGGCGAACGCGGTGCGCGTCGCGCGCTGGTCGGTGGGATCGCCGGAGACCATCGCCCGGTACGCGTCCGACGAGAGCACCTCCCCTGGGGCGAAGTGCCGCGCCGCGAGCGTGGACTTGCCCGCGCCCGCCGCGCCGACCAGCACGACCAGCGCCGGCTCCGGGATCCGGATCAAGCCTGGCGCCGCGCCTCCCACCCGCCACCGTCCTTCGCCCGGACCTCGTAAGCGGGCTGGTCGTACACCGACGGGCCCCGGGTCACGTGGCCGTTGTCCATCCGGTAGCGGGAGAAGTGCCACGGGCACTCGATCTGGCCGTCCACGAGCCTGCCCTCGTTCAGTGGCCCGCCAGCGTGGGCGCAGGTGTCGTGGAGGGCCAGGATGTTCTCGCCCTGGCGCACCAGCACCAGTTGGTTGATGCCGAGCTTCGCCTTGATCGGGCGGCCCTCGGGGATGGAGCCGTCGGCGTTCGTCTCGGCCGGCTCAAGCGAGATCCATTTCGTCCCGGCGCCACGGAATGCGTGCCGGTTGACCATGTTCCCGAGGACGTAGACCACGTCGCCGCCGACGTACGCGCCCGCCGAGAGCGCGAGGAACGCGACGAGGGAAAGCCAGGGCGCGGGGCCATCCGCGGCATCGAGCGGGCCCTTCCCGGATCGGAGCGTCAGCGAGACCACGTAGATGGCGAGCGACAGGAGCATCAGTGTCGAGTGGAGCGTCGCCCGCTCCCTCGCCTTGCCGTCCGTATCCGCGTAGTCCGCGTACCCGGCGAGGGCCGCACCGAGCATCGCCAGGATGCCGAACACGAGCGCCCAGAAGGCCGCGTCCGGCATGGCGAAGACGTCGAAGACGATCACCAGGAAGAGGATTCCGATCGGCACGTCCGTGAGGACCGCATGCAGCGGGTGCCCGAGCCAGCGGCCGATCAGCAGGTCGCGGACTGCCGGCATCTTCTGGAAGAGCCAGAACAGGAATCGGTGGATGAGGTCGCCCAATGGCCGCGTCCACCCGGCCTGGGCATCCATGACTCGGACCAGCCAGCGCGCGAGCACGGCAGCCTCCTAGCGCCCGAAAGCCTCCCTGTGCCGGAGTCTACGACCAGGGGCGGCGGCTGGATCGCGAGTGGCGTGCTCCGCCCGGGCGCCTGTCCGTCAGGCGGGGAGGTCGCGCTCCGTGGGGCCGGTGTAGCGGGCGTCCGGTCGGATCAGCCGGTTGTCGCCCGACTGCTCCAGGACGTGGGCGGTCCAGCCGGCGTGCCTCGCCAGCGCGAACGTCGCAGGGAAGAGGTCCGGCGTGAGCCCCACGCCCATGAGGACCGGCGCGGCGTAGAACTCGACGTTCGTCTTGAGCGCGCGCTCCGGGTGGCGCTCCGCGAGCACCTTCAGGGCGACGTCCTCGACCGCGATCGCGAGCGCCAGCCACTCCGGCGGATGCTCCATGGACTCCGCGACCTTGCGAAGCGCGGCGGCTCGCGGGTCGTAGGCCCGGTAGACCCGATGGCCGAAGCCCATCAGGCGCTCGCCCTTGTCGAGCATCTCGTTGACCCACTGTGCCGCCCGATCCGGCGAGCCGACCTGGTGGATCTGCTCGACGACCTCGGAGGGCGCGCCACCGTGGAGCGGGCCCTTGAGGCAGCCGATCGCCCCGGACACCGCGGAGGCGAGATCGCTCCGCGTCGAGACGATGACCCGGGCGGTGAACGTCGATGCGTTCAGGCCGTGCTCCGCGCCGACGATGAAGTAGGCGTCCAGCGCACGCGCCGTGCCGGGATCCGGCTTCTGGCCGGTGAGCTGGTACAGGAAGCCGGGGACGAGATCGAGCGACGGATCGGGCTCGATCGGCTCCTTGCCGGAGCGGATCCGGGCAAACGCGGCGAGCGCGGAGGGCGAGAAGGCGGTGAGCGCCCGGGCCTGCTCGGGCGTCGGCGGATAGGCGAGCTCCTGGGTGGCGCCCCAGGCGGAGACGGCCGTGCGCAGCGCGTCCATTGGCTTGGCCGAGGTCGGGAGCGCCCGGAGGCCCGCGAGGACAGCGTCCGGGACCGGCGCGGTGGGCAGGTGGTGGTTCGGGTCCCACTCGCCGGTCCAGAGCAGGTTCGCGATCGCGGGGTAGGTGCCCTGTTCGACGAGATCGCCGATGCGGTAGCCGCGATACAGCAGCCGCCCACGCTCGCCGTCGACGTAGCCGAGCGCGGTCTCGGCCGCGACGACCCCCTCGAGGCCGGGGGAGAAGGGCCGTTCGTCAGTCATGGGTCCGATGGTAGCCGCGAGGCCCCGACCGCCTCCTCGCCGAGGGGTCAGTGGGGGTGGTCGAGCTCGAGGTTGCGAATCCGCCCGCCCAGCTCGTCGAAGACGGCCCGGCGCAGCTCGGGCGAGTCCTCCATCAGGGTGTGGAACTCACGGTGCCCGATCACCAGGAGCTGGCTGGGCTCGGTCAGGGTCACGGTGGCGACTCGCGGCCCCTCGGAGATCAGCGCCATCTCCCCGACGACGTCACCCGCGCCGATGATCGCGAGCTCCCGACCGTCGCGCTCCACCCGGGCGCCGCCGCGGATGATCACGAAGGCCTCGTTGCCGGTCTGGCCCTGGCGCATCAGTACGTCGCCGCCGGGCCGGTCGATGACGTCCGTGAGGCGCTCGAGCGCCTCGAGGTCACGCTGCCGCAGCGACGCGAACAGCGGCACCCTCCGCAGCAGCCCGGCCTTCGAATCAGCCTCTCCCATCGGATCCCTCCTCTTCGACGTCCGCGACCATCGCGGGCGGGTGGTCCCTGGTGCGCGCCGGGGCATCGAGCTCCGGTCGCGGTGTCTCGTCCGCCGCGGTGGGCAGCTGCTCGCCTCGCTCCAGCCTCTCGAGGGCCAGCCGGACGGCCTCGCTGGTCTCGCCGACATTGGCCGCCTGGACCTTGCCTGCCGACGCTCCGAAGTACTCGACGGCCGCGACCGCTCCGATCCCGGCGAGGGCCGCGATGCCGGCCGGACCGCCCGCGGCCGCCGCGACGATGGCGCCCGACGCCAGGCCCTGGCTGGGGCTCGGACCGCGGAGCTGCATCGGGCGGGCGGCGTAGTCCTTGAGCGCCGGATCGACGGTGGTCAGCCCGGGGATGACGAGATCCGCGATGGACTCCCGCTGGGCCAGCGCGGCGCCGCAGCTGGAGCAGCGGGTCGCGCCGCCCGCCGCCGGGGCGGCGCACCACGGGCAGGTCCGGGCGTCCGTGTCGGTCTTCGAGCCCGAGGCGCCCACGGCAGCGTCGTCACCCGGGTCGGGCGGCGTCGCCGTGACATCGTCGCCGGCCGTGGCGCCGCCGGGCACCTCCCACCACTCGCTCATCCGCGGATCGTACGGCGGCTGTCGAGGAAATCCTCGACGATCCGCACGAACTCGTCGACGTGGGTGTGGTGGGCCGCGTGCGCCGCGCCCTCGATGACGGCCACGTCGGCGTCTGCCAGCCGGGTCGCCAGCTCGTCGGTTCCGATCCGGAACGGCGACCGGCTGATCGAGCCGAGGACCAGGAGGACCGGCGCCGCGACCTTGCCGAGCGCCTCCAGGGAAGCGGCCGGGCCGGCCTCCGCCTCGATCTCGCGGAGGATCGTGTGGGCCGCTGCGACCCGCGCCGGCCAGACCGCCTCGGCCCGGTACGCCGCGAGGCCCGCCTCCGACATGCCGACGATCCCAGCGAGGAATGTCTCCAGGGCCAGCTGCCGGTCGCCGTGGTCGAGGGCGGCGCGAACCGCTTCGACCAGGCCGGGCGGTCGGTAGGACATGCCCGGCGGAACGGGTGCGCCCTCGTAGACCACCACGCGGCGGATGACAGCGGTCAGGAGGCTCGCGCCGAGGGCGCAGCGGCCGCCGTAGGAATGTCCGGCAACATCGACGCCAGGGCTGCTCGTCTCGATGGCGATCGCTTCGGCGGCGGCGGTCACGTCCTCGTATTCGCGCTCGATCGCGTACGCATCTCGATCGCCGGAATCACCTCGTCCACGGCGGTCCATCGCGAAGACCCGCCTCGATGCCGCGAACCTCGGCCCGGAGGCGCGCCAGGTCGTGTGATCCGCGGTTGCCCCGTGGACCAGCAGCAGGGGTGCGCGGGCGCCGGTCGACGGTGGATCTGCCGCGGCTCCCGCGACGACCTCGAACAACGCGATCGCGGTGCCGTCGCGGCTCGCCGGCCGGAGCTCCGGCGATGGCGAGAATGGCGCGCCGGTCCGGGTCAGCGGACGATCGAGGCGGCCGCTGCGCGGTCGAGGAACCAGATGGCGCCCGGCCGGCGAGCCACCAGCGACGGCAGGTGCCGTTCGTCCCGATCTTCGCCGGCGGCACCGAGCACGGAGGCGAGAATCGCCGCTTTCCCGTCGCCGGTCGCCACCACGACGGGCAGCCGGGCGCCGGCCACCACGGCGGGATTCAGGCTCATCCGCGCGACGTGGGGCTCGACGTGCGTCGGGGCCGGCACCGCGCTGACCCACGCCTCGGTGTCGAACAGCGCGGAGCCCGGGAACGCCGAAAGCAGGTGGCCGTCCGGCCCGATGCCGAGGAACATGACGTCGAAGACCGGGAACCCCCGCTGGTCGGTCGCCAGCCCCGCGGCGTGCAGCTCGCGGTCGTAGTCCGCGGCCACCCAGTCCACCCCGGCGCTGGTTGCGATCGCGTGGGTCATGTTCGGCGCATGGATGTTCGCGACGGGGATCGGCGCACCCGGCTCGATCCCCAGGTCCACCTCGACCGCGTCAGCTCCCGCGCCGGACAGCCCGGCTCGAGCCGCCGAGGAGATGAGCACGGAATCGAGCGGCAGGACATTCGACAGCGGATGGTCGCGAGGCACGAACCGGTCGTCGCCCCACCACACGTGCACTCGATCCCAGGGCACCTCGTCGCGGAGCGGCGCCTCGGCGAGCCAGCGGTAGACCCCGGCCGGCGTGGAGCCGCCCGTGGTCGCCCAATCGGCCCGGCCGCGCTCTGCCACGGCGTCTCGCAGCGCCCCGGCGATCACCTCGGCGGCGGCTCGCGAGGCGCCCTCGGCGTCGTCGAAGACGCGGACCTCGGGCTCGCCACTCACGGTCGTCGCCACGTCACGCGGCCTCCACGAGGTCCGCGGCCATCGCCAGGATCTCGGCGGAGAGCGGATCCCGCCCCGCCGCATCGATCGTCTCCGCCAGGAGGTCCGCCTCGCGCTTCCGCGGTGCCACGAACCGCCGCTGCGGCATCTGGACGTCGTCGAGGCTGGCGTGGACCAGGACGCCGTCGGCGTAGGCGGTGACCTCGATCACGAGCTCCGAGCGTCCCTTCCGCGCGTACAGCTCGACCGCCAGGGTGGTGCCGCGCGGCGCATCGGATTCCATCGGCCGGAGGGTCACCGGTACGCGCCGGGAGCCGCTGCGCAGCACGCCCTCGTAACCGCTCCAGGCGCCCTGGAGCCTGTGGATCCGCTCCACGATCGTCATGTCGAGCCGCGAGGCGAGCCACGCGACGTGATAGATCGGGCGAACCACGTTGGCCATGCCGGGCGCGCCGTCCGCGGCCGCATAGCGGACCTCGATCCGCTCGAGGTGAGTGAGGAAGGGGAGGAGGCTGGGCCGGTCGAACGTCGAGGCGATCGCCTCGCGCCAGCGCGCCTGCCGGAGCAGCGCGAAGTCACTGATCTCGACGTGGAACTCATGGGGCAGCGCCGCGAGGCTCGCGAGGCCCGGCAGCCCGTCGCCGGACCAGCCGGAGCCGTCCACCAGCACCCGATCGGCAAGGTCCAGGAGGTCGTGGGACGTGGACGATTCGAAGTGCGGCTCGCCGGGCCACCAGAGGGTGACGGGGAGGTCGTGGATCAGCAGCGGCGCCACGATGCCGACGAGGTGCTGGCCGCTCTCGCCGCCCAGGGTCATGTAGACGAGCTCCGAGCAGGTCTCGGGAGCCGTCGCCGACGGCATGACGCAGTGGGCCTGGACCTGGGCGTCGATCCAGGGTGGCCCATCGGGATCCGCGGGCGTCACGATCAGGGTCCGCGACGGGTGGCGGCCCGTCAGGCCCTCGACGATCGAGGCCGCGCGCTCGCCGACCTCGCCCCGTCCCGCGACCACCACCAGGTTCATGACGCTGGAGCGCGCCGCGATCCGGCGTTCGGCGTCGCCGGTCTCGCCGATCGTCGTCAGCGAGATCGAATCCCAGATCCGGCCCAGCTCCTTGGAGACGCCATCGAGCGAGCGCGCACGCGAGGACCAGCGGAGCATCGGCATCCCGGGTGCTGCCGGTGTCGGCGCCACGGCACCACCGCCGATCGGGCCGCCCATCGGACCAACCGCCGCGGCCGCGCCGCCCATGGCCGAGCCGCCCTCGATGCTCACAGCCGCCGCCAGCGCCGCCCGTCGCGCTCGATCAGGGCATGGGCAGCCTCCGGGCCCCATGTCCCCGAGGCGTAGTTCGGGAACTCCGGCGCCGGCGAATCGAGCCAGGCGTCGTGCAGCCCCGAAACGATCGACCAGGCCGCCTCCACCTCGTCGGCCCGGGTGAACAGCGACTGGTCGCCGAGCATCGAGTCGAGGATCAGGGTCTCGTAGGCGTCGGGCGTGTCGGCGGAGAAGGCCGCGCCGTAGGTGAAGTCCATCGTCACCGGACGGATCTCGAGCCCGAGCCCCGGGACCTTGGAGCCGAATCGCAGCAGGATGCCCTCATCGGGCTGGACCCGGATGGCGAGGAGGTTCGGCTGGGGGTCCGTCGCCGCCTCGGCGAAGAGGCGGTGCGGGACGTCGCGGAACTGGATCGCGATCTCGGTCGCGCGCTTTGCGAGCCGCTTGCCGGTGCGGAGGTAGAACGGGACGCCGGACCAGCGCCAGTCGTCGATCTCGAAGCGGCCCGCGACGAAGGTCTCGGTCTCGGATTCCGCCTCGACCTCCTTCTCCTCGCGGTAGCCCTTGACCGGCTGCCCGCCGACCCAGCCCTTGTCGTACTGGCCCCGGACGACGTCCTTCGCGACCTCGTGCCGCGTGAACGGTGAGCATGCTCGAAGGACCTTGAGCTTCTCGTCGCGCAGCGCGTCGGCCTGGAAGGTGGCGGGTGGCTCCATCGCCACGAGGCTCAGGAGCTGCAGGAGGTGGTTCTGGAGGACGTCGCGAACGGCGCCGGTCTCCTCGTAGAACGAGCCGCGATCCTCCACGCCGATGGACTCGGCCACCGTGATCTGTACGTGATCCACGTAGCGCCGATTCCAGAGCGGCTCGAAGATCCCGTTGCCGAACCGGAACACCATCAGGTTCCGGACGGTCTCCTTCCCGAGGTAGTGGTCGATGCGGTAGACCTGCGTCTCGCGGAAGACCCGCAGGACCTCGCGATTGAGCTTCCGCGCGGACTCGACGTCGCGCCCGAAGGGCTTCTCGATGATGATC
>DATLDP010000054.1:0-4525 GCA_035525825.1 Candidatus Limnocylindria bacterium
GATGTCCCGTCATCGACCTTGCCGATTCGCCCGACCGCGCCGGCCTTGTGCAGCAGCTGCTCGCCGAGCGTCGTCTTGCCGGCTCCCGCGTGGCCTGCCAGGACGACGCTCCGAAGGTGGGGGAGATCGACGCTCTTGCTGGTCATCGGGGCTGGCTCCTCGTTCGGAGGGGGTCGATGAGGCGCTCGAAGGTGATCAGGAGGGGCCCGGCCATCATAGTGCGAGGGCCGCGCCCCGTGCCGGTGGCCGGGTGCGCGTCGGTATACTCGGGCCGATGTCCGGTCACTCAAAGTGGTCCACGATCAAGCGCGCGAAAGGCATCACGGATGCCAAGCGCAGCGCCGTGTTCACCAAGGTCGCCCGCGAGATCTCCGTCGCGGCCCGCCAGGGTGGCGGTGACCCGGACGCCAACTACCGGCTCCGTCTCGCGATCGAGAAGGCGCGCTCGGTGAACATGCCCGCGGACAACATCAAGCGGACCATTGACAAGGCGACCGGCGGGGGCGAGGCCGAGCAGTTCGAGGAGATCGTGTACGAGGGCTACGGCCCCGGCGGCGTCGCGATCCTCGTCGAGGCGGCGACCGATAACCGCAACCGGACCGCAGGCGAGATTCGCTCGATCTTCACCAAGGCGGGCGGCCAGCTGGCAGCCTCCGGCGCCGTCGCCTGGCAGTTCGAGCCGCGCGGCCTGATCACCATTCCCGCCAAGGGCCAGGACCCCGATGAGGTCGCCCTGATCGCCATCGACGCGGGCGCCGAGGACATCGACACGACGGGCGAGGAGTCCGTCGAGGTCTACACGACGCCCGCGGGCCTCGAGCAGGTCCGCAAGGCCCTCGATGCCGCCGGCCTGCCGGTCGAGAGCGCCGAGAGCGCGATGATCGCCAAGAACACGGTCGAGGTCGACGGGCAGCGGGCCCGCCAGAACCTCCGCCTCGTGGAGAGCCTCGAGGACCTGGATGACGTCCAGCGGGTCACCGCCAACTTCGACATCCCCGAGGACGTCTTCGCCGAGGTCGCGGGTTGACCCTCGTGCACCGGGCGCCGCAGCCGGAGCCACGGCACCGCGCCGCATGATCGTCCTCGGCATCGATCCGGGGACAGCTTCGCTCGGCTACGGCATCGTCGAGCGCAAGGGTGCGGCGCTTCGGATGGTCGACGGCGGGACGTTCCACACCAAGCCGGATTCGTCGCTCCCGAAGCGGCTCCTCCTGATCCACGCCTTCCTCGACGAGCTGATCGCGACCCACCAGCCGGACGTGATGGCCGTGGAGCGGCTGTTCTTCTCCGGCAACGCCCAGACCGCGTTCGCGGTCGGCCAGGCGCGCGGGGTCGTGCTGCTCGCCGCGGCGCAGGCCGAGGTGCCGGTGCGCGAGGCGACGCCGTCCGAGGTCAAGGTCGCGGTGACGGGCCACGGCCGGGCCGACAAGGAACAGGTCGGGCGGATGGTCGCCGTGTGCCTCTCGCTGGACGCAGCGCCGCATCCCGACGACACCGCGGACGCGCTGGCGATCGCCATCTGGGCGGCCAACGTCGAGCGCGACAGCGGCGGGCCGGATCGCCGCTCGTCCGTCCTCGACCGGGCGTCCGTGGACCCGATCGCCGCGGGCGAGAGTGCCTACGCCCGCGCCGTGCGCGAGGCTTTGTCCCGCGAACGCGCCTCCGGGCGCTGACGAACCCGTGATCGCGTCGCTCGATGGCGCCGTCGCGGCGGTTGCGCTCGATTCGCTCGTCGTCGAGGTGGGTGGCATCGGCTACCGCGTCTATGCCTCGCCCGCGGTGCTGTCGTCGGCGGCGCCCGGCGGGCGGCTGAAGCTCTTCACCCACCACGTCGTCCGCGAGGACCTCCAGGCCCTCTACGGCTTCCGGACCGTCGAGGAGCTCGGGTTCTTCGGGCTGCTGCTCACGGTGACGGGCGTGGGCCCGAAGGTCGCGATGGCGATCGTCGGCTCCCGCCCGACCGCGGAGCTCCAGCTCGCGATCATGCAGCAGGATCAGGCCGTGCTCGTCTCGATCCCGGGGATCGGCAAGAAGCTCGCCGAGCGGGTGATCTTCGAACTCAAGGAGAAGGTCGCGGCCGCCGGGGTCGCGGCCGGCACGGTGTTGATCGCGGGGCAGCCGGCCGCCGAGGGCGACGTCGTCGGTGCGCTCCAGGCGCTGGGTTACTCCCTGCCGGAGGCTCGTGAGGCCGCGCGGATCGGGCTCGGAATGGCCGGGGTCGGCGCGTCGCTGGAGGAGCGGGTCAAGGCCGCGTTGCGAGTCCTCGCCCGGGACTGATCTCGGCGTCGTGCCGTCGGCTCGCTCCGGTGCGGCGACCCCGCCGGCGATCGCGCCCTTGCCCGCGCTCAGCGCGCGATTCAGCCGATCTTGCACCCAGGGGGCGTTCTACAGCCGCGGGGGCTTGTAGCGCGAACACCGACGCGCAACGACCCGTCCCCAACGTGGATCAGCTCCCTGAACCTGCGCTGGAGCCGATCTGGCGGCACGGCGCTCGTCGAAGGCCCCACCGGTGAAAGATTGGCCGGAAAGACTCCGACCGGGAACCAACCGATGCCCCCCTCGGTCGCGCGTCAGCTCGGGGGCGTGCGAAAGAGGTAGACGACGAGGGCGACGAGGTAGAAGGGCAGTGTGGTGAGCGCCAGGCGGCGGTGCCGTTCGAGATCCGGGTCAGGGGAGCGGCGGAACATCCAGGTCATCGGCGGCATGGCGTTGTGCTTCGCGACGTACCCGCGGGTGTAGCGACGGCCCACGACGAACAGCAGGATCGAGCAGACCGTGACGACCCCGAGTGCGGCGAACGCGATCGGTTGCACGGCACCTCCGGACGGCTCGCGGCGCAATCGAACATCTGTACGATATGGACGCGAACCTGCTATTCTCGCCGTCAATGATGGACGACGATCGGTCGAACATTCTCGCGGCCGACCTTCATGACGCGGACGTCGTCGTCGAGAGCTCGCTGCGACCACGCAGCCTGGACGAATACATCGGCCAGCGCGAGGTCAAGGCCAATCTCTCCATCCTCCTGACGGCGGCGCGGGCGAGGGGAGAGGCTGCGGATCACGTCCTGCTGTACGGCCCGCCGGGCCTCGGCAAGACCACCCTCGCGACGATCATCGCCCGCGAGCTGGACGTCAACGTCAGGTACACGTCGGGGCCCGCGGTCGAGCGGCCCGGCGACCTCGCCGCGGTGCTCACGAGCCTGGACGAGCGCGACGTCCTCTTCATCGACGAGATCCATCGCCTGAACCGCGCGGTGGAGGAGATCCTCTACCCGGCGATGGAGGACTTCGCGCTGGACGTGATGATCGGCAAGGGGCCGTCGGCGCGGAGCCTCCGGCTGAGCCTCAAGCCATTCACGGTCATCGGGGCGACGACACGGGCGGGGCGGATCTCGTCACCGCTGCGGGACCGCTTCGGGGCCACGTACCGGCTGGACTTCTATGAGGAGCCGGAGCTCACGGAGATCGTCGAGCGCTCCGCGCGGATCCTGAACGTGGACATTGACAAGCCCGCCTCGCTCGCGATCGCAAGGCGAGGGCGGGGTACGCCGCGGATCGTGAACCGGCTGCTCAAGCGGGTGCGCGACCACGCAGAGGTCCACGGCAACGGCAAGATCGACGAGACCGCGGCGATCGAGGCGATGCGCCTCCTGGAGATCGATGACGCGGGACTCGACTCGACGGATCGAAAGCTCCTGGCCGCGATCATCCAGAAGTTCGCCTCGGGCCCGGTCGGCGTGGCGGCCCTCGCGGCCGTGCTGTCCGAGGAGATCGAGACGATCGAGGATGTCTACGAGCCGTACCTCCTGCGCCTCGGCTTCCTCGATCGGACTCCCCAGGGCCGAATTGCCACGGAGGCGGCCCGCACCCACCTCGCGAATCTCGGTTACGAGATCCCGCCGCCGCGCCGCGCCGAACCGGACATCGTTCCCCTGTGGGATGACCCGGGCTCCGGCGTCGGAGGCTCGTGACCGCCGTCGCCACCCCGGATCGCGCGCCCACGCGTCCGTCGTCGTTCGAGGTCCTCACCCCGCCCCCGGCTGACGGCAGCACGCGGGCGCGGCTCGGCCGCCTCACGCTGCTGCACGGGGTGATCGAGACGCCCCAGTTCATGCCGGTCGGCACGAACGCGACGGTCAAGGCGCTGGACCCGGATGACCTCAGGACGGTCGGAGCCACGATCATCCTCTCGAACACCTACCACCTCTACCTGCGACCCGGTCACGAGCGAATCGCGCGCCTGGGCGGGCTTCACAAGTTCATGGCCTGGGATGGCCCCATCCTGACGGACTCCGGCGGGTTCCAGGTCGTCTCCCTCGCGGACTCGCGGGTCATCGACGAAGACGGCGCGACGTTCCGCAGCCACCTGGACGGCTCCACGAATCGGCTGACCCCGGAGATCGCGATCAGGATCCAGGAGTCCCTCGGCGCTGACGTCGCGGTCGCCTTCGACCACCCGGTCTACCCGTCGTCAAAGCGGAGCGTGGTCGAGGACGCGACCGAGCGGACCCATCGCTGGGCGG
>DATLDP010000055.1:0-28927 GCA_035525825.1 Candidatus Limnocylindria bacterium
CACGGCGTCGGTTGCCACGCCCCCGGCAGGGACCTCACCGCTGACTCGAAGCCGCGTCGGATCGTCCTCCGAGGCCGCCGCGACGTCTCCGGCCAGGATCGCGTAGCCGTCCATCGCCGAGTTGTCCCAGGGCGGCAACGTGACGGCGGCGACGACCTCGCGCGCCAGGACGCGCCCGAGCGCGGCGCCGGCCGAGACCTCCTCCTCGCCGAGCGGCCCCGGGATGGCCGCGAGGATCGCTGCGCGGGCCTCCTCCACCGTCGCCAGCCGCGCGCCGTCCGCCTCGCCCGACCCGCTCACGAGGCGCTCATGCTCCGCTCATCGCCGGCTCATGCGGCCGGCTTGCCCTGACGCGCCGCGATGAACGCGCCGACGCCCCGACGGGTGAGCACGCCGACCATCCGGCCATCGTCGACGACCGGCAGCCCGTCGACGCCGATCCGATGCAGCCGCTCGAGCCCGCTCTTGAGCGTGTCGTCGGGCGCCAGGAACACCAGCCTCGGGGGCTTGATCATCACGTCCTCGACCCGCGTGTTCGGCCAGTCGCCACGCCGGATTCGCCGGATCTGGCTGACGCCGAACATTCCCACGATCTCGTCGCCGACCACGACCGGCACGGCCGTGAGCGGCGTCTCCCGGTCGAGCAGCTGCCCGGCGAACGTGTCGATGGTGAGCGTCGGCGTGACCGTGATCGGATCCGCCTCCATCGCCTCTCGGACCGCATGCCCGCCGACGAGGTCGTCGAGCTTGACCCGATCTCGAACCGAGTTCGCCGACAGGATCAGGAACCAGCCCGTCAGCGCGACCATCGCGCCAGTTGCCCCGCCCTCGACCAGGAGGTACGCAATCCCGAACGCGATGACGACGAACCCCGTGATCCGTCCGCTCCGTGCCGCGGTCTGCCAGCCGGACTGCTCGGAGCCCGATCGGCGCCACGCGATGTCGCGGATGATCCGGCCGCCATCGAGCGGGTAGGCGGGGACAAGGTTCACGACCCCCAGGATCAGGTTCAGGAAGACGAGCACCGACAGCACGCCGGCCGCGGCGGCGAACTCATCCCCCAGGGCGATGGCGCCGACCGTCAGCGCGAACAGCACGCCGCCGATGACGATGCTCGCGATGGGCCCCGAGGCGGCGATCGCCATGTCGTGGCCGGGATCGGGTGACGTCGCGTCGAACGGGCTCGAGGCGCCGAAGAACGAGACCGTGATCGATCGAACGTCCACGCGCCGGCGTCGGGCCACGATGGCGTGCGCGAGGTCGTGGGTCACCGAGCTGACGAAGAAGCCGAGGGCCACGAGCCCGCCAAGAGCCCACGCGAGCGCGGTCGGCAGGTCCGGGTCCAGCTGGGTCAGCTCGCCGACGGCGATCACGGCGATGAGGCCGAGCACGACGGTCCAGCCCAGCTGGACGCGGATCTCGATGCCGAAGATCCGTCCGATCGCGATCCCCATCGTCAGCCGCCCGCTGTCATTCGGCTGCCGCGGCGGCTGGAGCGGCGGGCACGGGAATTCGACGCATCGCCGCGCGGCTCCGGCGGCTCGCGATCCAGGCGACCGCAATCGAAACGATCACGAGGACGACGCCAAGGAACATCGTCGTCTCGAACCAGAACTGGGCCGGAAAGAGCTGCACGAGGTGATCCGTGGCCGGGTCGAACGTGTAGTTGCCCGAGAAGAACAGGCGGTGGAACAGCTCGAACATCGCATCGAAGGCCACGAACGCCAGGACGCCGAGCACGACGACACCGATCGCGAGTCCGCGCGCACCCCGCCCGATGGCATGCCAGACGCTCGCTCGCGCCCCGTCGTTCGCGCGAGAGCGCCAGAACCCCCACGCGAGGACGGCGACCGCCGCGAGAACCAGGATCCAGAGGCCGGTGAACACGCCGCGGACGTCTCGCATGTGCGCGCGATCGGCCTCCGAGAGGACGGGGAACCCCAGGACGGTCACGTCGAAGTCGCCTCGCCACAGCACGACGTCGCCGAGCAGGGAGGCGTCCACCGCGTCGAGGTCGGCGGGCGTGTAGTCCGGGATCGCCACGCCGGCGCGATCCTGCTCGAAGCGGACGTACGCCGGGGTCGTGAACGGCACGATGGAGCCCCCGAGGATCACCAGCGCCGTCGCGATCGCGACGAGCGCATTGCGCACTCGCCTACTCCGCGAGCGTGTGTGCCTGGTCCCACCAGCCCTCGGCCGTGAGGTCGCTCGGCGGCTCCATCTTGAGCTCGTCCGCGCCGCGCGCCAGGCGCTTCCCGAACGTCTCCAGGTCCACCTCGAGGATGTCGCGGAGGCCTTCGAAGCCGCTCTGGCTCAGGAGCCGGTGCTCGGCCGGCCCGAAGCCCGCCAGGTTCAGCATCTGGGCCTCATCGCGCCAGTCGAGCACGTCGTTGGTCGAGGCATCGACCTGGTCAGCGAGGTTCTGGCGACGCGTGACCGTCTCGGTCACCTCGAGCAGCAGGCCCGTGGTGAAGATCCC
Source organism: Candidatus Limnocylindria bacterium (assembly GCA_035525825.1). GTDB lineage: Bacteria > Chloroflexota > Limnocylindria > Limnocylindrales > CSP1-4 > UBA5189. Next base: position 2,480 of record DATLDP010000055.1, read on the forward strand.
CTGGCGCTCGAGGCGCCCGAGGTAGATGGGCTCGATTCGGATCAGCTCCTGGATCGGCGGCACGCCCAGATGATAGGGCGGGCGGGCTGGGACCCGCTGCGACGGTCACCGCCGCGTCATGGTTGTCCCCGACCCTCGGGCGGACGATGATTCCCTTCATGGCCGCCCCCGATGCCCCGATCCTCGTCGTCGACGACGATCCCAAGATCGTCGCGCTGGTCCGCACGTATCTCGAGCGCGAGCGGTACCCAGTGATCACCGCCGCGGACGGCCCGAGTGCGCTGCGGGCGATCGAGCGCGACCAGCCGCGGCTCGTGGTCCTGGACCTGATGCTCCCCGGCCTCGATGGGCTCTCGGTGATCCGGCGCGCGCGGGCGCTGGGCGAGACCCCGATCCTGGTGCTGTCCGCGCGCGGCTCCACCGGCGACCGGATCCTGGGGCTCAGCGAGGGCGCCGATGACTATCTCCCGAAGCCGTTCTCCCCCGCCGAGCTCGTGGTCCGGGTGCGGACCATCCTGCGGCGGACGGAGCGGCCCCTCGCGGACGCCTTCGGCTCCGACGAGCTGCTGGTGTGCGGGGACCTCGTGGTGGATCCAGGCCGGCACGAAGCGAGAATCGCCGGAACGCCCGTGAATCTCTCGGCGCTGGAGCTGCGGCTCCTCGCGACGCTCCTGGACGCGGACGGCCGGGCCCTCACCCGCGACCAGCTGCTCGACGGGATCCACGGAACCGGCGAGGGCGACGTCCTCGATCGGGCGATCGACGTCTACATCAAGCGGCTGCGCGAGAAGCTCGGCGACGACGCCGGCGAGCCCCGCTACGTCGCCACGGTGCGCGGCGTCGGCTACCGGGCGGCCACGCGGGTCGAGCGGCGGCGAGCGAACGCGGCGACCTGACCGTGCGCTTCCCCATGCGACCCGATGGCATCGCGACCCGGATCGTGGTCGCCTCGCTCCTGGTGGCCGGCGTGGTGATGCTCGTCCTGCTCGTCGGCGTCATGCGGATCGGTTCCGACACGTTCATGGAGCTCATGCATTCGATCGGCGAATCCGCCGAGGAGGCCGGCTCGATGTTCCAATCGAGCCTCGCGGGCGTCGCTGCCGTCGCGGCGATCGTGGCCGCCCTCGCCGCGGTCGTGCTCGGCTCGTTCCTCGCCCGCCGCATCGCCCGCCCCATCGAGCGCCTCGCGGAGGCCGCGCAGCGGACGGCCCAGGGCGACCTTCGCGCCACGGCCCCCGTCGAAGGCCCCACCGAGGTGCGGGCGCTCGCAAACGCCTTCAACGTCATGGTCGATCGCCTCGCCGAGCAGGACGCCGTCCGGCGCGAGTTCGTCGTCAACGCCTCGCACGAGCTGCGAACCCCGCTCACGAACCTCCAGGGCTATCTCGAGGCCCTCCGCGACGGCGTCCTCCCGCCCGACCCGGCGACGTTCGAGTCGCTGAAGGAGGAAGTCGATCGGCTCACCCGCCTCGCGTCCTCCCTCGATGCCCTCGCCGGCGCCGACGACGAGCGCCCAATGCCCGAGGACGTCGACCTCGGCGCCCTGGTCCGCAACGCCGTCGAGCTCGTGACGCCGTCCTTCGCCCGCCGCTCGATCAATGTCGGCGCCGCCATCGCGCCCGGGATCGTCGTCCATGCCCGGGCCGACGAGCTCGCCCAGGTGGTCTCGAACCTGCTCCAGAACGCGCTGCGCTACACGCCGGCCGGCGGCGAGGTGCGGGTCGCGGTCCTGCGCGACGATGGCCACGCGACGGTCCGCGTCGCCAACTCCGGCAGCAAGATCCCCGCGGACGACCTGCCGCGGGTCTGGGAGCGATTCTTCCGGGTCGAGCGGTCGCGCGATCGGGCGTCGGGTGGCGCGGGGATCGGCCTCGCGATTGTGAAACGGCTCGTGGAAGAGGCTGGGGGCCGCGTCGGAGCGACCTCGGAGGCGGGTGTCACCACGTTCTGGTTCAGCCTCCCGAGCTGACCGCTGCCTGCAGCCCCCTCGGGCTGGCTGTAAGGCATCCGAGAGCGACGCGGGGCAACGATCGTTGCACCGGGGACCCGAAAGGAGCACACCAGATGCCAGGACAGGGCAAGCACAACGGCAAGGGCGGCCAGCACGGCCAGGGCGGCGAGCACGGCCAGGGCGGCGGGCAACAGGAGCCGATGGAGCCCCAGGGTGGTCACGGCCGCAGCGAGCAGAGCCCCGGGCACCTCAAGAAGGCCGCCGGAGCGCAGAGCGCCCGCGATTTCGCGCCGGGCCACGTCCGTCGTGACGATGAGAGCGCCAATCCCACCGAAACCACGGGGCTTGGTGATCTGGTCGAGGCGCTGCGCCGCGGCTGATCGTCTTCGTGTTCGCGAATCGGCGGCTCGGGATACGCATCCCCCATTGCGATGCGTCGGGGGAATACGAGTGGACTGGGACCGCGGCCTGGGACGCGCTGACTTGCCTGCCGACCGACTTGGACGCGCGCGTTGCCTCGTGGCTAGGTCGCGCCGCCTCGGACGTACAGCGCGACCTGCCAGATCAGCGTGCGGTCGACATCTCGCCGGATGAAGCCGGACTCGCGCAGGATCCGATCGAGGTCGGCGTCCTGATGCAGGTGCCAGCGCGTCGGGTCGCGCGTGACCCAGCCGAAGGCCGCGAAGGCGCGCGCCGCGGCCCTGTTCCACCACGTGACGCGCGGATACACGAGGCCCACCATCCGCCGGGCGTGGCTCGCGACCGCGCCGAGGAGCGCCGGGAGGTCCGGGTCGCAGCACACGACGCGATCGAGCGTGACCACGTCCGCCTCCTCGATGACGGCCGCGAGCGTCTCGAAGCTGCCGATCCGAGCGTCCGTCCGATCCGCAAGCCCGCGGCGGGCTGCCTCCGCTCGTGCGACCGTCACGTAGGCCTCCGAGGCGTCGACGGACTGGGCGGAGGCCGCGCCCTTCGCGAGCAGCTCCAGCTGGATCGCCCCGATCCCGCCGCCGATGTCGAGGAGGGTCGCGCCGTCAGCGCCTTCCGCGACGATTGCGTCGATCAGCGACTTCGTCGTCCCGTCGGGTCCCTGCTTCAGGTACCGCTTGAGGTCGCCCTCGGCCTCCTTCGTCGAGAACGTGTTGACGCAGCACCCGTCGGGGCAGCCGCCGCTCACACCGAGCTCCCCACGGACGACAGGATGTCGCTGACCTGGGAGCCGAGGAAGATGAGCGAGATGATCGCGAGCGCCGGGATGGCGACCACGAGAACCAGAACCACGACGACGATGATCGCGGCGTCATTTGACGTTCGAATGTTCGGGCGGACGACGGCGGTTCCCGCAAATCGATCGTGGATCGCCTGACGGGTCGGGCTCATCGCCGCCGAGATGACGATGACGAGCCACCAGGCAACGTTGACCAGCGTGCTGGCTCCCGTGCCGGTTCGGGCCGGCAGCGCGACGATCAGCACCCCGCCAATGAGCCCGCCAAGGATCAGCACGAACGCCCTGCGCAACGACTGTTCGGTCGTGAGGTTGCGGCCGTCGAACGCGTTGCCTACTTGAAGCTGGAACAGTCGCTGCCCAGGGGTGGCGCGCCGCCCGCCGGACCACCACGCCGCGAAGTAGGCGAGCACCAGCAGCTGCGTGACCAGGGGCGCGCCGGGCACGAAGGCGAGGATCGCGGAGACCACGACGCTGCCGATCCCGACGATCAGGCTATCGAGGAAATACGCGGCAAACCGGACCGAGACGGGCGCGAACTCGAACCCGGGTGCGCCGGGGACCGGGCGCTGCGACGGCTGGGGCGAGCCCCAGGCGACTGCCGGCTGCGGCGCGGGCGGTGGCTCGATCGCGGCAAAGCCTGCCGCACCTGGTTCGCCCGCCGGCGCTGCCGTGGATTCGCTCGGTTCGCCTTCGTCCATCGACCGGTCCCTCGCTGGCGCCCGTCTCCCGATGGAAGCCTACGCCTCGGGCTCCGTCGCCGAGAGGCGCCAGACGACTTCGCTGTCCTCGACCACGCCCGTTGGCGCGAGACCCGCACGATCGGCCACCCGTTCGGAGGCGACGTGCCCGGGAGCAATGTGGGCGATGACCGCGCCCGCGGCGTTCGCTCGTAGCCACTCGACCAGTCCGGCCGCAACCTCGCTCGCGTAGCCGCGGCCCTGCCACGGAGTCCCGATAAGCCACGCGATCTCGACCGATTCGCCGTGCTCGCGCACGGTCGCCTGAAGATGACCGATCAACCGATCCGGGTCGGGCTCGGTGGCCGCGAGACGAATCGCCCAGTTGTGCCAGGCGTCCCCGGTGCGTGGCGGCCCAGCGCGATAGCGCTCGATTCGCGCCGCCGCTTCACCGACCGAGGGCGGCTCGCCACCGATCACCACGAACAGGGACGGGTCCGCCATCGCTGCCGCGAGGGCGCCAGCGTCTTCGACCTCGAGGGGATCGAGGCGCATCCGCGCCGTCCTCAGCGATTGGGTGGGATCCGTCAGGCCGGTCTTCACCGCCGGAATCCTAGGTGGGTTGCGGGCGTTCGAGGCACACTGCCCGCCAGCGAACGCATCGGGCGGTACTTGGAGGCCACCACCAGTGGATAAGCAGCTCGCGCGATTGCTGGATGCCCACGACGAAGCGTCGGACGCCTACCGCACCCACGTCAGGAGCGGCATCGTGACCTACTGGGAGGGCGACGCGCCGCCGCGGACAGATCGGTCCGCGGACCTGCCGTGGGAGGAGGAATCGAGGCGGCTGCGAGAGCTCAGGGATCAGGCCGAGCGGGACCTGATGGAGTACGTCAACCGGGATCGGTAGGGCCCTCGCACGCAGTTGGGGTGATCCGACGCCGAGGACATCGTTCGTGCTGAGGAATTTGGTCGGGGCGGCGGGATTCGAACCCACGACCACCAGTCCCCCAGACTGGTGCGCTACCAGACTGCGCCACGCCCCGACCGAGCCACGAGTCTAGCAGCGTCGATTCGAGCCCAGCCGAAAGGCGCGACCAGGGTCGCGCGACCCCTAGCCAGCAGCGGGGCCCGCGCTCGGGCCGGACGACCCGGGGAGCCCGTCGATCCAGCGCTGGAAATCCGCCAGCTCGTCCTTGGATTCCCTGGAGAGCAGGTCGATCAGGCAGCGCTGGACGCTCTTGCCCTCGAACAGCGCGTTGTGGACCTCGCGGGCGATCGGCATCTCGACGCCGTGGCGATCCGCCAGCGCCAGCGCGGCGTCCACCGTGTAGGCGCCCTCTGCCACTCCGGCAAGGGTCGCCTCGATCTCCGACCACGATCGGCCCTTCGCGAGCTCCTCGCCGAGCCGGTGGTTGCGCGACAACCCCGAACCGCACGTCGCGATCACGTCGCCGACGCCCGCGAGTCCCGCGAAGGTCAGTGGATTTGCGCCCGTGGCGATCCCGAGCCGGGTCATCTCCGCCAGGCCACGCGTCATCAGCCCGGCCTTGCCGTTGTCGCCGAACCCGAGCCCGTCCGCGGCCCCCGCGGCGATCGCGATGATGTTCTTGAGCGCCCCGCACAGCTCCACGCCGAGGACGTCGGGGTTCGTGTAGAGCCGGAACTCGCGCCGGCTCAAGCGTTCGACGATGCGATCTCCGAGCTCTGGATCCTCCGACGCGATCACGGCGGATGCGGGCAGGGAGCGCGCGATCTCCTGGGCGAGGTTGGGCCCCGAGAGCGCGGCGATCCGGCGAGATTCGATCGGGAATCCGGCCGCGGCGCTCGCATCGGCGACAACCTCGGTCATGCGGAGGAGGGTTCCGTGCTCGATCCCCTTGACCACCGAGAGGACGTCCGCGGAAGCCGGAATGAACGGCGCGACCCGCGCGACGCTGGCACGGAGGTGGGCGCTCGGCACGGCGAGGAGGACCAGGTCGGTGGCGTCGGCGAGCGCCGCAGGGTCAGCAGTGACCTCGATCTTCTCGGGGAGCTCGATGCCAGGCAACCGGCGCTCGTTCCGACGGGTCGTCGCAAGCCGCTCCGCCGTCTCCGTGGAATGGCTGAGCAGCGTGACCGGCTCGGCGCGCGCGACCAAGAGCGCCAGCGTCGTGCCCCAGGCACCGCTGCCGACGACGGCGACTCGCGCGGTCAACGGGCCTTCCGACCTCCAGCCTGCTTGCCCCGGCCGGTGCGCTTCACGGGTTCCACGCCCGCCGGCGATGCCGTGCCCTTGGGAGCAGGCGTCCTCGGGGGCGCGGCGCGGTTTGCCGCCACCTTCGTCGTCAGGTTCTTGCGGCTCCCGGCCCGGATGCCGCGCTCCCTCGTGCCGCGGATCGTGGCCCGCTCGCGGAAGACGAGCCGGATGGGCGTCCCGAGGAAGCCGAGCTCGTCGCGCAGCCGGTTCTCCAGGTAGCGCCGATAGCTGAAGTGGACCGCGGCGGCCTCACGGGCGAAGAACACGAACGTCGGCGGAGCGACGGCCACCTGCGTTGCGTAGAACAGCTTCGGGCGCTTGCCCTTCACCGCGGGCGGCTCCTGTCGAGCGGTCGCATCGCCAACGAGCCGGTTGAGCGTGCCCGTGGGGATGCGCTTGCGGCGCTCCGCCCAGACGTCGACCGCCAGCTCCAGCACGCGATCGATCCGCTGGCCGGTTTTGGCCGAGATGCTGACGATCGGCGCGAAATCCAGGAATGGTGCCTCGTGCCGGATCCACTCGACGTACTTGTCGAAGGTGTCGCCGGTCTTCTCCTCGACGGCGTCCCACTTGTTCACCGCGATGACCAGTCCCCTGCCCTCGTCGACCACGAAGCCCGCGATGTGCATGTCCTGGGCGGTCAGCCCGTCGACCGCATCGATCAGGAGGACGGCGACGTCCGAGCGAGAGATGGCGCGGAACGATCGAAGGGTGGAGAACCGGTCCGCATCGGCGCCGCCCGCCACGCGGCCGCGCTTGCGGATCCCCGCCGTGTCGATCAGCACGATCTCCGTGCGGCCCCAGGGCAGGCGCGTGTCGATCGCGTCCCGGGTGGTGCCGGGGATGTCCGAGACGATCATCCGGTCCTGCTTGAGCAGCGCATTGAGCAGGCTGGACTTCCCCACGTTGGGACGCCCGACGAGCGAGATCGCGGGCGGCTCGTTGTCGGACTCGCTGGCCATCATCGCGTCCCAGCGTCTGACGGTCTCGTCATCCGCGCCGGCGCCGCTGCCGTCGAGCACGTCCACCGAGCCCGAGTCGTCGTCGTCGGCGCTGTCCAGCTCATCGTCACCGACGACGATTGCGTCCAGCCGCCCCTCCTCGACATCGCGCGAGAATGCCTCGGCCTCTCGCTCGCGGCGCTTCCGGGCGATCTCCGAGTCGGATTCCGGTGGGAGGGCCGCCACGACCTCGTCGAGCATGTCCGCGACGCCACGCCCGTGGACCGCCGCGACCGGGAACGTCCGCTCCCAGCCGAGGGCGTAGAACTCAGCCGCCTGGATCTCGCGCGCCGCGTTGTCGCTCTTGTTGACTGCGACCAGCACCGGCGCCGACGCGCGCCGGAGGATGAGGGCAGCCTCCTCGTCGGCCGGCGTCAGCCCCGTGATCGCCTCCACGACGAAGATGATCACGTCCGCCTCGGCGATCGCGATCCGGGCCTGGTCCTGGACGCGCGCCTCGATCGGATCCCGCGGGTCCACCTCGAGGCCGCCGGTGTCCACGATCATGAAGCGTCGGTCGTTCCACTCGGTCTCGCCGTACAACCGATCCCGCGTGGTCCGCGCCCGGTCTTCCACGATCGCCGCCCGTTCCCCCACGATCCGGTTGAAGAGCGTGGACTTGCCCACATTGGGCCTGCCGACGATGGCGACGACCGGAACTGGCTGGCCCGTGCTCACGACCCCCTCAGCTGGCGACGGGGAGGGATGCGCGGGCGCTGGGGAGCGAGGTGGTGCGACCAGCCGGGGTCGCTGCGAGGGCGAAGGCCGCGTCGGCGAGCGCTACCGCATTCGACTGCGCATGCGGGGTCCCGGCCATCTCGAGGATGCGCTGGGCCACCGCGTGGAGATCCTCGATCGGCGTCGATGTCCCGCCGGTCACGCCAACGACCTTGGCGCCCTCGAACACGGACGCGTCGTCGAGGTCCCGAACGGACTCGATCTGGACCGCCGGCGTGCCGACGATGCCGCACAGCCGGGTCAATTCCTTGGTGTTCGCCGAGCTCCGGCCGCCGACGACCACCATGAGATCGACCTCGCGCGCGGTCTCCAGCGTGTCTTCCTGGCGGCGGATGGTCACGGGACACACGGTGTTGACAATCTTGAGCTCGTGACTCCTCGAGACCATGAACGCTGCGAGCTTCTCGAACTTCCAGGGTGGCTGGGTGGACTGGCTGATGAGGGCCATCCGCTTCTTGCGAGGAATCTGGTCCCAGTCCTCTTCCTCGTCGACGACGATGGCGTCGGGCGCGAACCCGAGGAGGCCCACGACCTCGGGATGCTTCGGGGTGCCGAGGAGCACGATCGTGTAGCCCTCCTCGACCAGCCGGACGATCTCCTTCTGCTCCTGGATCACCCAGGTGCAGGTGCCGTCGATGACCTCCAGGCCACGGGCACTGGCCCGCTCCATGACGTCGGGGCGGACGCCGTGGGCGCGGATGACGACCGCGGCCCCGTGGTCGACGTCGTCGAGGGTGTCGACCGTCTCGATCCCGAGCGACTGGAGGTCGCGGATCACGCCCTCGTTGTGGACGACCTGGCCGAGGGTATGGGTCGGCTTGCCGGCGGCGCTGGCTTCCTTGGCCTTGTCGATGGCCTCGCGGACGCCGTAGCAGAAGCCGGTTCGCTTCGCGATCCTGATCTCGGCGACGCTGCCGATTCCTGCGCTCATGTCGCAGCAAGTATCCCACGAGCGCTCGTTCCACCCGAGCGCCGGCGGAGGTCCGGCGCCTCGGCTACGTTCGCTCAGGCCTCATTCGCGTCCGCTTCGGCGGCGTAGACGCCGCGCTGGCGCGGCGGGAGCAGCGCCGCGATCCGGGTCATGACGATGCGCGTGGCGGCCTCGGTGGCCTCCCGGCCCTTGAGCGGCTGGCCCAGCGCGGTGAGCTCGTCGACGAGGCTGAACGGCGCGCCGTAGCGGACCGTCACGTGCTTGCCGAATCGCGGGAGGAGCCGGCCCTTCGGCCACAGGATGTCGCTGTCGATGACGGCGACGGGCAGGACCTGGGCGCCGCTGCGGAGCGCGAGCACGCCCACGCCCTCTCGCGCGCGCTGGAGGGCGCCATCGCGACTGCGCGTGCCCTCGGGGAAGACGGCCAGGACCTGGCCCGCATCGAGGATTCGCATCGCCGTCCGGAACGCCTCGAGGTCCGCCGCATCGCGATCGATGCCGTGGATCCCTGCGCGACGGAACGCCCAGCCCGTGAGCCACCACTCGGTCAGCTCTCGCTTGCCAAGCCAGTTGAGCGGGCGCCCGAGCACCGGGTTCAGGAACGCGCCGATCAGGACCGGGTCTGCGCTTGAGGCGTGGTTCGCCGCGACGATCAGCGCGCCCTCCTTGGGGAGCGTCGCGAGGTCGCCCTCGATCCTCAGACGGGCGATGGCCCGGGCGATGAAGCGCAGCACGACGCTGCCATAGCGGATGGCGAAGCCGAGCCGCGTGGCGATCGGTGTCGGGCGGACCAGGCGGCGCGGCGCGCGCGGCGTCCTGTTCGTGTCGGTGGCGGGTCTCCGTCCCGACGGCTCGCTCGGGCTGGCGGTTGCAGCCGCAGCGAGGGCCGCTTCGGCCTTCCGAATCTCGCCGACGACCAGCGCGACGGTCTGCTCGAAGGTGTTGCCGTCCGTGCGGACCACCACCGCGTCCTCCGCAGCGCGAAGGGGCGCGACGATCCGGGTCGAGTCGAGCTCGTCTCGCCGTCGCAGGTCCGCGAGGATCTCCACGGCCTCCGGCGAGCCGGGCTTGAACCCACGCTCGGCGGCCCGCCGCTCTGCGCGTTCCTCGACGGATGCGTCGAGGTACAGCTTCTGGCCGGCGTCCGGCAGCACCACGGTGCCGATGTCCCGCCCGGCCATGATGATCCGGCCGTCCGCGGCAAGGCTACGCTGGCGCGCCAGGAGCGCTCCCCGGAGCTCCCCGATCCCCGAATACCCCGACACCGCCACGTCGACCTCGGGGCCCTTGACCTCGGCGGTCCGGTCAACCCCGTCGACCGCGACGTGAGCCAGGCGGCCGTCGCCAACGTCCAGGAGCTCGATCTCGTACACCAGGGCGACGAGGCGCTCGGTGTCGTCGGTGGGGACCTGACGATCGAGGGCGAGCCAGGTGACCGCGCGGTACAGGAGCCCCGTATCGCAGAACCGGTAGCCAAGCTCCCTGGCGGCCGCCGCACCGACGCTGCTCTTGCCGCTCGCGGCCGGGCCGTCCAGTGCCACGATCAGGCCGCGGGCGGGCGTCGAAGAGCCGATGGAATGGGTGTCGGGCATCCCGCGGAGGATAGGGCGCGACGCGGCGATGGGGCCGTCCGGCCGTTGATGGTTGCGGCCCTGCGCCGCCGAGCCCTGACCGCCGCCGCCTCGCTGGCGCTGCTGCAGGGTGACTACGCCACCGCGACGGCCATCGCCGAGGAGGCGCTGGAGGTCGCCCGGAGCACCGGCGAGGAGCGGCTCGTCGCCAACGCGCTGAGCAACCTCGGTGCGATCGTCCTCGCCGGCGGCGACATCGACCGCGCCGGCCCGTTGCTCGACGTGGCCGTCGCCACCGCGAGGCAGGCGGGCGACCAGCGGATCCTCGCGCTCGCGGTGAACAACCTCGGCGACTATGCCCTCACCCGCGGCGCCTTCGAACGAGCCCGTCCGTTGTTCGAGGAGAGCCTGGAGCTGCTGCGCGCTCGCGGCGATACGGCCAACGTGGCCCGGGCGCTGTTCAACCTCGGGGCCAGCGAGCTGGAGCTCGGGCGGCATTCAATCGCCGAGGGGCATTTCCGCGAAGGGCTGGGGCTCGCGCGAGACGCTGGCGCTCGCGAAGACCTGGCCTGGATCCTCGAGGGCCTCGCGGCGCTCTCGGCGGCCCGCGGGCACGGCGAACGGGCCGCCCTCCTCCTCGGCGCGGCCGATGCCCAGCTCACGGCGATGGGCGCCGACCACAAGCTCTCGGCCCGAGCACGAGCACCTCTCGATCAACCTGGCTCCCCTGGAGGCCGCAACGTGGGGAGCGACGGGCGCTCGCGCTCAGGCTCCCAGCGTTGGCCCTGGCTTCGGGCCCGGCTTCGGACCGGGTCCCGACCGCGGCTTCGGGCCCGACGTCGGCCGCCCGCTGGGTCGCGCCTTCGCGCCCTTCGAGCTCTTCGAGCCGCTCTTCGATCCAGGTTTGGCGGCGGCCCGAGCGGCTGCTGCGGCTCGCGATCGATATCGACCGGCTCGCTCCTGTGGCGCGACCGCGTCGCCGCCGACGCGGGCGATCTCGTTGCCGGTGAGCCGCCGGGCCTGCCCTGAGCGCAGCTTCCCGAGCTCTATCGGGCCGATGCGGACCCGCACGAGCCGCAGGATTGGGGCATCCACCGCCCCGAACATCCGGCGGAGCTGGCGCTTCCAGCCCTGGCCCAGCACGGCCCGATACCAGGCGAGGCCGCCCTCCGGCTGAGGGTCCAGGACCGCGGTGAGCGCCGCGGTCTCGGCGCGCGTGGCGCTCCGGAATGGCGTCGCGAAGCGGGCGATCCCCTCTTCGAGCTGGACGCCGGCAGAGAGGGTTCGGGATTGCTCGGGGGTCAGGGGGACGGCGAGGGCCAGGGCGTACTCCCGAAGCACGCCGAAGCGCGGATGAAGGACACGGTCGGCCCAGTCGCCATCGTTGGTCAGGAGGAGGAGCCCCTCCGAGTCCTGGTCGAGCCGCCCCACCGGGTAGATGCGGGTCCCATCGGGCACGAGCGCGGTCGGGACCAGCTCCAGCACGGTGGTCTCCGCGTGCCTGTCCCTCGTGGTTGACGTGACATTCACGGGCTTGTGGAGCGCGACGTAGGCACGGGCCGTTCCGACCCCGACGGGCTGCCCATCAACCTGGATCGAGGCGGTCGCCGGATCGACCTTCTGGCCGATCGTGGCCGGCTTCCCATCGACTCGGACGCGGCCTGCAGCCACCATCGCCTCCGAAGCCCGGCGCGAGGCGACGCCGGCCTCGGCGAGCACCTTCTGGATTCGCTCCTCGGGCATCGCGCCGCTCAGCCTTCCGGCCCGGCGGCGGCCGAATCGTTCCCCGGCGACGAGCCCAAGCCAGCGCCCAGGCCCGGATCCTCGTCGTCCAGCGGGAGGAGCAGCACCCCGCCTTCCTCGGCGAGGCGCGCGGCGACGTCGGCGTCCAGCGTCGGCAGGTCGTCGAGGCTCTCGAGCCCGAACCGCTCCAGGAACTCGAAGGCCGTGCCGTACAGGATCGGCCGGCCGGGGGCGTTCGAGCGACCCAGCTCCACGACGAGCCGGCGGTGCAGCAGCGACCGGATCGTATGGTCCGAATCGACGCCGCGAATCCGCTCGACGGCGGCCTTCGTCACGGGCTGGCGGTAGACCACGATCGCGAGCGTCTCGAGGCCCGCGGGCGAGAGCCGGACCGCGTCCGCGCCCACGTAGCGGGCCACGAGCGCCCCGGTCTCCGGCGCGGTGGCGAGCTCGATCCGGTCCCCGGCGGCGAGGAGCCGGATGCCACGTCCGCGGAGGCTGACCTCGAGGTCGCCGAGCCGGGCGTCGACGGTTGCGAGGTCCACTCCGGCGATGGTCGCGATCTCGCGCCGGCTGAGCGGCTTCTCCGCGACGAACAGCAACGCCTCCAGGCCGGCCTCGGTCAGCTCGCCGGGCGCCGGCCGCTCGAGGCCGTCGCCCGCTCCGACCCGGGGCACGGCGGCCGTTGCCGCGTCCTCGCCCACTTGCGCCCCCGCCGGCGCACCGTCCATCAACTCGATCGTCTCGGGCGCGTCCGTCAGCTCGTCCATCGAGCTCACGCGTACGAGTCCAGCGTCTCGTCGAGCGGCGCTTCCTCCACGTTCGCGGCCACGCCCGCCGCGATCCGCTCCGCGGCGGTCGTCTGGCGCGCGGTGATCGGCCCGAACGGCTCGGACTGCTCGACCACGACCTCGCGCCGCTTCATCAGCTCGAGCATCGCGAGGAAGGTCACGGCGACCACCACCCGATCGCGGACGCCGACGAGGAGGTCCTGGAGAACGATGCTGGAAGCGCCTTGCAGCGCCAGCCGGATGATCGAGGCGCGCTGGGCCAGGGTGATGACCCGGGGCATGACCTCGGGCGGGCGGATCGGCTCGGGCAGGATCCGGACCAGCCCGTCGAGGGAGCGAATCAGGAGGATCGGATCGATCGGGGGCGTCGATGGCGCCGTGACCGCGCCGGCGAGGCCCGCCGCCAGGGCCGCGGCCGGCTCACGCCGGAAGAGACCGACCCGCTCGGCGGCACCGACCTGCAGGGTGGCTCCCGCGTCTCGGAACGCCTTGTAGAGGAGCAGGCGGGCACGGAGCTCGGCTTCGGGGTCGAGGCCCTCGTCGTCGGCGACGCCCTCGGTCGCGACGGGGGGTCGTGGCAGCATCGCCCGGCTCTTGATCAGGATGAGCTGGCTCGCGACGGCGACGAACGAGCTGATGCTGGTCATCCGGTCGTGCTCGATGGCGGCGAGCGCCTCGAGGTAGGCCCCGGCCAGGCCCCCGAGGGGAACCGTGAGGATGTCGAGACGGCGGCCCTCGATGAGCGAGAGGAGGAGCCCCAGCGGGCCCTCCCACTCGGCGATGCGGACGTGGGTCGCCCAGTCGTTCCCGCGGCCCGGCTCGATCCGGACGGACGGCGACGCCTCGAGCCCGAGGGCGAGGGTCTGCTCGATCACGTCAGGAGGCCTCGTCGGCGAGCTTCAGGCGCACGCCGGCCTCGGGGTCCCGGGGATCGTCCTGCCAGCGGATGAGCTCGGCCGTGCGCTCCGAGCAGCCAGCTTCGCGGGCGAGCTCCGCGGAGGCCTCGGCATGCGCCCCCAGCCGGTCGAGCGCGCCGGCCATCGCGGGCAGTCGCCGCGCGATCCGAACCACGGATCCCATGCCGGCCTGGCCGAGGGAGTACGCGACCCGCGGCACCAGCCCCGTGTTGCCCTTGCCCGCGTCGTGGAGCAGGCCGGCCACGAGGACCTCCGGGTCAGACTCGCCGCCCGCCCGGAGCGCCGCCACGACGTCCAGCCCATGCCGGCGGTCCGCGACGTGCATCGTGTCGAAGAGCGCCAGCTGCGGGGCGGTCAGCCACGCAGCGGCGGCATCGCGCTCCCGTGGCGACACCCGCGCGAGGAGGTGGCGCTTCGTCTGGCGGACCTTGCCGATCCACCACGCCGGCCAGCCCGGCCTCATAGCCCGATCAGGATCCGTTCGATCGGCTCCAGCACCTCGGTGAACACCACGCCGATCAGGGTGTTGCCGCCGAAGATCGGCAGGAGCATCGCCGCGAACAGGATGACGATGCCGTACTGCTCCAGGACCGGGCGGACCTGGTACGACGTTCGCGGGTCGAGGAACGCGAACAGCACCTTGGAGCCGTCGAGGGGCGGGATCGGCAGGAGATTGAAGATCATGAGCGCGAGGTTGATCTCGATGAAGAAGAACAGCATCGTGCTCAGGGGGCCCGCGTCCATGCCGGTCGCAAAGATGTACCGCAGCGGGATGGCCGCGGCGATCGCGAGCACCAGGTTCGAGAACGGGCCCGCCGCGCTGATGATCGCCTCCCCCCAGCGGCCGCCGCGGAGGTTCATCGGGTTGTAGGGCGTCGGCTTGGCCCAGCCGATGCCGAAGCCGATCAGGATCGACACGACCATGAGCATCGCCCCGGCGGGATCGAGGTGGGCGCGCGGATCCAGCGTCAGGCGGCCCATGAGGCGGGCCGTGTCGTCGCCGAGCCGGAACGCCGCGAGGGCGTGGGAGAACTCGTGGATCGGGAACGCCACGAGCAGCATCACGGCGATCACGCCGGCCTTGACGAGCAGGACCTCGGGGGTGAACTGGTCGCCGATCATTCAGGCGGCCTCCGGGCCCGCGGCGATGGATTCGCTCACAGTCGCTCGAGCAGGTCCTGCTTCTTCGCCTCGTAGTCGTCGGGGCTGATCGCACCGCGGTCGCGGAGGTCGGCGAGGTTGCCGAGGGCGGTCGTGATCTCGTCGGAGCTCATCTCGCGGGGCGTTGGAGCCGCCGGCGCCGGCGCCACCGCGGGCTCGGGGGCCAGGACGGGCTGCGGCATCGGGACCGCGGCGCGCATCGGCGGCGCGGGGATGTGGAAGCCCTCCTGCTCGAGCTTGTGCTTCTCCTCGAGCATCGTCCGCTTGAACTCCTGAGCCTGCGAGAGCATCCGGTAGCGATCGACCGACTGCTCGTTCGCAGTGAGGATGTCGAGGTCGCCGTAGCCGAGCATCCGCCCGAGCAGCGATTGGGCGAGGACGGCGTCGTTGATCTTTTCGAGCGAGCTGTCGGCGGAGCGCTTGCTGAGGATGCCCTCGACCTTCAGGACCCGGCGGTTGGTCACGAGGTAGTCCTGCGAGTACCACTGGGTGTAGATGAAGACGAGCCAGCCGAGCCCGATGACGAGCAGCCCGAGCGCGATCCAGCTGAAGATCTGCCGAACGATCTCATCGGTCCCGGGGTCCAGCTGGGTCACGAGGACGACGAGGACGAGCGAGGCGATGAAGATCAGCCACGCCATGCGGCCCTCGAAGAGCGTCGCGAGCAGGTGCTGCCGTCCACGGAGTGCGACCCGTTCGCCGTCTGCCAGGAGCCGGTCCGCGTAGCGTGTCAACGTCGTCCTCCCTAGGCCCGTGGATGCGCCCGAGCATAGACCTCGCGAATCCGCTCGCCGGTCACGTGGGTGTACAGCTGCGTGGTGCTGATGCTCGCATGTCCCAGCAATTCCTGAACGATCCGGAGGTCCGCGCCGCCTTCGAGGAGGTGCGTCGCGAACGAATGGCGGAGGGTGTGCGGGCTCACCCGGGCGCCGAGACCGGCGGCCGCGGCGGCGCGCTTGACGAGCGCCCATGCCTGCTGGCGCGCGAGCCGCCGGCCATTGCGCCCCAGGAACACCGGCCCGCCCCGAACGGGTTCCACGTGGTGGGCCGCCAGCAGGGCCCGGCGCGGGCCGTGAAGCCACGCGCGGATCGCATCCAGGGCGACGTCCCCCACCGGGACGAGCCGTTCGCGATCGCCCTTCCCGATGACCCGCACGAAGGCGCCGTCGAGGGACAGGTCCTCCAGGTCCAGGCGAAGCGCTTCGGAGATCCGGAGTCCCGCGGCGTACAGGAGCTCCAGCAGCGCGCGATCCAGGAGGGCGTCCGGCGGCGGGGCCGCGAGCAGTCGCTCCGTCTCTGGCTGGCTGAGCGTCTCGGGCAGGAGCCGGGGCATCCGCGGCAGGTCGACGTGGGCTGCGACGTCCACGGCGATCAGACCCTCGCCGAAGGCGAACCGGTAGAAGCCCTTGAGCGCGGCCGCTCGGCGGCGCAGGGACGTCGGCGCGAGGCCCGGATCCATGCGGCGGCCGCGGCGCGTGCGGGCGGCGAGGTAGCCGAGCACGGCATCCGGGCCCGACGCCCAGTCGCGGCTCGTGCCCCGGGCGTCGGCGAAGTCGTGGAGGTCGCCGCGATAGGCCCGGATCGTCGCCGGCGAGAGCCCGCGCTCCACCGCGAGGAAGGTGAGGTAGGACTCGATGGCCCGGTCCAGCGTCGTCGGCGCGCTCACGTTGTCGATCCGGGCAGCGGTTCCGTGCCCCGCCGCGGGCTCAGGCCGGGACGACCGGGCGGCCGCGCCAGGCTTCCACGGCGTCGAGCAGCTCGCGGGCGGAAGCGAGCGCCGCCGATCCCGTGGGCGCGATCCCCCCGTCGGCGACGAGGTCTCCCGGCTCGGCGGTGTCGAGGTCGAGCACGTCGTCGGCGTCCGGCGCGGCCTCGCCCGGGCCTACGGCGATGAGCCCTCGCCTCGCGGGCCCGGCGGGCGGGGGCCCGGCGTTCGAGTCCTGCGGCGACACCTGGACCGCGCCGCCGAGCATCGCGGCGAGCTCCACGATCCGGCCCTCACGGTCCAGGCGCTCGATCTCGGTGATCGTCCGACCGTCCCGCTCGCGCTTGGTGATCCGGAACTGCGCGTCAGCATGGGCGGCAATCTGCGGCAGGTGGGTAACGACGAGAACCTGGTGACTGCGTGCCAGCGCCCAGAGGCTGCGCCCGACCGGATCGGCCGTTCGGCCGCCGATCCCGGCATCCACCTCGTCGAACACGAGCGTCGGCGTCTCGTCCGCCGCCGCCAGCACCTGCTTGATCGCGAGGGCCACCCGGCTCAGCTCGCCGCCCGAGGCGATCTTGGCGAGCGAGCGCGGCGGCTCCCCCGGGTTCGGGGCGAACCGGAAGATGACCTCGTCCGCCCCCGTGGCATCGAAGACGACCGCGTCGCCATCGAGCTCGACGGCCGCCTCGTCAGAGCCCGCCGCTCGTCGGCCCACCTCCACGGAGAAGGCACCGGGCCGAAAGCCGAGGTTTCGGAGCGCATCGTCGGCAGCGAGGCCGAGCTTGCCCGCCGACGCCCGACGCGCGGTCGAGAGCTCCGCGGCCGCGAAGGCCACCAGCGCGAGCAGCCGCGCGTCGTCCGCCTCGCGTCGATGGCGCTCGCCCTCGAGCCCCTCCAGCCGGCCGATCTCCTCGGCGGCGCGCTCCGCGTGGGCGATGACCGCGGCCTCGTCGTCGCCGTAGCGTCGCTCGAGGGAGTAGATGCGCGACAGCCGCTCCTCCGCCGCGAGCAGGCCCGCCGCGTCGTGATCCACCGCGTCCGCGAGCCGCCGCACCTCCGACGCCGCGTCCTCAAGCTCGGCCTCCAGCCCGGCCAGGCGGCCGGCGACCTCCTCGAAGCGCGAGTCGATTCTCGCCAGCGACCGGGCTTCGTGGACGCCACTCGCCAGCGCCTCCCGGGCGCCGCTCCCCTCCCCGTCCAGGGCGGCCCGGATCGACTCGGCGCCGCGGGTGATGGCCTCGCCGTGGCGCGCGAGCTCGAGCCGCTCCCGCAGCTCCGCCGCCTCGCCGTCACGGAGGCGGGCGTCACCGATCTCCTGGACCTCGTGGCGCAGGAGGTCGAGGCGCCGCTCCACCTCGCGCGGCTCGAGCGCCAGGTCCCCGAGCAAGGCCCGATTGTCCCGCCACCGCTCCACCGCGCGGGCCATTTCGGTCCGAAGGCCCGCATGGCCGCCATACGCGTCGAGCAGCTCGCGCTGCCAGCGCTCGTCGAGGAGGCGCCCCTGATCGTGCTGGCCGTGCATCTCCACGAGCGGACCGACCGTCTCCGCCAGCCGCGCCGCCGTGACCGCTTGATCGTCCAGGCGGGCGGTTGATCGGCCATTCACGCCGACCTCCCGGACGGCGATCAGCGGCTCCGGCATCCGATCGAACAGCGCCTCGACGCGCGCGACCTCCGCCCCGTGGCGGACCAGCGTCATGTCCGCGCGCGCGCCCAGCGCCAATCCCAGCGCATCGATGACCAGCGATTTGCCGGCGCCCGTCTCGCCCG
Organism: Candidatus Limnocylindria bacterium; assembly: GCA_035525825.1. Lineage (GTDB taxonomy): Bacteria > Chloroflexota > Limnocylindria > Limnocylindrales > CSP1-4 > UBA5189. The sequence goes on from DATLDP010000055.1 coordinate 20,906, forward strand.
TCAGGACGTTCAGCCCGGGCTCGAGCGCCAGCCGCAGCCGCTCCAGCAGCGCCAGGTCACGCACCGATAGCTCGAGCAGCCGCCCGACCCCGGCCTCGCGCTCGGTCACGACGCCCGCCCGGTCACGAGCTCCGTCATGACGGGAGCAGCTCCACCTTGCGCCGGACGAGGTCCCAGAACGGGAGTGAACCCTCGGGCTCGACGAGCCGCACGGGTCGTTCGATCGCCCGGACCTCGACGACGTCGCCGACAGCGAGCGGGATGTCCTCGCGACCGTCCACGGAAACCAGGGCCTCGTGGGCGTCCACGACGCGACAACGAATGACTGCCTCCGGCCCGACCACGATCGAGCGGATCGTGGTGAGGTAGCCCGCAATCGGTGTCACGACGAGGTTCCGGGCGGTGGGGCCCAGGATCGGGCCGCCAGCGGAGAAGGAATAGCCCGTGGAGCCGGTCGGGCTGGCCACGACGAGGCCGTCGGCGACGAACGACGCGAGGTGGCTGTCGTCGACGCTGGTGTCCAGCCGAACGACGCGAGCCAGCGAGCCGCGCGCGATCACGATGTCGTTGAGGGCGACGAGCCGATCCGACTCGACCTGCCTGCCCTCCCGGAAGATCGCGCCCTCCAGCGCCATCCGCGGCTCGATCGAGTAGCGGCCGGCGAGCAGCACCTCCAGGACCTTCTCGAGATCGACCGCCTCCACCTTCGACAGGAAGCCGACCTTGCCGACGTTGATCCCGAGCAGCGGCACGTCGTCGCGAACAACGGCTCGCGCGGCTCGGAGGAAGGTGCCGTCCCCGCCCAGGACGACGAGCACGTCCGTGCCCGGCAGCTCTTCATGGAGGGCCTCGCGATCGGCGGCCTGGTCCGCCCAGCTCTCGACGTGGTGGACCTCCGCCCAGCGCATGGCGCGGTCGCGCAAGGCCATGGCGGCCTCGCTGGTTGGGTTGAACGCGAACCCGATGCGCCGAACGGGCGCAGAGCTGCCCTCAGGAGCCGTCATCGGGGCGGGAGCCGGAGTTGCAGGAGGAACTCCCGATTGCCTTCGGGACCGAGGATCGGCGACGGAATGACGCTGCCGAGCTGGAAGCCGAGCGCCACTGCGGCGGCCTGGACCTCGGCGAGCACGCGATCGTGGACGGCCGGATCGCGAATCACGCCGTCGTGCGTCTCGCCGCGGCCGGCCTCGAACTGGGGCTTCACCAGCGCGACGAGGTCACCCGCCTGGCCCCGGAAGGTCGCCGCCATCGGCCCAAGGACGAGCCGAAGGGAGATGAAGCTCACGTCGACGACGGCGAGGGTGACCGCCTCCGGAAGCGATTCCGCGGTGAGGTTCCGGGCATTCGTCCGTTCCATGGAGGTCACGCGCGGATCGCGCCGGAGTGCCTCGGCGAGCTGCCCGCGGCCCACGTCCACGGCGTACACGTGCCTCGCGCCGCGCTGGAGCAGCACGTCCGTGAAGCCGCCCGTGGAGGCGCCGACGTCCAGGCAGGTGCGGCCGCGTGGATCCACCCCGAACGCATCCAGCCCGGCGGCGAGCTTGTGGCCACCGCGGCTGACGTAGGGCTCCGGGACCGCGACCTCCAGCGGGACGGACGGTTCGACGAGGTCGCCCGGCTTCCGATCCAGCCTTGCCCCGTCGCCGACGCCGACGCGGACCCGCCCGCCGATGAGCAGCGCCTGCGCACGGGAGCGAGATTCGGCGAGTCCCCGTTCGACGATCAGCTGGTCCAGCCGGACCCGAGTCGTGCGCACGCCCATCACGGGCTCATGGTGACAGATGGCGCTTCGCCCGGGCTCACCGCGCATGTTCGGCCGAATCGCTGCCGGCCTCGCCGGTAGACTCGCCGAGGCCGCCCGGGGATGCGTGTCGGTCGAACGCGTCGAGGGGTGACCAGACCGGCATGAGCGCCACGACGAGCCTCACTCAGATGCAGCTGCTGGGCGTCGCGAGCGAGACGAACGTCGCCGAGGGTTACCCGCGGTTTGCGCCCACGCCCACGCAGCAGGCGATCGTCGATCGGTTTCCGCAGCTCCTCGCCGACGCCGTTCGGACGCCCTACCCAGCGCTCGAGGCCCGGGCTCATGCGGCGTTCTTCCACGCGCTGGGCCAGCGCTCCGCCCCCATCGGGAGCGGCCGGATCCTGAGCTTCTACTCCTCGACCGTCGCGACCGATGTCGTCGGCACCGCGCTCGGCCTCGTCGCGAAGCGCATCGCCCTGGTCAACCCGATCATCGACTGCATCCCGGCGCTCCTCCGGCATCGCGGCCTGGAGCTCGTGCCGGTGAGCGAGTCGCGACTTTCCGGCCCGGACCCGATCCGTGACCTCGAAGGAATCGACGCCGTGATGACGGCGAACCCCAACAACCCCACAGGCGCGCTTCTCAATGCTACGGCGCTGCGGCGACTCGCCGACGCCTGTGCGGCCCGGGACATCCCCCTGGTCATCGACGCCTGCTTCCGGGCGTTCGAGACCCGGACCCAGTACGACACGTACGCCGTGCTCGAGGCGAGCGGCGTCCGGTACGTGGTCATCGAGGACACCGGCAAGCTGTGGCCGACCGGCGGGATCAAGCTCGGCTTCCTCACGCTCTCGGCCAACCTCCGACTCAAGGTGGTGGAGGTCGCGGCCGACATCCTCCTCACCGCGCCGCCGTTCTCCGCCGCGGTCGTGGAGGCGTTCGCGCTGGACATGGCCCATGGCGGGCTCCATGCCCTCCAGGCCCGAATCGCCGGGAACCGCGCAATCCTTGGCGAGGAGCTGCGTGGCTCACCGGTCGCGAAGGTCGCCGACGGCGACTCCCGCGTGAGCGTCTCCCGCGTCGAGCTCCCCCGCGGAATTTCGGGGACCCGGCTCTGGGGCCAGCTCCTCCGGGCGGGGGTGCATTCCGTGCCATGCCGGCCGTTCTACTGGGCGCGGCCCTCCGTCGGCGAGCGATACCTCCGAATCGCTCTGGCGCGTGAGCCGGAGGTGGTTCGCCGAGCGGCGCGGGCGCTGCTCGCCACGCTCGAGGTCGAGTCAGCCGCGTGATCGGGCGCTGGCGGCCGATCGCGATGGTCATCGGATCGAGCACGAGCCTGCAGCTCGGCCTGGCGATCGCCACGACCGCCTTCGCGGCCGCCGGTCCGCTCGGGGCCGTGTGGGTCCGGAGCGTCGTGGGCGGCGTGCTCCTGGCGCTGTACATCCGCCCGAAGGTGCGAGCGCTGTCGCGGCTGCAGCTGGCCTGGATCGTCGCCTACGCCGTGACCGTGACGGGGGTCTCGGTGTTCGCCTACCTGGCGCTGGACCACGCACCGCTCGGGATCGTCAGCGCGACGATCATGCTCGGGCCGCTGGCGGTGTCCGCGTGGGGCCAGCGGGGAGTCCTCGACGTGGTGCTGGTGGGAATCGCCGCCATCGGCGTCGGGATCCTGAGCCTCGCCCACGGCACGTCCGGGGTCGTGGAGCCCATCGGGATTGCATTCGCGCTAGCTGCGGCAGCCGCGCTCGGGGCCTACATCGTCGCTGGCAAGACCGTTGGGAAGCTCGTGAAAGGGTTGAACGGGCTCGCCCTGGCCCTGCTCGTGGCCGCCGTGATCCAGACGCCGCTCGGACTGTTGTTCGCGAAGCCGGGCATGTGGGCGCCGGACATCCTCATTGCCCTTGCCGCCGCCGGCGTCCTGGCGACCCTGATCCCGTTCGCGCTGGAGATGACCGCCCTACGGAGCATGTCGATGGCGACGTTCGGGCTGCTGCTGGCGTTCGAGCCGGCGATCGCAAGCGTCATGGGCTTCCTGATCCGTGGGCAGAGCCTGAGCCCGCTCCAGGTCGTCGGGATCGCGCTGGTCATTGCTGCCGCGGGGGCGACGCTCGGACCGAGGGGTTGGATGCGACGCATCGGCCGATACAATCGCGAGCTGATGGCAGACCCCAAGACGCAGGCATTCAGCCGAGTGCCCTTGTTCAACGGGCTCTCGGTTCGAGAGCTCAGCGCCATCGCGACGTCGGCGGAGGAGCGCGAGGCGGCACCGGGCGACGTGCTGACCGAACAGGGCGACGCGGGGGATGAGTTCTTCATCGTCGAATCCGGCGAGATCGAGATCCGCCAGGACGGTCGCGAGCTTCGCCGCCTCGGCCCCGGCGACTACCTCGGCGAGATCGCCCTGGTCTTCGGCGGTAACCGGACCGCGACGGCCGTCGCCGCCACGCAGTCGCACGTGTTCGTGCTGCACCGGGATGCGTTCGACCGAATGATCAAGAGCCAGCCGCGAATCGAGGACAAGATCCTCGCGACGGTCAGCGAGCGGATGCGCTACCGCTAGACGGTCAACCCGCTCGAGCGGACTCACGGATGCGGGAACCAGAAGCCGCCTGGATGCCGAGTGCGAGGGTCGCCTCGCGAACCTGCTCGGTGAGGCCGGGGACGTCGAGCCGCAACATCCGTCGCAGGTCCGCGACGGCGCCGTGGTCGACGAACCGGTCGGCGGGGATGCCGAGGATCCGGACGGTGGTCTCGCGAAGGGCGGCATCGGTCAGCCGGGCCTCCTCGACCGCCTCGAGGACGGCGCTGCCGAACCCGCCGGCGACCACGCTCTCCTCGAAGGTCACGACGAGGCGCTTCCCGCGCGCCTGGTCGAGGATCAGCTGGCGATCGAGGGGCTTCGCGAAGCGCGCATTGACCACGCCGACCGACCAGCCGTCGGTCGCCATGGAATCGGCCACCTCGACCGCTCGCATCGTGATCGGCCCGAAGCCGACGAACAGGATGTCGGCACCTTCCCGCAGCACCTCCGCCTGGCCGACCCGGATCTCCTTCGGCTCGACCGACGGCAGCCCGAAGCCGGGGTCGCGCGGATAGTGAAGCGCGAACGGATGCTCCTGCGAGAACGCGGTCCGGAGGAGCGATCGCAGCTCCTGCTCGTCCTTGGGGCTCGCGACGATCAGGTACGGCAGCTGGCGCTGTGCCGGGATCGCGAACATCCCCTGGTGGGAGGTCCCGTCCTCGCCGACGAGCCCCGCCCGGTCCACCGCGAGGAGCACCGGGAGGTCGTTCTGGCAGACATCGTGGACGGTCTGGTCGAAGGCTCGCTGGAGGAAGGTCGAGTAGAGCGCGACCACCGGTCGCATGCCGGCGATCGCCATCCCCGAGGCCATCGTGACCGCGTGCTGCTCCGCGATCCCGACATCGTGGAAGCGCCTGGGGAAGCTCGCCTGGAACTTGGCAAGCCCGGTCCCGGTCGGCATCCCCGCGGTGATCGCTACGATCCGCTCGTCCGCCTTGGCGAGCTCGATGAGCTCGGACGAGAACACCGCCGTATAGCTCGGATTCTTGGTCGCGCTGGAAGGGGTTGGCGGCGCAAGGGCATCGCCGTTGGAGCCCGCGCCGTGGGGCGTCCCCGGGCGAATCGTCTTCGAGCCATCGCTCGCGGAAACGCTCGCCGCCCCGGCGGCGACGTTCGGGCTGGTCGATGCCGTCGCCGGTCGCGAAGCGGCGCCAACGAACGTGTCCCCGCTCGGCGAGAGCTGCATCGGCGGCAGCGCGGCGCCGTGGAACGACACCTGGTCGGCCTCCGCGGGACGGTAGCCCCGGCCCTTCTGGGTTCGCACGTGGACGATCACCGGGCCCTTGAGCTCCAGCACCCGGCTGAACGTCTGGAGCAGGGCGTGGAGGTCGTGGCCCGGGACGACGCCGATGTAGGTGATCCCGAGGTCCTCGAACAGCTGCCCCGGGCTGGCGAAGTTCACGACGGAACGTCGGAGGCGCTGGCTCCACATGACCGCGGGCCCGCCGATGATCGGGATCGCGCCCCAGAACCGGTCCCACGCGGACTTGCTGGTCTGCCAGGCGCCGGACAGCTTGATCTTGGAGAGGTAGGTCGAGAAGGCGCCGACCGTGGCGCTGATGGACATCTCGTTGTCGTTGAGCACGATCAGCATCGGCGTCCGGCGATGGCCGATGTCGTTGAGGGCCTCCAGCGAGAGGCCGGTCATCAGCGCGGCGTCGCCGACGACGACCGCGATCCGCTCCCTGGTGCCCTTGATGTCGCGGGCGGAAGCGAGGCCCTCGGCGATCGAGAGGCCGGTCCCGGCGTGGCCGCCGTCGAAGACGTCGTGCTCACTCTCGGAGCGGCGCGGGAAGCCACCCATGCCATCGATCTGGCGCAGGGTCCCGAACTGCTCCAGCCGGCCAGTGAGGAGCTTGTGCGCGTACGCCTGGTGGCCCGTGTCCCACACGATCCGGTCCGTCGGCGAGCTCAGCAGCCGATGGAGCGCGATCGCGATCTCGACGACGCCGAGGCTGGATCCGAGGTGGCCACCGGTCTTGGCAACGGTCGCGACGATCGTGTCGCGGATCTCCTGAGCCAGCTGCTCGAGCTGGGGCTCGGAGAGGCGCCGGAGGTCGGCTGGGCCCTGCAGGCGGGCGAGGATCGGGGCGGTCACGGGTTGCGGAAGCTCCTGTTGCGGGCCAGCGAGACGAATCCGCGTGGCCGGCGTGTGACGCGAGGATTCGGAAACGAAACCGGCCCGAGTGTAGTCCCGGGTCTGATCAACAGGATACGCGATACCACGGCGGCGCATGTTTTGCGCCGCGCGTGCGACATCGTGCCGGTCCTATCCCTAGTCGCCGGCGCCCGACCTCCGGAACGCGTTCCAGTCCGGGATCGGGCGGCTCAGGAGCCAGCCACTCGCCACGGCGAGGAGCGGCAGGAGCACCACGGCGCCGGCGATCTCCAGCATGGGGATCTCCATCCTCGAGCCACGGCTCGTGAAGATGCCCCAGATCGGCAGGAGGCCCGCCGGCACGGCGAGCAGCCCGGCGAGCAGCGCGAGCACAGCGGCGCGCGACGCCGCGATCCGACGCCGCAGGCCCGGATCCGCGCCGAGCGCCAGCAGCGAGCGCTGCTCCGGCCGCGATTCGGCCTCGCCGAGGGCGATCGCAATCGCGGTCACGCTCACGGCAAACAGCAGCACGAGCGCGATCAGCACGAGTCGGAAGCCCTCGCCCGGGCGGACCGGCGCGCTGTCCGTGGAGACGGCCGTGTCCGGGTAGCGAGCGGCGACCTCCCGGGCGTGGGTGATGTCGGCCTCGGCGACCGGATGGTCGAATTGCACCAGGAAGCCTTCGGGACCGCCGCTCTCGCCTCCCTGGCTCACCGTCAGCTCCAGCTCCTTGACCGTGGCGTCGGGCAGGAACGAATCGGGCAGGTGGGAGCTCCGAACGCCGACGTCGATGACGCGGACCGGGAGCGTCAGCGTCTTCGTGACGCCGCCGGTCTCGATATCTCGGACCTCGATCTTCATGACCGTCGCAGTGATCGGATCTGCCGTCAGCAGGAGCGCGCGCCCCGCCCTGAGGTCAGCCGCTCCGTCGGTCGCATGCGCCATCGCGAGCAGCTCCGGTGTCGCGGCCGCCGGGTTGAAGGCCACGTAGGGCTGGAACGCGTCGGGGTTGCAGTTGTCGCAGTTGTCGATCAGGTTGATCAGCTTGCCGTTCGCGTCGTGGGCGTCGGGGAGCTCGTAGGAGATCTCGCCGACGACCTGCTGTCCCTGGGCCAGGTGCGAGATCGCCAGCCCGCCCACGACCCCCGGCTCCGCGAGGAGATCCGCACCGGCAGCCGCCGAGCCCGCGCCATCGATGAGGAGCTGATCGGCGTGCATCTGGGGTCGCCAGCTCGCAAGGGATTCGGCGTCGCGGGTGGCCGAGAAAGCGCCGATCGCAATGACCGCGGCGAGGCTCGAGAGGATCGCGGTGGCGATCGGGCTGCTCCGAGATCGCGCACGCGCGGTGTCGCGGAACGCGATTCGACCCGCGACCGGGAGCCGGCTCGCGATGCCCTCGAGGCGCTCCAGCAGCCACGGGCTGCAGGCCCCGAACCCGAGCGTGCCGAGGACGGCCCCACCGATGAGGAGGTACACGTTGAGGTTGTCGCCGCTCTGGTTCCGCAGGTTGGCGCCCGCGATCGTCAGCCCGATCGAAACGGCGATCATCCCGAGGCCGAGCCACAGGGTCCTCCGCGCGGGCGATTGCGAAGGCCGCCG
>DATLDP010000072.1:0-14954 GCA_035525825.1 Candidatus Limnocylindria bacterium
CGACCGCTACGCTTGCCAGGTGAGCATTCCCCACGTGAGCCCGAGTCGATGAGCCTGCCCTGTCCCCACTTCGCCACGGCCATGGCCGACCTGCCCGAGCCCGAGACGGTCTGTCCATCCTGCGTGGAGATGGGCGCGCAGTGGGTCCACCTCCGCCAGTGCCTCGTCTGCGGACGGACCGGCTGCTGCGACAACAGCCCGAATCGTCACGCGACCTCGCACTCGCACGAGACCGGCCACGCGCTGATCCGATCGGCCCAGCCGGGCGAGCTGTGGGCCTGGTGCTACCCCGACGAGGCATTCTTCATCCCGGGCGACGACGGGGGCTGGGCCCTCTTCGAGGAGTAGCCCTCGGCGCTCACCCGGCGGCGTGCACCCGACCGACGATCGCCGCCGCCTCTTCCCGGCTCGCGAACGAGCTCTGCGTCCCGTGGCGCGTGACGCTGTCCGAGGCGCAGGCGATGCCCAGCCGAATCGCCGTGACCTCGTCGAGGCCCGCCCCAAGCCCGTAGGCGAAGGCGCCGACGAAGGCGTCGCCGGCCCCGGTGGTATCGACCGCCTTCATGGGCGTCGCCGCGACCCGCTGGACCGAGCCGTCGGCGCCGACCACCACTGCCCCGCGCGAACCCAATGTGACCAGCAGTCGCGGAGCGATGCCCCCGGCGAAGTCGCGCAGCGGTTGATCGTCGTCAGCAGGTGATGCGGTGAGGCCGGACAGGATCGCGAACTCGGTCTCGTTGGGGATGAGCCAGTCGGACACGGCGACGAGGGCGGGATCGAGCGCCGCCGCTGGCGCGGGGTTGAGGATCGTGATGGCGCCAACCTCGCGGGCGGCTTGGAATGCCGCGGTCGTGACGGCCTGTGGAATCTCGAGCTGCCCGACGACCACCCGGACACCTTCGAGCGACCGAACCGCTGCGGCGGCAGCGTCCGGATCGACCAGGTCGTTCGCGCCGGGCACCACGATGATCCGGTTCTGGCCGTCGCCCTCGACCCAGATCGGCGCGACGCCGCTGGACCCTCCGACCCGCGCGACGTGCTCGAAGCCGACGCCCTGCGACCGCAGGTTGTCGAAGGTCATCGAGGCGTAGACGTCGTCGCCGAGCGCGCCGACCATCGAGACGCGGGCCCCGAGGCGCGCGGCCATCACGGCCTGGTTCGCGCCCTTGCCGCCGAAGCCCATCTGGAACCGGTCGCCGATGAGCGTCTCGCCGGCCGCTGGCACCCGCGCCACGTACGAGATCAGGTCGATGTTCAGCGAACCAACCACGGCGATGACCGGATCGCGATCACGCACCGGAGCGCTCGGTGACGACGGGCGTCGACAACACGACCTGCCACGGACCCCGCGCGGGTCGGACGTCGCGGAGCTCGAAACCGCCCTGCCGCAGCAGGTCGGCCCACTCCTCGCGAGTGCGCTCCCGACCGCCCGGCATGACCAGCATGTGGAGATCGGACAGCTTGCCCTCGAGATCCTCGTTCGGCGGTCCCACGACGCGCTCCACGAGCAGCAGCGACCCCGTCGGCGGGATGACCGACGCGACCTTCCGCAGGATCGCGATCGACTCCGCGTCCTCCCAGTCGTGGAGGATCGCCTTCATGACGTAGACGTCGGCACCCGCCGGGACGGCGTCGAAGAAGCTGCCGGCGACGACCTCGCATCGATCCATCACGCCGGCGGCCACGAGCTCCGTCGCCCGCTCCACGACGGCCGCCTGGTCGAACAGGACGCCCCGGAGGTGGGGGTGCGCCCGGAGGATCGAGGCCAGCAGCGCACCCGAGCCTCCGCCGATATCCGCCACGATGTTCGCCTTGCCGAAGTCGAACGCCGCGGCGACGCCCTCGCCGACGCCGAAGCTCTGGGAGGTCATCGCCCGATCGAACGTCGCCGATTCTTCCGGCCGCGCACCGCGCCACGTCCAGATGTCCTCGCCGAAGTGCGCGGCGAAGGCGTTCTCGCCGGTCCGCACCGAATGCTCGAGGTCGCCCCATGCCGCCCGCATATACGGGCGCCCGATGAGCTCAGCCCACGGCACGACCGAGCCCGGCGTGCCCGAGCGAAGCAGCTGGCCCAGCGCCGTCAGACCGAAACGCCCGAACGGCTCCTCCCGGAGAACCCCCGCCGAAGCGAGCGCCCGGAGCAGGCGATAGAGGGTTGGCGGGTGGGTACCGGTAACGGCCGCGATCGACTCGCTGTCCGTGGAGCCAGTCGCGATCGCATCGGGAATGCCAAGCCGGACAGCGGTGGTCACGATGTCGGTGAGGCGATGGCCGCGGAGCAGCGCAAGCAGCTCTCGCGTGGCGGTTGGGCGATCTTCCATGAGCGCAGGGTAGGGAAACGAACATGGCGGAGGGTGGTCAGCGACGGCTACCCTCCTTCGACGTGACCCTCCTGCTCATCGGTGCCGGCGGCGCGGCCGGCGCCATCGCCCGCTACCTCGTCGACCAGGTCGTGACGTCCCAGCTGGCCGCGCGCTTTCCGTGGGGCATCCTCGTGGTCAACGTCTCGGGGTCGTTCCTGGTCGGGCTGGTGTTCGCGCTGAGCGCAGGCCGCCAGGTGCTGCCGGAGTCGATCCGGCCGCCGCTCCTGATCGGCTTCCTCGGCGCCTACACGACCTTCTCGACGCTGACCCTCGACAGCTGGCGCCTCGTCGAGGAGGGCAGCTACGTGCTGGCCGCCGCGAACGTCCTTGGCTCGATCGCAGTCGGGCTCGTCGCCGTCGTGGCAGGTCTCGCCGTCGGGCGCCTGATCGCGGGATGACCGGCGGCACACGCGTCCTTGACGCGTTTCGGACCGCGTGCCTAGACTCCGGCCTCAACTGAAGAATGGGCGATGAACGGGACGAGTACCCGTCGAGCGTCGGCAGAGAGATCCGGTGGCTGGTGCAAACCGGAGCGACGACGGCGAGGAATGGACCCGGGAGCCTCCGGACCGAACGGGACGCGGGAGCGGACCAAGTAGGCTCCGGCGCAGAGCGCCAGCGATACAGGGCAGCGCCGATCGACGACCATCCGGTCGCCCGTCGGTCACCAAAGTGCGGCATCGCCGAATGAGGGTGGCACCGCGGAAGGCTCGGCCTTTCGTCCCGGGGGACGAGAGGCTGTTTTGATTCCGGGGCCTGAACGGGCCCGAACCGCAGGAAGCACCGGAGGCGATGACGTGAGCACGACGGATCCGCTGAGCCTGACCCAGGCCAAGCGGGTCGCCGCGAACGCCGACACGCTGCTCCTGCGTGCCACGCGCTCGGCGGACCTCGAGACGCCTATCGGCGCGTTCCTCCGACTGGACGACGGCACGACCCCCGCGTACCTCCTCGAATCCGTGGAGGGCGGGGAGCGGCTCGGCCGCTACTCGTTCCTGGGGATCGGGCCGCGGCGGCTGCTCGAGGTCCGACACGGACGCGCGAGCATCCAGGAGCGCCCGGTCACGGTCGATCGCTACGATCCCGAGCTGCCGACTCGAACGTTCGACGCAGGCGATCCCCTCGAGGCGCTGCGGTCGTTCGTGCGCCGCCGGCGGGTCCAGCCGACCGAGGGCATGCCGCGGTTCACCGGCGGCGCGGTCGGGGCGCTGGCGTACGACGCGGTCTCGATCTTCGAGCCGTCGGTGCCGCTGCCCGATGCCGATCCTGTCGGCGTGCCCACGGCGGCCTTCATCGAGACCGACCTGGTCCTCGTCTTCGATCACCTGACCCACACCCTGAGCGCGATCGCGTCGCTCCACACCGAGACGCCGGACCTCGAGGGTCGTTACCGGATCGCCGAGGAGGCGATCTTCGAGGCGCTCGAGCGGACCGCGCGACCGTCCGCGGCCGAGATGGGCGCCGTCGGAGCACCCGGCTCGACGGGCGCGCCGGGCCGGAACGGTCTCGAGAGCCAGACCAGCCTCGGCCACGACGAGTACGTCCGCGCGGTCGAGACCGCCAAGGACGCGATCGCGTCGGGCGAGGCGATCCAGGTGGTGCTCGCGCGGCGCCAGTCGTTCGACCTCCCCGTCGATCCCGCGACCGGCAAGGCCCTCGACGGCATCGGGCTGTACCGGAGCCTGCGCCGGGTCAACCCGAGCCCGTACCTGTTCTTCGTCCGTGTCCCCGCCTTCGAGGTCGTCGGCGCGAGCCCCGAGCTCCTCGTCCAGGTGGACGGCGACAGGCTCTCGACCCACCCCATCGCCGGCACGCGCCCACGTGGCGCCACGCCGGCCGAGGACCAGATCCTCGCGGAGCAGTTGGAGCGCGACCCGAAGGAGCGCGCGGAGCACGTGATGCTCGTGGACCTCGGGCGGAACGACCTCGGGCGAGTGGCGAAGCCGGGCACCGTGACCGTCAGCAAGTACATGGACGTGGAGAAGTACTCGCACGTCCTGCACCTCGTGTCGCACGTCGAGGCGAAGCTCCGGCCAGACCTCGACGCGCTCGATGCGCTTCGATCAGTCTTTCCCGCGGGCACGCTCTCCGGCGCGCCCAAGGTTCGTGCCATGCAGCTCATCGCGGCCGCGGAGCGCGAGCGTCGCGGACTCTACGGCGGTGCCGTCGGCTACCTCGGCTACGACGGCAACATGGACACCGCGATCACGATCCGCAGCGCGGTCCTCAAGGACGGTCGCGCGCATATCCACACGGGAGCGGGAATCGTCGCTGGCTCTGTGCCGGAGAAGGAGTTCGAGGAGACCGATCACAAGGCGGCCGCGCTGCAGCGGGCGATCGAGGACGCCGTCGCGCCGGCCACGACCCGGGGCTCACAGCGAGGATCCGCCCACGACGGCGAGCGGGCCAGTGGCGCCGAGGCCACGCCACCGGTCGAGGCGTCGGCATGATCCTCGTGATCGACAACTACGACAGCTTCACCTTCAACCTCGTCCAGGCCCTCCAGGCCGCGGGTGCGGAGGTCAAGGTCGTCCGCAACGATGCGATCGATCGCGCGGGGATCGAGGGGCTCGCCGACGACGTGGCCGCCCATCTCAACGGGATCGTCATCTCCCCGGGGCCCTCGGACCCCGATCACGCCGGGGTCTCGATGGACGCCGTCCGGGTCGCCTCGGAGCGCGAGATTCCGCTGCTCGGCGTGTGCCTCGGGATGCAGTCGATGGCCCAGGCCTACGGCGCGGCGATTGTCCGAGCCCCGACGCTGGTCCATGGCGAAGCCGCCGAGGTCACGCACGATGGCGCGGGCCTGCTCGAGGGCATGCCGCCGGCCTTCATGGCCGCCCGCTACCACTCGCTGTGCGTCGACGCGGCGACGCTCCCGCCGGAGCTGCGGGTGACCGCGATGAGCGAAGAGGACCAGGTCGTGATGGGCCTGCGCCACGCCACGCTCCCGCTCGAAGGGGTTCAGTTCCATCCCGAGAGCGTGCTCACGCCGGAGGGGCCGCACCTGCTCGCCAACTTCCTGCGCCAGGCGGGCGAGGGCGATTCCTCGAAGCTCGATGCGGCGAGCGGGACGTTCGCGACCGCCGGGATGGTCGACGCCGGGATGGTCGACGCCGGAATCGGGGCTGAAGCCGCCGTCGGAGCCATGGAGCCGCTGCGGTGAGCGACGCGGTTCGGGCGGCGCTCGCCTCGATCGTCGAGGGCCGCACGCTGTCCGTCGACGAGGCGCGGCTCGCGATGGGCGCCGTCATGGACGGCGAGGCGACGCCCGCCCAGCTGGCGGCCCTCCTGATGGGGCTCCGGATGCGCGGCGAGACGGTCGAGGAGCTGGCCGGGTTCGCCTCGGCCATGCGCGAGCGGGTGCTCCGGGTGGAGGCGCCCGAGGGTGCGATCGATGTCGTGGGAACTGGTGGCGATGGCTCGGGGACGTTCAACATCTCGACGGCCGCGGCGCTGCTCGTCGCGTCGGCGGGCGTGCCGGTGGCGAAGCACGGCAACCGCGCCATCACGTCCCGCAGTGGCTCGGCGGACGTGCTGGACGCGCTCGGGGTCCGGATCGATCACTCCGCTGAGTCCGCGGGTGAGAGCCTCCGGCGCCACGCGTTCGCGTTCATGTTCGCGCCGTCCTTCCACCCCGCGATGCGGCACGCCGGTCCGACGCGCCGCGAGATCGGCGTTCGGACGGCCTTCAACCTCATCGGGCCGCTCACGAATCCCGCGGGAGCCCGCCGCGCGCTGCTGGGCGTCGCGGATCCCGCGTCCGCGCAACGCATCGCGCAGGTCGCGGCGCTGCTCGGAACGGATCGCACGCTCGTCGTCCACGGGGACGGCGTGGACGAGCTGCCGCTGGACGGGTCTGGGGTGGTTCACGACGTCACGAGCGACCGGATCGAGACGATGGCCGTGGACGCGAAGGCCCTCGGTCTCCGCGGGTCGCCGACCTCGGCGCTGGCGGGCGGCTCGGCCGAGGAGAACGCCGGGATGATCGAGGCGATCTTCGATGGCGAGGCGGGTCCGCGGCGCGACGTCGTGGTGCTGAACGGGGGAGCGGCGATGGTCGCGGCAGGGATCGCCACGGACCTCGTCGAGGGTGTTGCCGCGGCCGCCTTCGTGCTGGCGTCGGGCAAGCCGCGCGAGCTGCTCGCCGACCTCCGAGCCGAACGGGCTGCGTTCGCGGCTGCACCCACCCCGGGAGTCGCGCCGGGATCCGCGGCACCGGGAACACCCCCGTCGACCGCTTCGGCAGGAGCATCGGCATGACGGTCGCCGAGCGGCCGACTCGTGGCGCCGTGACGCGCGGGGCAAGCCGCGGGCGCGCCGGCAGCCGACCTCGCGCGGGCGTGGTCCACGACATCGCGGCGCGCCGGCTCGCGGACCTCCGGCCGGAGCTGGACGCGCTCGATCGAGCGGAGCTCCGACGCCGGGTCGTGGCGGCTCCCGCGCCGCGGCCGTTCGCCGAGCGTCTCGCCGCGCCCGGCCTCCACCTGATCGCCGAGATCAAGCGGCGATCCCCCTCGGCGGGGCAGATCGCCGCGGCGCGCGACGACATCCTCGCCCGGGCGCGCGCCTACGAGGCAGGCGGAGCGGCGGCGATCTCGGTGCTCTGCGAGCCCCACTGGTTCGGCGGGTCCGTCGAGGATCTCGCTCGCGTGCGCGCCGCCGTCGCGATCCCCGTGCTGGCCAAGGAGTTCGTGGTCGACGCTCGCCAGCTCGACCTCCTCCGCGCCGCCGGCGCGGACGCCGTGCTCCTCCTCGCCGTCCTGCACACGCCGGCACGCCTGACTCGGATGGTGCGGCATGCGCTCGCGCTCGGCCTGGAGCCACTCGTGGAGGCCCATGACGAGCGGGAGCTCGAGGCCGCGCTCGCCACCGGCGCGCGCGTGATCGGCGTCAACAACCGGAACCTCCGGACCCTCGAGGTGGATCCCGAGCTCGCCGCCCGTCTCCGCGGCGGGATCCCCGATGATCGGCTTGCCATCGCCGAATCCGGCGTGAAGGACGCCGCGACAATCCGAACGTGGCGGGCGATCGGCTTCGATGCGGCGCTGGTCGGCGAGACACTCGTCCGCGCCGGCGACCCGACGGCCGCCGCGCGGGCCATGGTCCAGGCGGGCGCGACCCCCGAGGACCTCGTCGAGAAGGCGCGCACGGCCTTCGTGAAGGTCTGCGGCATCACCGATCGAGCCGGGATCGAGGCCGCGGTTCGCGCGGGCGCCGATGCGATCGGGCTCAACCTCGTCCCGGGGACGCCCCGCGCCCTCGAGCTCGCCGAGGCCATCGCCCTCGCGAAGCTCGTTCGCACGATCGCGCCGAGCACGGCGATTCCCCGGATCGTCGCGATCACCGTCGACCGATCCGCGGAGGACCTCAACGACCTCGCCCGGGCCCTTGACGCGGACGCGATCCAGCTCAGCGGCGCCGAGTCCCCGGAGCTGATCGCCGCCCTCGATCGTCCCGCATGGAAGACGATCCACCTGCCGCCGGCCCCCGAGGCCGCCCTCGGCGATGTCGAGGTCCGGGCCGCGGCACGCCAGGTCGTGGAGCGGGCGACGGCGTTCCTCGGCGCCGGCGCGACGCGAATCGTGCTCGACACGTCGGGCGGCCCCCACCCCGGCGGCACCGGTCGCCGCGCGGATCCGAGCGTCGTCGCGGCGGTCGGACGCGAGATCCCGGTGACGCTCGCCGGCGGCCTCGACCCTTCGAGCGTCGGCGACGCCCTTCGAGCATCCGCCGCCGTCGGGGTCGACGTCGCATCCGGCGTCGAGGCGCCCCGCGTCGCTGGCAAGCGGCCACGGAAGGACGCGCTCAAGGTCGCGCTGTTCGCGAAGCGCGCCCGTGCGGCTCGACAGGACCGCCCCAACCTCGCTGCCGGGCCCACGCCCGTCGACCCGGGCCTGCTCGAGGTCGACGCCCGGGGCCGGTGGGGGACGGATCGGTCGTTCGGCGGTCGCTACGTCCCGGAGACGCTCATGGCGGCGGTCGACCAGCTCGACCGCGCGTACGCCGAGCTTCGCCACGACCCGCGCTTCTGGTCGGAGCTCCGCGAGCTGCTCGCGAGCTTCGCCGGGCGGCCCACGCCGCTGTATCGGGCGGACCGCCTCGCCGAGACGGTGCTGGAGCGAGCGTCCGCAGCGACCACCGGCGGCGCCGTCCCGGAGCGCCTCCGCCTGTACCTGAAGCGCGAGGACCTGGCCCACACCGGGGCGCACAAGATCAACAATGCCCTCGGCCAGGCGCTGCTCACGCGCCGCCTCGGCAAGACCCGGGTCATCGCCGAGACCGGGGCGGGCCAGCACGGTGTCGCGACGGCAACTGCCTGTGCGCTCCTCGGGCTGCCGTGTGTCGTGTACATGGGCGCGGAGGACATCGAGCGCCAGCAGCCGAACGTCCTCCGGATGCATGCGCTGGGCGCGGAGGTCCGACCGGTCCACAGCGGCAGCGCGACCCTGAAGGACGCGATCAACGAGGCCATGCGCGACTGGGTCACGAACGTCCGGACGACCCACTACGTCCTGGGCTCCGCGATGGGGCCCCACCCATACCCCACGATCGTCCGTGACCTCCAGCGGCGCATCGGAGACGAGGCGGCAGTCCAGGTGGAGGCTGCCGAGGGGCGCCTGCCGGATCTCGCCCTCGCCTGCGTCGGTGGCGGCTCGAACGCGATCGGGCTCCTGAACCGGTTCATCGGCGAGCCGTCCGTGCGGATCGCGGTGGCCGAGGCCGCGGGCGACGGGATCGCGACCGGCCGGCACGCGGCGGCGCTCGCGGGCGGCACGCCGGGCATCCTCCACGGCGCTCGCTCGATGATGCTCCAGGACCGTGACGGGCAGGTCGTCGAGGCGGTCTCGGCCTCTGCGGGCCTGGATTACCCGGGCGTCGGCCCGCAGCTGTCCGCGCTGCACGAGGCGGGTCGGCTGGAGCTGGCCGCTTCGACGGATGACGACGCGTTCGCGGCGATGGCCTTCACCGCGGCGTCGGAGGGCATCCTCCCGGCACTCGAGACCGCCCACGCCATCGCGACATTGCCGCGACTCCTCGCGGGCACGGAAGGGAGCGGCGCGCCGTATCCCTCGGACGTGCTGGTCGTGCTCGGGTTCTCGGGGCGCGGTGACAAGGACCTGGGGCCGTTCGGGAAGTGGCGCGAGCGGCAAGCCGACGGCAGCCACGGAAACGAGGGTCGCGGATGAACGCCGGCGCCGCGCGCATTCGCGCCGCGTTCGAGACGGCCCGCCTCGCCGATCGGGTCGCGCTCGTGCCGTACGTGGTCGCAGGCTACCCCGATCTCGAGACGAGCCTCGAGGCCGCGCTCGCGTGCATCGACGCCGGGGCGGACCTGCTCGAGGTCGGGCTGCCGTACTCCGACCCGCTGGCGGATGGCGCCACCCTCCAGCGAGCGTCGGCAGCAGCGATCAAGGCCGGCGCAACCTTCGACGGCTCGATCGAGCTCGTCCGCCGGATCGCCGAATCTCGCCCCCGTGTCCCGCTCGTGCCCATGTGCTACGCGAACCAGGTGATCGGCGGCGGTGACGGGGCGGCCGCGGCCCGCCGTCTCGCCGAGGCCGGCGCCTCGGGGATCATCGTGGCCGACCTCACCCCGGACGAAGGGGCCCAATTCGAAAAGGTCGCCGGCGAGGCGGGTCTTGCGGTCGTCTACCTCGTCGCCCCGACGACGCCGCCCGAGCGTCGCCGCATGATCGCGGAGCGCTCCGCTGGCTTCCTCTACTGCGTCTCCCTCGTGGGCGTCACGGGGGCCCGGACGAGCCTGCCGTCGGATGTTGCGCGGCTCGTTCGCGAGGTTCGCGCCGACTCGCCGGTTCCCGTCGGGGTCGGGTTCGGGGTCAGCCGGCCGGCCCATGTCCGGGCCCTCGCCAGGGCCGGCGCGGACGGCGTCATCGTCGCGTCCGCGCTCGTCGACGCGCTGGGCGCGGATGGGCGTGACATCCCGGCCCTCGCGAAGCTGGTCCGGAGCCTGCGGGAGGCCGGCGCGGCCGCTCCCGCCTGACGGATTACCCTCGGGCCATGAGCCCGAGCAGGCCGGAGCGACTCGCGGTGGGCATCGCGTCCGGCGACAGGAAGGTCTTCGCCTCGGCCTTGAACTGGCCGGGCTGGGCGCGCTCCGGCAAGACCGAGGAGGCGGCCGTCGAAGCCCTCCTTGCCTCCGCGCCCCGCTACGCCGAAGCGATCCGCGCCGCCGGCCTGGGGCTGCCCGAGCAGCTCGAGGTGGAACTTGTCGAGCGCTCGAGGGGCGGTAGCGGCGTCGACTTCGGCGTCCCGGGCAGCGCAGCGGTGTCGGACGCACGATCGGTGGACGCGGCCGAGGCGACACGTCTCGCGTCGATCGTCGAAGCCGCCTGGGTCGCCTTCGATCGCGTCCGCGCCGGCGCGCCGGCCGAGCTCCGGAAGGGCCCGCGAGGCGGCGGCCGTGACCGCGACAAGATGGCAGCCCACGTCATCGAATCGGACTGGTACTACGCCCGCGAGCTGGGCCTCATGGACAAGGCGCCGGCATGGGACGACACCGCCGCCATCCACCGCTCGCGCCAAGCCGTCGTGGCCATCCTCCGTGAGCCCTCCGATGGCGGGCCCCTGGCCGGCCGCAAGTGGACCCAACGCTACGCCGCGCACCGCATCGCGTGGCACGCCCTTGACCACGCCTGGGAGATGCAGGACCGCTCGGAGTAGCGCTCAACTACCTCGAGATCCTCGAAGCCACCAGCTCGAGCGCGGCGTCCAGCTCGAGCGGTCCGGCGGGGACCGCGAGCCCGGCCATCCGGGCGGCCCGTCCGAACAGCTCCGCCGGCGGCGCGCCGGCATCGAGCATGTCGCCGACGGCCGTGGCGCCGTCCGCCTTGCTCAGCTTCGAGCCGTCGTGCCGGCGCACCAGCGGGTGGTGGGCAAATCGGGGCGGCTCCGAGCGACCCAGGATGCGGGCCAGGCGAAGCTGCGGCGGCGTGGACTCGAGCAAGTCCTCCCCGCGGACCACGAGATCCACGCCGTGGCGGAGGTCGTCGACCACCACGCAGAGCGCGTAGCTCCAGTTGCCGTGGCGGTCCCGGATGAGCAGGTCCCCGGCCGGGCTGACCGGGTCACGCTGCTCGCCGAGCAGCAGGTCGGTCCACGCCTCGTCGCGGTCACCGACGACCGCACGAACCCCGAGTCCCGGTCCGTCCTCCAGCTCGCGGGCCCGACAGCCACCCGGACAGCCGGTGCCGATCCAGGGCATGCCGTGGCTCGTCATCCAGGCCGCGAAGGTGGAGCGAGTGCAGTCGCAGGCGTAGGCGCGGCCGGCAGACCGGAGGGTTTCCAGCGCGGCCGCATAGGCCGAACCGTTGTCGCTCTGCCGGTAGATCGACGGGCCGGCGCGGAGGTCCTCGGTCGATGGCGCGTCGGCCGCGAGACCAAGGCGATCGAGGTCGTCGAGGAGCGCAGCCTCGTACTCGGGGCGGCAGCGCTGGCGATCGTGATCCTCGATCCGCAACAGCACCCAACCACCGAATCGACGGGCGAGACCCCAGACGTAGATCGCGTTGGCGAGGTGGCCGAGGTGGAGCCGGCCGGTTGGGGCGGGGGCGAACCGCGTCGTCGGCCGCGAGGTGGAGGCCGGCTCGGATGCGACCGCCGGCGCGACCACCGACTGGGCATCCGGCGCTCGGGCGACTCGCGACTCCGGGAGGTTCACGCGCTCGGGAGTTCGCCCGGCCCGTCCTGGTCGCGCCGGAGGCGATCCCGCTCGGCGGTCTCGAGCGTCCGCGCCGCGGCGATCAGCCGCCGGTAGATCGCGAGGAGGTCGGCCTGGGGCGTGGGGC
Source organism: Candidatus Limnocylindria bacterium (assembly GCA_035525825.1). Lineage (GTDB taxonomy): Bacteria > Chloroflexota > Limnocylindria > Limnocylindrales > CSP1-4 > UBA5189. The sequence goes on from DATLDP010000072.1 coordinate 12,173, forward strand.
CGGCGTTGGCCATCGAGACGCGAAGCAGGACCTCGCGCTCGCGCTGGCGGTCGCGGACGAATCGCCGCCCGATTGCCAGCTTCTCGTGCCCCACCGCACGAACCAGCTCGGCCCGCTCGTTCAGCAGCGCCACGATCCGCCGGTCGACGTCATCGATCTCGGCCCGCAACCGGGCCAGCTCGGGGCTGGGCGCGCCGCCGCGACGTCGATCGGTCACCGATCCCTCACCTGCCCGGCTGGTCGGGGCGGCCGGCGCCGTCGCGCAGCTCGCCGCGCCGCTCCGCGAGCAGCTCCAGCGCCTCCACGTACCCGGCCGGGCCCTTGCCCACGATCGAGGCCATCGCGACGTCGGCCAGGAAGTTGATCTCCCGGAACGCCTCGCGCGTCGACGGATCGGTGAGGTGGACCTCGACGAACGGCCGGGCGACCCCGAGCAGCGCGTCCCGCAGCGCGACGGAGGTGTGGGTGAGCCCGCCAGCGTTCACGATCGCCGCGTCGAAGTCGCGCTCGTGGATGCGGTCGATCAGGGCGCCTTCGTGGTTCGATTGGAAGAAGAAGGTGTCCATGTCGAGGTCGATCGCGCGGCGCCTGATGGTCGTATGCAGCTCGTCGAGGGTCTGGTTGCCGTAGATCTCCGGCTCGCGGGTCCCGAGCAGGTTCAGGTTGGGTCCTTCGAGGACGAGGACGCGGGTCATGTGGCGGCTCCGACGGTGGGTGGCGCGGCGACGCGCCCCGCGAGCACGCTCACGGCCGTTGTTCGAACGAGATCGGCGGGGACTTCGGCATCGATCGTATGGCCGTCCGCGGTCGGAAGCACCCACCGGAGCGCGCCGGCGGCGTGCTTCTTGTCGGTCTCGAGGTGCTCGAGGACGGCATCGAGGCCCAGCGAGAGGGGAGCGGTGCCCAACTGGAGCCGGTCGAGGAGCGCCTCGATCCGCGCTCCCCGCGCTTCGGGGGTCACGCCTCTGACGACGCCGATTCGGACTGCCGCCCGAAGGCCGTAGGCGACCGCCTCGCCGTGGAGCAGGTCGCGGAAGCCCGCGGTGGCTTCGATCGCGTGCCCCAGGGAGTGTCCGAGGTTCAACGCGAGGCGCCCGCCCGCTTCCTTCTCGTCAGCGACGACGACCTCGACCTTCGCCCATGCGGCGCGTTCCACGACCTCGGCGAGGGCGCCGGATTCGATCGCCGATCGATCGCCGGTGGCGGTGGCCTCGCCCGCCGCCTCGAGGGTCGCGAAGAGCCGCTCGTCGCCGAGCGCGCCCATCTTCACCGCCTCGCCGAGCGCGGCCCGGCGCTGGCGTTCGTCCAGGGAGGCGAGGACCGAGACGTCGGTGATCGTCGCGGCGGGCTGGTGGAAGGCGCCGAGGAGGTTCTTGCCCTCGGGCAGGTCCACCCCGGTCTTCCCGCCGATCGAGGAGTCGAGCTGGGCGACGAGCGTGGTGGGCGCCTGGATGAAGGGCAAGCCCCGGAGATAGGTCGCGGCGAGGAAGCCGGCGGCGTCGCCGAGCGCGCCGCCGCCGAGGGCGATCAGGGGCTCGCCCCGTTCGACCCGGAGTCGGGCGAGGTCGCTCGCCGCCCGCCCGATCACCTCGAGCCGCTTGGCATCCTCGCCCTGTGGCAGGAGGACGCGCTCCACCGACCAGCCGCGCGCCGTCAGGTCCTCGCTCACGGACGCGCCAACGGCCGACCAGGCGCCGGGCTCGGAGACGACGATCGCGCGACGGGCATCGAGGCTCCGAAGTGCCGCGTCCAGCTCCGCCGCGAGGATCCCGTCGCCGATGACCAGGCGGCCGATCTTCGTATCCGCCCGGAGCAGCACCGTGCCGGTGCTCGCTTCCGAGGCCAGGACCTCCTCCACGGAGGCGATCACCGACGCCATCTCGGCGACGCCGCCGACGCGGGTTCCCGCGGCATAGAACCGGCTTCGGGAGGCGGCCAGGTCGCGGATCGTGCCCATGGGGTCGCGACCCGCGACGAGCGGGCGGACGGTCGGGCTGCGACGGAGGCGTTGCGCGACGACCTCCGGGCGAACGTCGAGCCAGATGACGCGACGGCCCCGGAAGAGGCGCCAACGGTTGCGCGGCTCGACGACGGCGCCGCCGCCCGGCGCGATGACGCGCGTCAGGCGCCCGGATGGGTCCGGCGACCCGAGCGCCCCGATCGCATCGCGCTCGCGCCTCCGGAAGCCTGCCTCACCCTCGCCGGCGAAGATCTCCGGGATGCGGGCGCCGGCGGCCCGTTCGATCTCCTCGTCGCAGTCGACGAACGCCGCGCCGTGGCGGGCTGCCACCCGCCGGCCGATCGCGGTCTTGCCGCTCCCGGGCAACCCGACCACGACGAGCTCCATCGCTCAGTCGTCCCCGCCCGAGCCGAACGAGCCTGCGGCCCGTTCGGACGCATCCGGCTCCGCCGTCGGCTCGCCCTGCGTCTTCGGGCCACGAGCGAGGCGCTCGCGCCAGCGTTCCATCGACTCGCGAACCTCGTCCATGGAGTCGCCGCCGATCTTCTCGAGGATCAGGCGGGCCAGCGTGAGCATGACCATCGCCTCGCCGACGACGCCCGCGGCGGGGACGACGCTGATGTCGCTGCGCTCGTAGTGGGCCTTCTCGACCGCCTCGCCGGTGAGCAGGTCGGCGGAGGACAGGGGGCGGGCGAGGGTGGAGATCGGCTTCACGGCACCGCGAATGACGATCGGCTCGCCGTTGGAGATGCCCGCGGTCAGGCCGCCAGCGTTGTTGGATCGGTGGATCCAGCGACCCGCCTCGCCGCGGCCCTCGATGAC